>CANFQO010000110.1 GCA_947449135.1 Planctomycetaceae bacterium | reverse complement strand
GGCTCACCCAAGGTCGAATGGATTCGCGAAGGGGCCTGATGCTGTCTTCACGGCAAGGCTCGGCATCCTGCCGCCCTTGCCTTGGCCGACCTCCGTCGGCTGGTGCTGAACCGGCCCTCCGGGCCTGACCATCATTCCAGCACCATCGTGGCGGCACGTTGTTCACTCGCCGTCTTCACGCGACGGACTCTTTACTCGGCGCCGGCAAACACTTCTTCGTTGAGCGGCCTGCCGAAGGCATCCTTGGCAACGGGCGTGAACCACCGCGGCACGATCGGCAGACCGGCTTCACGCCAGACGGCCTCCAGCCGATCACCGGCAACCTTGACGATCCGCTCCCGGCCGCGACCCGCCAGCGTCGAGCGATCGGCCCACGGCGTCACCGGCCCGTCGAAACCGGCAAGCTGCGCCTGCGTCAGCACGGCTGCGGAATTGATCACCCCGGTGTCTCCAGGCATCAGCCGTTGCGAGTGAGTCAGTTCGGACGGCGTCACGTCCCGAGGTGCGTCGGAGAGCCGCACTTCCACGATTCGCCCCTTCGGCACCTTGGTGATCATCTCCAGCGGTTCGCCAGTGATGTGCATCGCCCACGCGTCGACAACCGCACCGACCCGTGGATGAGACACAGCCAGCAGTCCGAGCAAGCCTTCGAACGTGTGGATGAACTGGTGCGCCTTTTCGGCACGAGCCTCGGCCTCGGGCGTGATTGCCAGTCCTAGCGAAATGCCATGGGAATCGAGCATGTTTCCGAGCGTGTCGAGCCGCGTGCGATACTGCTCGAAAAAGTCCTTGAACGAGTGTTCGTCGGAGGCAGCCGCAATGCTGGTGACGGCACGAGTGGCCTCGGTGGCCTGGGCGAACTCAAGCCGCTTCGGCAGGGACGCCAGTTCGGCCTGAAACGTCGCATCGTCGGCGTCGAGCGTGACGGGCAGCCGGAACACACCGCACTTGAGCCGCGCGCTCACCATCAGTCGCCGTGCATGCGGCACGCCGAATGTCTCCGCCTGCTGCTGGAAATCGACCAGATCGATGTCCATCGCATCGAAGCCGAACGACAGGGCCAACTCGATGAGTTCGCTGGGGCGTCCGGAGAGCGGCAGGCCAAACGTGCTGAGGTTGCGGAACATCGTTCGGGAAATCTCCTGTGTTCGTGAGGCTGGGGTTTCGCAGTATGACCGAAACCGGCTGGATTTTGAAGCGGGGGGTGGCGTTCCCGGCTCGTCTCCCCGCCCGGCTACCTGCCCGGCTGCAGTTCGGAGAGATTCATGCCGAGCCGCTTGAGCTTCTTGTAGAGCGTCGTGCGGTTGATGCCGAGGGCCCGCGCTGCGGCATCCCGCCGCCAGTTGGAGCGTTCCAGGGCCTCCAGAATCAGCCGCCGCTCCGGATGGGCCATCGACCGCTTGAGCGAGCCTGCCGGATCGGCATCGGCAACTTCAGCCGTGGTTTTGCGGACTTCATCGTCACTTCCGCTCCTGACCGCGGGCGGGAGATCGGCTGCCGTGATCGAGTCGCTTCGCCCCAGAAAGACCGCATATTCCACCGCGTGTTCGAGTTCACGCACATTTCCCGGCCATCGATACCGCTCGAGCGTCTCGACTGCCCCAGGGGAAAACCCCTCCACTGCGCGGCCACCGCGGGCCACGGCAAGGCTGAGAAAATGGTTCGCCAGCAGCGGGATGTCGCCGGCCCGGTCTCGGAGCGCGGGCATCTCGATCGTGATCACGTTGACCCGCCAAAAGAGGTCAGCCCGAAAGGTGCCGGCTGCCACCAGCGACGCGAGGTCTTCGTGGGTGGCCAGAATGACACGTGCGTCGACCGCGTGCGTCTGACCACCGCCCACCGCCTCGAACCGCAGGTCCTGCAGCACCCGCAGCAGTTTCACCTGCATGGCGGGCGATGCGGTGGCAATCTCATCGAGAAAGATCGTGCCGCCATCGGCCTGCAGGAATTTGCCCTGGCGGTCCGCAGTGGCGCCGGTGAAGGCGCCGGCCACGTGGCCAAAAAGTTCGCTTTCGAGCAGCGTTTCGCTGAGGCAACCACAGGCCACCTCGACGAACTTTCCACCCCGGCGCCGGCTGGTTCGGTGGATCTCGCGGGCCAGCAGCGACTTGCCGGTGCCGCTCTCGCCGGTGATGAGCAGCGTGGCCGGGGCATCGGCGATGCGGGCTACGAGATCAAGCACATGCCGCATCGTGGGCGACGTGCCGAGCAGTTTCGGCACGGGAGGCCGGACTTCAGCCGCGGCTGCCCGCGCCGTGGCGCTGGCGATTGCCTCTTCGAGACCCGCCAGCAGGTCATCATCTCGGGCCGGCGTGAGCACAATCCGATCGGGATCGACCAGAGCGGTGGCCGCTGCGACCGCGTGTTCGGGAACGGTAATCACCAGTCCGGTGTTGGCGCCGGTCAGTCTGAGATTCGCGGCGATCCGGCCGGCGCCGCCACCAGCCAGCAGGCCGTCGACGATGCAGGCGGCGTAGGGCTCGCGGGCCAGGAGCGGGAGCGCCTCGTCGACACGGCCGACGGCGCTGGCGTGCCAGCCGAGGCTGCAGAGCCACTGGGCGGTCTGGGATGCCACCCTTCGGTCGTCGTCGACGACGAGCACGCGGCCGGGACTGGAAGGGCGATCGATCGGCGCCGCGGTGCGGATCATGGTGGCGTCCTGGGAGCAAAGGTGGTGACGAGAAAAGTCTCCACCAGTTCTTTAGGTCGCAATCCGGCGACAGCAAAGTCGCCGCAGGGCGACAATCCTGCCCAGACGGTGCACTCGTGCCGTAAGAACCGGCACAGCCGTCACCAACGGCTATTCGCGGGGCAGCCCCGACGGCCGTTCATGCTCTGCATGGCGGCTGTCGCCCAATGCCACAGCGTCGGCGATCCGATCGGCCGCGGGGCCCAGAAGGATCTCCCGGTTCTCAAACAACGCCTCAGGATCCTGATCGAGCATCCGGATCCGCCGCTGTCGAAACGAAAAGAAGGCGATCACCGTCATGGCGATGACAGCCACCGCGATCGTGATCGCGGTGAACCCGCGGGTTGCCGACTGGATGAGGCCGGTGATCCGCTCGCCAAACAGATATGCCAGCCCAAAAAAGCCTCCGATGACGATCGTCGCGCAGATGAAATCCGCCAGCAGGAACCAGCGGTACTTCACCTTGAGGATGCCGGCCGTCAGATAGAAGGGACTGCGAAGCCCCACGAGGAATCGGGCTACAAAAAACGCCTTGATGCCGTGCTTGCGGAGCAGGTTTTCGATCGTCTGCTCCCGCTCCGGAGTGAGAAAGCCCGACCACCACGGATGTTCTTTCAGGATCCGGGCGCCGAAGAACCGACCGATGGCGTACATCAAGCTGTCGCCGAGCAACGCCCCCACCATGCAGGCGGGCAACGCGTAATACCACTTCAGCTGGGCCAGCCTGCTCGCCACGCCGGCGGCCACGATCGGCACCTCCTCCGGCACGGGCAGACCAATGCCCGTGAGCGTCAGAAACAACACGATGCCGAGGTAGGAACCCCGCTCAAACCAGTCGAACATGTCAGCTGTGGGTGTCGCGGGGCGGAGGTCCAGGGTGTGCAGTACAGTCGCCAGTCGAGCCTCTCAGTGTATCCCGGCGATCGAAAAAGGCACGGCACCCGTATTTTCCGCGGCACTCAGGTTTCCACGCCCTCGCCGGGCTCGATCGCGAACATGCCATCGGCAAGATTGGCCGTGAGCACCCGCACCGCACCCGCCGACTCACCGGGCACCACCAGAATCGCCCCTACCGTGCCACCCGGCGGCGCCACCCGGCTCAGTCCCGCAGGACCGAGTACGTAGAGTGCCGTTGAGAGGCTGTCGGCCTCGGCGGCCGTTGCCGCCACCACCGTCGCCGACAGCACGCCCTCGGCCGGCACCCCGGTGCGGGGATCGAGAATGTGGCCCAGGCGACGGCCCCGCTCGATGAAAAATTGTGTCCCTGATCCGCTTGTGCCCAGAGCCTTGTCGTCGAGTTGCACCGTCGCCAGCCGTCTGCCCGGCCGCAGCGGGTGTCGCACGCCAACTGGCCATGCTCGCCGCCCCTGCAGCGCCGTTCCCTGGGCGCCGATCGCCCGCACGCTGCTGGCCCCACCGTGCACCAGCGCACTGGTGACGGCACAGTCGCGGAGTCTCTCCATCACGCGGTCGATCGCCCAGCCCTTGCCGATCGCGCCGGGGTTCAGTTCCACCTCAGGCCGCGTGAACCGCACCCGGCTGCCGGCCTCGTCCAGTTCGACCCACTGCATGCCGGCGGCTGCGCGGGCCTGCGCGAGTTCCTCGGCGGAGGGCGTCCGGCCCTGGCGGCGGAGGAATCCCCAGGTTCTCACGAGTGCGCCGGCAGCCATGTCAAACGCACCGGCCGTTCGCTCGTGGAGTTCGCGAGCCTGGATCAGAAGGGGCAAGAGATCCGCCGACACCGGCTGCCACCCGTCTGCCGCCGTGGCGTTGAGGCGGGCCAGTTCGCTCGTGTCGCGATAGACCGTGATCCGGTCTTCGATCTCGTCGACGAGATCGAGGCAGTCGAAAGCGATCGCCGTGGCGTCGGGCACTTCGCCGGCGTTGAAGACGATCTCGAACCGGCAGGCCATCGCATCGCGGCCGATGACGAGCGTATGGACGTCGTTCTCACCGTGCATGCATCACTACCGAGGTGCGAGACCGCGGTCGAAGGCGTCCTGATCGCGGCGAAACACTGCCAGCACCGTGTCGAACCGCTCGAGCGGAATCTTGTAGACCGCCTGCTCACCGGTGTGGGCATGGCAATGGGCCACGAGGAGCCTGTAGAGAAACTTGAACAACTGCCGCGGTACCCGAAGGCTCCGCAGGCCATCGAGCAGCCGCCGCTGATCGACCTCCGGCTCAAAGAGCTGCGCGAGCGTGGCCGGCGGGTTACCCACGCTTGCCGCCTTCACGCGGGTGGAGGCGATGTCATAGAGCGTCTCGCCCGACCATTCGAGCGACGGCACGAGGTTTTGCTTGTCGAGTCGTGCCCGCTGGTTGAACTGTTCGTTCTCGCGTTCGATGAAGCTGTAGAGTTCCAGTGGCAGCAGCATCTTCAGGCCGATGCCGGGCGACTTGAGAAACTTGTTGTCGAGCATCGGCCAGATCACCTGACGCATCCGGTCGGCCGAACCATTGATCAAGTGCGGTTCGTCGAGCCGGTCGACGATCACCACCATGCCGGCGTAGCCCTGGGCGGCGAGGATGCCCTGAAATTTTGCCAGCAGTTCGTAACGGTCGTCGCTCCGTGCGGAAGTGGGGAGCGGCTGGCCGGCGAGATCCACCTCCGGCATTCGCGACAGCGCCCGCGCCAACTGGCCGGTGGTTCGGTTGCCGGTTCGCATGCTCCGAACGATCCGCATGGCCAGCCACCAACTTCGGGCTCGTCGCCACGCCCAGGGCGCCCACGCAGCAGCAAGCAGAAGCCATGGCCACCAGGCACTGGCCCATGCCAGCGAACCGCGTTGAAAGCCGATCAGCAGAGCCAGACCGAACACCGCTGCGGCCGCCAGGCCAACCGCGGTGGGCCAGAGCCCCTGCCAAGCCTGGTAGCCGACACGACTGCGGAGCTTCCGCCAACGCGAGGGAAAGGTCTCGGCCGTCGACTGGTCATAGCAGGCCGCCAGCAGGCTGAGGTCCCGGGCCTGCGGCGGTGCGAGCTTGGGCCGGGTCGCCGCCTCGCGGGCCGGCGGATCGACGAGCGTCGTCACGAATTGCGTCACGGCCAGCGAGAGGATCGCGTCCATGTGATCCCACAGTTTCCACTGCGAGAGCACCTTGTCGACGGGCCGGTTGGGTCCGACGCGGCTGACGAAGCGATCGAGAAAAGGATTGAAGTCGTCGTAGAGTACGACGAGCGTCTTCTGATCAGGATGCGTTTCGTTGTGCCGGTCGAACTGCCGCACCATCTGCAGCTTGATCGCCGTCTTTCCCGCGCCCTTCTCGCCGAACACGATCGCGGTGCTCGGATCGGCCGGGTCGCCATAGATCTTGTCCCAGGCGGGGTGGAAGGTTGATTCCAGGCAGGTTCGCTTGAAGACGGTGTCGTTCTGTGCATCCTCCTCGGCAAACGGGTTGCCGGCGATGCCGTGGTGTTCGAGAAATTCCTGGATCTTCATAGGGTGTACAAGAAGAAAAGGTGGGGAATCCCTTATTTGCCGGCAGGGACCAAGCCTTCGATCATCGTGCGGAAGCCATCAGCCTCCTGAGCCACCGTCGCTGCCGGGCCGTAAAACTTCAGAAACTGGCTCCCTGATTCGGGTGTTTCGACGATCGCGGCCAGCATCCGATAGTCGGGCCGGTCGATCGTCTTCCCTCCTGCAAACGGTCCGCCGGGCGTGTCCTTGAAGGTGCCCGAGACGTCGACCATCGTCACGGTGCAGCCAGCGATCTTGATGGTCTTGGTCACCGCCTTCTTCTTCGTGTCGCTGCCGTCGGGTTGGGTGAATTGTCCGTACCACCGGTCGACATTGGCCTGCACGCTCCCGCCGGCGCCCATCACGGTCATCCGTCCCGGTGGCAGATCACCGGCGGACGGGATGGCGAACTCGGTCTCGACGATTCCCGATTTTGGTTGCACTCGCTTCCAGCCTGCGGGGGCCTCGAGCAGGAGGCTGCCGCCGGCGATGTCGAAGGCCCGCGTCTCGGTGGCGGTCACTGCCTGTGCCGTCGCCTGCGTGGCGGAGAGCAGTGGAATGAGGGCGGCCATCAGGCCGAGGGCCGTGAGCGTAGATCGCATGATGGGGCTGTCTCCTCTGAAGTGCGTGTGACGTGCGAGACGAATGAGACGGGTGTTTGGGGGCGAGTCGTTCCGCGAGGGCAGACCTGCCATGAACTGGCGGATGGCTTGATGCTATCACACCAGCCCGAGTTCCACCGTCGAAAATAACCCCTGCGTTTTCCCTGCTTTCATGCTCGGGAAAAACTGTGCGAACACGCCGCGAACGGCTGGTTGCTACGGCCGTTACGGATCATTGTCCGGGCGGTCCGTTGGGCATGTTGCATCCGTATTGTAAGCTCAAGGCCGATGCTTGCGGCCCTGGAGGAATCAACGCCATGCGTTCTCGCGATTCGAAACGTCCGCCGAAAGCGCATGATGAGCAGGAGCAGGACCAGGAACGAACTGGCCCGCTTGAACTGGCCATCGTCGGCGATCTGACCGACAATGAGGCCGACCTCACCGATCGGCTTCTCGGTGTGGAACCGGGGGCTGAGTGCACGATCTACTTCGACTCGCCCGGGGGCAGTCCCTACTGTGGCATGTCACTGGTCACGCTGTTGCGACTCCGCGGCATCCGCGCCACGGCCGTGGTGACTGGGGAGTGCTCGTCCGCGGCGCTCTGGCCCTTTGCGGCCTGTGAGCGGCGGTTGGTGACGCCGTTTAGCGTGTTCCTGTTTCATCCCATGAAGTGGCAGAGCGAGGAGCACATCGGCATCCGAGAGGCTGCCGAGTGGTCGCGGCATTTCGCCGAGTTGGAGCAGGAGATGGACGTGCTTCTCTGCGATCTCTTTGGACGGTCGGCCGATCAGATCAATGAGTGGAGCCGGACGCATCGGTATGTGACCGGCCGGGAAATGGTGGCCGCAGGGTTGGCTGAACTCATCGACCTGAAGCCGCTGCCAACGCTCTTTGAGCAGCCCAAGCCCTGAGGCGAATCTTCCTGCCTCAAGGCGAGGCCCCGCCGGGACGGCAGAAGTCTCGTCGCCGGGGCGAGGATACGCCCAAAGGCTCCTCGAGCTTCCGCCGATCCCGGCTCGATCGAAGACTGCTTCGCAGGATGCTGTTGTTTGCATCCGCTGGTCGCCTGGGGGGCGGCATACACGCGGAGTCCCGTCGCTTCCGCTCCGGGCTTTTATTCGTGGGGAGCGCGACCGTTTGGGGGAGCGTGTCGCTGGAATAGAAGCCCCCGGCGGAAGCCGGGGGACACCGGGTTTGAGTATCGTCCCGCGTGCCCTGCCATTCCGAGGTCGCCCAACACTCTGGAGTCCCGTCGCTTCCGCTCCGGGCTTTTATTCGTGGGGAGCGCGACCGTTTGGGGGAGCGTGTCGCTGGATTAGAAGCCCCCGGCGGAAGCCGGGGGACACCGGGTTTGAGTATCGTCC
>CANFQO010000109.1 GCA_947449135.1 Planctomycetaceae bacterium | reverse complement strand
CTGACCAGGTCTCCCGTCGCCGCAGACCCAACGTTGGCGACGATCGTGAACACAGCCTTGCCGTTGGCAGGGAGTGTAAACTTGGTATTGATATCGCCAGCGCCCACGGCAGCTCCCGTGGCGCCGCCCGTGAAGGCAGCCGTCCAGGTCTTCTGCGTGATGGCGCTCGCCAGCGTTGTCGTCAGCACCGCGTCGGTGGCGGTGGCGTCGCCCTTGTTCTCGAGCGTCAGCGTGTACACGACCTGCGAAGCAGCCGAGTAGAACGTGCGGTCGACATTGGCCGCGATGTTGTCATTGAACGCCAGAACCAGATCGGCCGCCATCAGGCTCCGCTGCTCGAGTTGCTCAAGGTCGCCCAAACCCAGGCCCAACCGCTCCCAAGCCCCGAGCCCGCTACGCCGCGAACGCAGACCGTCGCGCCGCGAGCGGCCGGACTTCCGGTCGGACCTTCCAAGCGACCAACTCGAAAACAGTGCCAGTGGGCTGCGCAGGGTTCGAAACGTCATGGCCCAAATCTCCGAGTCATCGCATCCGTCGCGAGGTCAAACATGCAGTCCACCAAAAAGACTCTGGCGGAAACCACTCCTTCCATCTGTCGACCAGCCGGATTTGCCAATTCAGCAGCGGCAACCCAGTCGTTAGAACCGGCCCGCACGGGGCGAAGTCGGCACGACTCACAACCAGACGACACTGGCCTCACTACGTCCAGACCTACCGCTTGGTTCGCTGCAGGTCAATTTTTGGGACGTTTTCGGCCCTCAGCCGGCGGCGGCTGGCTCTTTGACCGCCATTTCGGCAGCCTGCATGTCGTCCATCAGCGGCCAGAGGGCGTCGATATCGGGCTTGAAGAGGTCGCCGATCAGCACGTCGGTGATCAGCCCCTTACGGTCCGGATGCTCCCGGACGAATTTGCCGAAATTCAGCCCGTCGTAGAACTGGCAGACGAGCTTCCGCATCCGGTCCATGCCGGCGATGTAGCCGGGGCCCCAGACGCCAAGCTGCGCCGCAGACGTGTCACCCGCAGCGAGCCCCGCGGTGATGGCGTCAGCCGCCTGGGCACCGGAGATCAACGCCAGGAGGATGCCCGAGGAGTAGAGCGGATCAAGGAAGCCAAAGGCATCGCCCACCAAGACCCAGCCATCCCCGGCCACCTGCCGGGAGCGATAGGAATATTCCTTGGCAGCGCTGAAGGGCGCCACCCGCTGCGCCGCCGCGATCCGCGGCTGCACACCGAGACAACGCTCCACTTCCTCGAAATAGATGGCCTCCAGTTCCTTGGAAGTCCTGCCCTTGAAGAGGTAATCGAAGGGTGCAACAACGCCCACGCTGACGAGGTCATCCTGGAGCGGAATGAACCAGAACCAGCCGATCTTGCCCTTCGTCTGCATCACGAGGGTGGCACCCTCATCTCGGCCGGCGTCCCGCTTCGCACCCTTCCAGTAGGTCCAGATGGCAGCCTTCTTCAGCACTGGATCCCATTCCCGCAGGCCCAGCCGATCCTGGATCAGGCAGCTCTGGCCGGCGGCGTCGACAACCACCGCGCAGCGGATCTCCCGCTCCACGCCCGAGTCATCGACCGCCCGCACCCCCACCGCTCGACCGCCCTCCAAGATCACATCGAGCACGCGAACGCCCTCGTGCACGTCGACACCATGCTCGCGGGCATTGTCGAGCATCATGTGGTCGAATTCGGCCCGCGTTACCTGCCAGGTCTGCGAGCTCTCGTGCGGTTTGTAATCGCCGAAGTAAAAGGGCTCTGAAAGCTTCCCCTGCTCAGTCACGAACTGCACGCTGTGCTTTTCGACAAACCGGCTCCCCTGAAGCTTCGGGAGCATACCGAGCCGATCGAGAACCCAGAATGTCTCCGGGATCAACGATTCGCCGATGTGATAGCGGGGGAACCGCTCCCGTTCGAGCAGTTGCACTCGAAAGCCGGCTTTGGCGACAAGGGTTGCGACCGTAGCCCCGGACGGGCCACCACCGATCACCACCACATCAGGCCGGACGGCGTCGATCATCACCTTGCCTCCTTCTGGAACACTCCTGTTTTTATAGCATCGTCAGAAGGGCGGGACAGGGTCGAAAAGATCGCTGGGAAGTCACTTCTGCCGCTGGAATTCCAACGGCTTGGCTTCCTTGGGGGCCCCGGCGAGCGTGAAATCGAAGGCGTCGCCCCCCTTCGACTGCACCTTCCCCACCATGGAACCGGCCTTTTCGGTATTCAGCGCAATGGCGTCGCGGGCCGTCTCCACCGTCCCCGAAAGCTCGACCGGCGGACGGCCCGCGGGGGTCGCCTTCCAGGTGAACTTCGAATCCTCGGTGATCGTCAGCACGACGGTGTCCTTATCACTGGAAGCCTTCCACGTGCCGACAAGATCGGTCTCCGGACCGGCAGGCGTCGCGGCATCGGTGCCCGTAGTCGGCTGGCTCGCTGCCGCAGCCGGCTGCTCAGCCTCAGCCTTCGGCTCCTCTGGAGGCGTGATCGCCTCCAGCAGCCGCTTGGCCACCAGATCACCGGGCTGCTTGGCCACCACCACCTTCAACGCTTCCGCCGCCATGTCGGCATGGCCGCCCACCAGGTAGTGATAGGCCAGCACGAAGTGGCCCGACGCGCTGTCGGGATTGGCGCGACAGAAATCCTCGAGCTTGCGAAGGTGCGCGGTGTAGGCATCGACCGATCCATACACATTGCTGATCGTGGTCCAGTCCATACCAGGCGCCGACACGAGCACGGAGTTGAGCGTGGCCGCCGCCTCGGGATAGCGGCCGAGCGCGAAGAGCGTCAGCGCCCGCACCTCGTGAATCACCGAATCCTTGGGAGAGGCCTTCACGGCCCGATCAAAGCCCGCAAGCGCGCCGGCATAGTCGCCCGCCTTGAACTTGGCGAGCCCATCGTCGACCGCAGCGTTCGCCTCGTTGTTGACCGGCGCGGCCGTCGCGGTGCCACCAGCTGCGGTGCCGCCCACGCCCCCCTGAGCATCGGCGGCATTCGACTGGTCGCCATCGTTGGTGATGTAGTTGTTCACCACCACCGGCTGGGAGTAGTCATAGGGAGATGAGGCCACAACCGTGGACGGAATCGAGGCGTAATAGGGGTTCACATAGGCGCCACCGCCATAGCCGAGGGTGTCATAGCCGAGGCCCCAGCCGCCAATCGTGGAGGCCAGACCCCATGTCGCGGCACCGAAGGCATAGGGCGCCCACCAACCGCCACCATAGCCACCGCCCCAGTTGTTGCCCCAGTTGCCGTTCCAGCAGCCGCTATACCAGCCGCCGTAGTGCGGATTGACGTAACCGTTGTTCCAGTTGTTGGCCCAGCCACCACCGTAGCCACCATAGCCGCCGCCGTAGCCATAACCGCCGTCATACCCCCAGCCGCCGCCGTAGCCACCGCCAGGATAGCCCCAGCCACCGCCATAGCCGCCACCGTACCCACCGCCGTTGACATTGATGTTGTTGAAGTTGTTATTGCCGCCGATGGTGTTGCCAATGTTGTTACCGATGCCATTCCCAATGCCGTTGCCGACATTGTTGCCAAGCCCATTGCCAATGCCGGGACGATTCCCGCCGATACCAGGCCGGCCCGGTCGATCACCCGGCCGATTCGGCCAGTTGCCACCAAACCCAGGTCGATCACCGCCGATGCCAGGCCGGTTGCCGCCGATGCCGGGACGATCACCACCGATCCCCGGCCGGTTACCGTTCGGGCCACCGCCACCGATCTGACCGGGCAACGTCGTTGGACGGTTGCCACCGCCGATGCCGGGTCGATTTCCACCAGCGCCGCCACCGCCGGTGCCGATCTGACCGGGCAGCGTTGTTGGCCTGTTCCCACCACCAATACCGGGACGATTCCCACCGCCACCGAGTCCACCACCGGCTCCACCACCGCCGATCTGACCGGGCAGCGTCGTCGGCCGATTGCCACCGCCGATCTGGCCGGGCAATGTCGTCGGGCGATTCATTCCGCTACCGCCCATCCCGCCACCACCACCGATCCCGGGTTGCGGAAAGGGCTTGGTGGCCATTCCACCAAGGCTCGGTCGTTCGGGTGGTCGCGTGGACAGTCCTGGGCGACCACCTGCTCCACCACCGAGACCAGGCAATGTCGTGACGCCGCCAGGACCTATTCCGGCCGGACGCTGGCCAATCCCGCCGGGACGCTGCCCCGGCTGCGGAAAGGCGGCCGCAGGTCGATTGGCAAATCCACCACCAGGCAGACTGGCGGCGCCGCCACTGAGACCACCTGGCCGATTGAGACCACCCAACCCACTACCCATGCCACCACCGGGCTGCGGGCTCGGCCGGGTCATGCCGCCGATATTCCCTGGGATCCCTGCCGGACGATTCATGCCGCCGGCGCCCAGGCCAGCCATTCCGCCTGGCCCCATCGATCCCAAACCCGGTCGCGGCGATCCCATGCCAGGTCGCTGCTGCATGGAGGGGGCGGGCCGAACACCGGCACTCGGCAGCGACGGTCGCGACATGTTGGGCATGCCGCCCATGTTGGGTCGCTGAAAATTTGGCCGCTGCGCCTGCATGCCACCCATGTTGGGCCGCTGCATCTGGGGCATCTGCGGTCGAGCCTGCATCTGCGGCATCTGCGGCCGTGCCTGCATCTGAGGCCGCTGCATCTGAGGCATCTGGGGCCGCTGCTGCATCTGCGGACGGGCCTGCATCTGGGGCGCCGCGGGCCGCGCCATGGGCGCAGCTGGACGCGCCATCGGCGCCGCCGGACGACCGCCGCCACCCGGGCCTCCCCGGCCACGCTGGGCACCATGCCCAACCGCGGGAGCAGCGACGAGAACCATCACGCAGGCACATGCAAGCAATCGGCGCATTCCAGTCACCCTTTCGATGAAACCACGTCGGTTCTGTGAAACCCTGTCAGATACCCTCTGCGAATCACACGGCCAGTCACGGCACACTCGGTGCCACGCCCAGCAGCAACAGACTGCCCACCATCACTTCGCCGCCGGCACCGCCGAAGGTGTGGCCGCCGGCGTGGCTGCCGCGGCTGTCCCCGGCTGGGGCGGCTTCCGTGCGATCGCAAGTTCGAAGTCGGGCTCCTCGCCGCCCGCCACGATCCGATCGGTGCTCCGCACCACGAAGTGATCCTGGTCCTTGACCATGAACATGACCGTCGCGGACGCCGTGCTGGCATCGGGCATCGTGGCCTCCGTCTTCGCCACCCAGCCGTTGTCGATTGGGGTCCACTCACCATGGCTGAATCCGCCATCCGAATCGAAGGTCCAGGAGCGGAGCACGCCCTCCACAGGATCCCAGCCGATTCGCTGCGAACTCTTCGCCTCGGGCTGTCCACCCACGCTCAACACATAGTCGCCAAGGATGTAGTTGCCGTCCTCGCTCCAGCGGTAGCTGATCGCCGTATGTCCCTCGGGACTCTCATCCACCCAATCACCGACGAGGAAGGCCAGCGGTTCGAGCATCTCCTGCGCCGTCGGGGCCGGATCATCGGCAAACTCACGATAGGACGCGATGGGCCACTTGTCGCCCACCTTGTCGCGCACGATCACATACCGCATCTGGGCCTCCGCAGCTCCCTCCTCGGCCGTGATCTGCCGGACACCCTCCTCGACGGCGAGGCTGTCTCCGATCGAACGCACCGACGTCACCTCCATCGCCATCACCGCCTTCGGGAACTTCTCAAAGAACGCCTTGAATACGGCGGCAATCTCCGCCCGGCCGGTGTAGACATTGCCATTCTCGTCAACGAGTTCGCCCTTCTCCATGAAGAGCGTTGCCATGCCATTGGCATCGGCGGCGTTGAATGACTTGACAGTTGACTCCATCTCGCGGCGAATCATCCCCTCGAACTCGGGCGATGCCGCCACGTCGGCCAAAGCCGCGGCCGTTTCAGGGGCCTTCGCCGGCACGACCACCGACTGCACCTCGGCGCCGACCAGAGCGCCAGCCGGCAGAAGCGCAGCCACTAGCAACCACTCCGCCCTCTGCCGCCCGCCCCGGAGGCCCGTCTTGACCACGTTCATACTGCCCTCGTCTTTGGTTTCGATTGCTTGGATGAAATCGCTGTGGGGGATCAAATCCCTGAAGCGGCTAGCGGAGCATTTTCCTCGCCCGCACGCAAGCAATATGCAGAAACGCCGCGAAGTTCCAGTCGCGGCGGATGGTTGTCGGCCTTCCGTGCAAACGGGTAGATTTCCCCCACCGTAATCCTGGCCGACATTCCGCCCGACCGTTGATTCATCCCGCGATAGGAGCACCCCATGGAACTGCCCACAAAATCCGCACTCTCCCTGTTCGAAGAGTTCAAGAACTTTGCCTTCAAGGGCAACGTCATCGATCTTGCCGTCGGCGTGATCATCGGCGGCGCGTTCGGCAAGATTGTGTCGAGCATGGTCGACAACCTGATCATGCCGATCGTGGGCGTCATTCTCCCCGGCAACAACGGCTACGAGAAATGGGCCTACACGATCGGCGAGAAGACGATCCCCTACGGCAAGTTTTTGGGCGACATCGTCAGCTTCCTGATCTTGGCCCTCGCCCTGTTCATCTTCATCGTGAAGTTCCTGGGCTGGCTCATGAAGTCAAAGGCCGCAGAAGCCGCCGAAGTCGAAGCCGCGCCCGCACCGACCAAGGATCAGGAACTCCTCACCGAGATCCGCGACCTGCTCAAGCAACAGACTCGCTAACAGGCTGTGTCAGTGTGCGAGATCGAGCGACATGGTCGCCGAACTCGCAGCATGCACGCGGTGTCCCCGGGTTGCCACCAGGGGCTTCTTGTCGTGGGTTGCGTGACCGTGTGACGAAACACGTCGCCGGAATAAAAGCCCCTGGCGGAAGCCGGGGGGCTCCGGGCGTGCATACCATCCCGTATTCCAAGCACATCCGGGAGCGCCCAACGGCCCGGTGTCCCGTCGCTTCCGCTCCGGGCTTCTATTCATGCGTGACCGAATCACCTGAGGAAACGCACCATTCGACTAAAAGCCCCTGGCGGAAGCCGGGGGACTCCGGGTGTGCACACCACCCCTCATGCCGTGCAGATCCGGGAGCACCGCACAAAGCGATCCCAGCGGCCGCTCACGCAGATCTGCTTCAGCCCGACAAGCCGGTCGCCGCAGGCCCGCAGATCGTGCGCTTGGCTACGCTCCACCAGCCTGGGCGATCGAGCTGCAGGTAGGGAGAATCCGCCGGCAGCGTGGCCACAAGGTGGGCATGCGCCTGCTTCAGGTTGTGGTAGGGGAGCGATGGAAAGAGATGGTGCAGTGCGTGGTAGCGGATTGAGAACGGAAAAAAGAGCAGCGTCAGCGGGTCGTTCCGCGTGAAGTTGCACGAGTCCATGATGTGTGTCGCCAGATCGACCCGGCTGCCGTCACCCTCGAAATGATGGTCGGCCAACTGCCGCAACTGGTTGAGCACGACGGTGGCTACCGCGAGGAGGTAGAGCATCGGTATCCGCGTCCAGTGATTGAGGCCCATGACCACGAGCAGCGGAATCAGCGCCGCCCTGAGAAAACAGAGGCTCTCAACCAAGAAAATGGCCCGTCGGTCGGCGGGTGTGAGCTTCCGCTCATACTGCCGGTTGAAGGTCAGCGACGAGGCCCGCGTGAGCGTCCATTCACGAAGCCGCGGGTGCAGAAAAGACAGCGGCGCGAGCAGAAACCGCAGGAAGACGAGCAGGGGAAAGACGAGCACGTAGACGGTGTATCCGAGCAGGCTGGCCAGATTGCCCGACTCCAGGCAGTTCGCGACATATTCAGGATCCTCTGGCGTGCCATAAAAACGCTGGCTGTGGTGGTCGCGGTGATGACGGGTGAAAAATGGGCTGGGGGTGAGCATCATCACGCCGGCCAGAAGGTTCCACGCCCCCTTGAAGAGCGTCATCTCGTGCTGCCCGAGATGGCAGACTTCATGAATCAGCGATCCGAGCCGATAGAGCCAGAAGGCCGTCACCGGAAAGGCCAGCAACTGGGGCCAGGTGCCAAAGGGTAACGTGAGATAGGCCGCCGCCGCCGTGTAGGCTGCGACCAGACTCAGCAGAAAGTCGGCCCAGTATCGGAGCGGCGACACCCGGAAAAAATCGGTGTCGGCCTCACGGATCGACTGCCGCACCTGGTGGATCCAGGCTACTGAATCGTCAGAAGGTTCGCGATCTTCGGGAGACACTTCTACTACGACTGCGTTCTGCATGGGCTCCGCCTCCATATGCCGTTGCCGGAACGAAGCAGTTCACCACAGATTCCCCCCCAAGGCCAGCCCGACCGTCCTTCCCTGATAACCAAGGGCTGGAAAAGCCGAGGAGGCTGGGCGCCCGGCGCCCAGCCTCCTCTTGTTTTCAGATGCAATCAGACTGCTCGCAGCAATTACTTGCAGCGACGGCAGCCCCGCTTGCAGCCCTTCTTGCAGCCAGCACCGGAAGCGGCACCGCAGTCGCCGCAAGCCGAAGCAGCACCAGCAGCACCCGCGTCGCCGCAGCTGCCACAGGCACCAGCAGCACCGGCCGAGCCGGCATCGCCGCAGCCACCGCAGGCGTTCTCAACGGGCACCTCAACGGCGACCGTCACGCACTTCTGCACGGGCACTTCCTTCGTCACCTGGTTCGGGACGCGGACCGTGTAGGTCGACGTCTTCGTCTCAGGCACGCAGTCGTACACCGTGACCGAGTAGCTCTCGGTCTTCTGCTGCGGAACCATGACCGTGTAGGAAACTTCCTTGGTCATGGTCTCGGGCACGCACTTGGTCACCTGGT
>CANFQO010000108.1 GCA_947449135.1 Planctomycetaceae bacterium | reverse complement strand
TTGATGATCTGGCGACGGTTCGGGGCTGCCCGTGCCCCGTCGCCGGACGTTCGCTACGGCCATCCTGGCCTTCGCTCACTCGATGCTGACTGCGCTTCGGCTGGCGGCTTTCGCGCCGTCGCCGCCGTCCCGGCGTCGGCTCCGGCTTACAGGAGCCGTGCAGAGCACGGCTCCCAATCTCTTGCCTCCGCTTGTCAGCAACGCCGGCTCTCGGGACACGGGCAGCCCCTCACGGATGCATCGGATTCCATAAAAGCCCCCGGCGGGAGCCGGGGGACTCCGGGTTTGAATACCGTCCAACGTGCCATGCAGTTGCGGGATCGCTCAAGGACCCGGTGTCCCCGGACTTCCATCCGGGGCTTCTTGTCAGAACTTGCCAGGGACGGGTTAGCACCAGCGGGCGGAGGCCCGCCAAGGCAAAGTCGGCAGGATGCCGGTCTTGCCGTGAAGCCTGCAGCTGAGGAGCCGGACGGAGGCACGCGCAGGAGCCGGTGAATTCTGCGACTCACGAGCGATGCACGATTCGTCCAAGAGCCTCCCGTAGCAGAATCCGCCAGCGACGAGCATGCCGCAGCCGGCGAACCATTCCGGGTGGCTTCACATGCCACACCTTTAGTACGCCGTCTTCATCGCTGGCCGGTATGCTTCTCCGCAGCCTCTGGAAACATTCATGCCGACTGACACAGCCTTCTCTTTGACGCCCGATCCCGACCTGCATGGGAAGACGGTCTGGGCGATCGACACGCTCTCGCGGGTCTACCAGCTCTTTCATGCGCTGCCGGAGATGGCATCTCCCGAAGGCACGCCCGTGTCGGCCGTGTTTGGCTTCACCCGCGACCTGCTCGACATCATCGAGAAGAAGAAGCCCGAGTATCTCGTCTGCGCCATCGACGCCCCCGGCCCCACGTTTCGCCACGAGAAATTCGCGGACTACAAGGGCACCCGTGCCGAGATGCCTGCCGACCTCGTGCCTCAGATCCCGCTGATTCGCCGCCTCCTCGACGTGATGGGCATTCCCTGTCTCGAAATGTCCGGCTTCGAGGCCGACGACCTGCTGGCCACGCTCGCTGTCCGCACCGTCGCAGCGGGGGGCGACTGCATCATCGCCACGTCCGACAAGGATGCGCGGCAGCTGCTTGGCGATCATGTGCGACTCCTAAACCTGAGAAACAACCTCATCTTCGGCCGGGATGAATTGCTCGCCGATTGGGGCATTCGGCCCGATCAGGTCGTCGACTTTCTCTCGCTCGTGGGAGACGCTGTCGACAATGTGCCAGGTGTGCCGGGGATCGGACCCAAGATCGCCGCCGAACTGCTCAAGACCCATGACACGCTCGACCACTTGCTCGCGCATGCGGACGATGTCGCCGGGGCGAAGCGGCGGGAGAATCTTCGGCTGCACGCCGACACTGCCCGCGCCGGCCGCGAACTGATTCGGCTCGATACGGCCGTGCCAATCGCGATCCCGTGGGAGGCGGGGCTCCGTCATCCGCCGGACGCCGCGGCCCTCGCCGACTTCCTACGGGAGATGGGGTTCAAGAGCCTGCTTTCGAAGGTGCTGCAGACCGCCGCTGTGAAGCCAGCCAGAGCTGTCGCGCCCAAGCCGCTGGATGCGACTCCGCGGCGGCGTGGCCAGCAGACATTCCTCGATCTCGATGGCACCGATGATCCTGATGGTATGGCGGCGGCAGAGAAGGGCAGTTCGATGCCGTTGGCTGTTCAGCCCGCCGTTCACGAGGTTCCGCTCGATGAGGCGGCGTTGTCGGGAGTGGTCGCCAGGCTCCGGGCTTCGGCACCGATCGCCATCTGCAGCGTCCGGCAACAGGACGCTGCAAGTCGCGTCACGAGCATGTCCCCGCCAGCGGGGCTGGCGGTTGCGACCGCCGACGTCGCCGCCTGGGTGACGGCAGAACGGCTCGCGGCCAGCCCCTCGCTCCGCGGTCTCCTCGCCGATCCGGCTGTGCCGAAGACCGGCCACGATCTCAAACGCCACTCGCTCACGCTGCGAGCCGTGGGCATCGAGCTGGCTGGTTGTGCATTCGACACGCTGCTCGCCGCCTACCTGCTCGAGGCGGGCGAACGCAACCTGGGCCTCGCGGAGGTGAGCCGTCGCTATGGAGTCGATCCCCAGGGAGCTATCGACGAGGGAACTCCCGATCAGGGAGCTCTTGATCCGGTGCATCTCGATCAACCGGCCAATGCTGCGCAGGCCGTGGCCGCCTGCCGCGTCACGCGTGAACTGGCGGCCTGTCTGCCGGCCGCACTCGCGGAGGCGGGCCTCGCCAGTCTGTTCGCCGAATTGGAGATGCCACTGGCGAAGGTGCTCGCCGACATGGAATACCGGGGTGTGCGGATCGACCTGCCCACGCTGGCGGTCCTGTCGACGGAGTACGCCGGCAAGCTCGCCACACTCGAGGCGGAGATTCACAACCTGGCCGGGCATCCGTTCGCGATCGCCTCGCCGTTGCAGGTCCGCGCGGTGCTGTTTGACGAACTCGGGCTGCCGGTGGTGAAGCGGACGAAGACCGGCCCGAGCACCGATGCTGAGGTGTTGGAGGAACTTGCGCCGCTGCACCCTCTCCCGGGCTTGCTGCTGGAACATCGCAAATACACCAAGCTGAAAAGCACCTACGTCGATAGCCTGCCGGCGCTCGTGGAGCCGACTACAGGCCGGATTCACACCTCGTTCAACCAGACGGTGACGGCCACCGGCCGGCTCAGTTCCAGCGATCCAAATCTGCAGAACATCCCGACTCGCACGGCCGAGGGGCAGCAGATCCGCGCCGCCTTCCTGCCCCGTGAGCCGGGCTGGAGGTTCATCGCCGCCGACTATTCGCAGATCGAGCTCCGCATCCTCGCGCATCTCTCCGGCGACGAGGCGATGCGACGGTCTTTTGCCATCGGCGAGGACATCCACACCAGCACTGCTGCCGCGGTGTTTGGCAGCGAGTCGTCGGCGGTCACCTCCGCGATGCGGCGGACCGCCAAGGCGGTCAACTTCGGCATTCTCTACGGTCAGAGTAGTTTTGGGCTGGCCAAGTCGCTCGGCATTCCACAGGGCGAAGCCGCTGCCTTCATCGCCGCCTACTTCCGATCCTTTGCCGGCGCCGAGGCGTTCATGGATGACGTGCTCGACCGCTGCCGCCGCGACGGCGGCGTCACGACGATGCTTGGCCGGCGACGGGCGATCACGGGAGTCCGCGACCGCGCCGGCCGGCGGAGTGCGGCTGGCGTGTTTGCCCTCTCGCTTCCCGAGCGGACGGCGATCAACACGGTCGTGCAGGGCTCTGCTGCCGATCTCATCAAGCTGGCGATGCTGGGGGTCGACCGGCGGCTGAAGGCGACGGCCGCACGGGCAACGATCGTGCTGCAGATCCATGACGAACTCCTGCTCGAATCGCCCGCCGCTGAAACAGAGGCGGTCAGGCAGATCGTCGTCGATGAGATGCAGCGGGCGATGCAACTCGACGTGCCACTGGAGGTGTCGGTGCACGAGGGCGGTAGCTGGGCCGAGTGTGAAAAGGCGTGACGCGACCACGGGAGGTCGGCATGTCATGTGAATACAAGCCCCTGGCGGAAGCCGGGGGACACCGGGCGGGCTGCGGATACCGGCGGCCACTTCGAACGGCGGCTGCGTTGGGCCGAATAGGCATTGGTAAGCGGGGTCGTGTTCATCCCCGGAGTCCCATCGCTTCCGCTCCGGGCTTTTCTATCGGTGGCGGGGTGACGTGTGGTGGCGGTGACATCGCCGTTGGGGATCGCGTGCCAGTTGAATACAAGCCCCCGGCGGAAGCCGGGGGACTCCGGGTGCAAACACCATCCCTCGTACCATGCCGTTCGGGAAGAGCCCAACGACCCGGTGTCCCCGGGTTTCCACCCGGGGCTTTTTGCGGGACGTAGCAGGCTTCGGAAACTTGCAATCCAGCCCGCTGCGAACGACAACATTCTCATGATCATCATCGGCCTCATCGGCAGGATCGGCGCGGGGAAATCGACCGTGGCTGCGCGACTGGCGGCACACGGCTGCCATGTGATCGATGCCGACCGGATCGCACACGAGGTGCTCGAGGAGCCCGACGTCATCCGCCAGATCGCCGACCGATTCGGCGCCGACGTGCTCGATGCCGACGGCCGCATCCGCAGGCGGGCCGTCGCCGATCGTGTGTTTGGGCCCACCCCCGACCATGCCCGGGCACTCGAGTGGCTCGAGTCGCTCGTGCACCCGCGGGTTCGCAGCCGAATCAACGCCGAGATGGTAGCCCTGGATGCTCGCGATGGAGGACGCATCCCGCCAGAACGTGGCACGGTCGTGGTGCTCGACGTACCGCTCCTGGTGCAGGCTGGCTGGGGAGACCGCTGCGATCGGCTCATTGTCGTGAACTGCTCCGAGGAGGTCCGCCGCCAACGACTCGCGGCGAGGCACTGGAATCCCGCCCAACAGGAGGCCCGTGAAGCCGCCTGGGACCGGAAATACTCCGCCGCCATGCTCCCGTCCGAAAAATTGTCGTCCGTGGATGCGTCCGGGGATTTGGCCTATACTCATTCGCAGGTTGATCTCATCTGGTCAGGACTCTCCGGCTGATTGGCGGAAGCGCTGTGGCGGGGGTGATTCGGCCTGGCTCGGCCATTCTTTCCGAATGACCGGGTTCGACCTCCTCGACAGTTCCTCCCTCCTCGCCTCTCCTCTCCCCTCGCGTTCGCTCTCCCTGCTCCGCGGCCCTCCGTCGCGCCGAAAGGCTCTGCATGTCTCCGCCCGATGCCAATGCCCCGCACGACGATCACGAGCAGGAACCGATGTCGCTCGCGGAGGAGATCGCTGCCGAGGTGAAAGATGGCGCCGACATCAGCGAGCACTATGAATCGCTGAAGAAGGGCGACACCCAGATCGCGGCCCTGCAGAAGCTTTCGATGCAGGAACTCGTCGACCTGGCACGACAGGAAGATGTCGGCGATGTGACCGGGGTCAAGAAGAACGACCTCGTATTCCGGATCCTGAAAGAACGGGTGAAGCTCAACGGGCTGATGTTCGGCGAAGGCACGCTGGAGATCCTGCCGGACGGCTTCGGCTTCCTTCGCAGCCCCGAACATCACTATCTCTCGTGCCCCGACGACATCTACGTCTCGCCCAGCCAGATCCGCCGTTTCGGCCTCCGCAACGGCATGAGCATCGCCGGCCAGATCCGGCCGCCCAAGGAGAGCGAACGCTATTTTGCGCTGCTGCGGGTCGAGGCGATCAACGGCGAGGATCCCGCCAAGCTCTCGACCCGGGTCTTCTTCGACGACCTCACGCCGCTCCACCCCGATGAGCGCATCGTGCTCGAAACGACGACCGAAGAGGTCGCGATGCGGGTGGTCGATCTGATCGTGCCGATCGGCTTCGGGCAACGCGGCCTGATCGTCAGCCCGCCTCGCGCCGGCAAGACGATCCTGCTGCAGAAGATGGCAAAGGCAGTGCTCGCCAACTATCCGGAGGCCTACGTCTTCATGCTGCTCATCGACGAGCGGCCGGAAGAAGTCACCGACATGGAACGGCAGGTGCGGGGGCCGTCGTGCGAGGTGATCAGTTCGACCTTTGATGAAAACGCCAGTCGTCACGTGCAGGTGGCGGAAATGGTGCAGGAGAAGGCCAAGCGGCTGGTTGAATACGGTCGCGACGTGGTGATTTTCCTCGACTCGATCACGCGGCTCGCACGCGCCTGGAATTCCGAAGTGCCCAACTCGGGCAAGATTCTCTCCGGCGGCGTCGACTCCAATGCCTTGCAGCGGCCGAAACGGTTCTTCGGCAGCGCCCGCAAGGTGGAGGAGGGAGGCTCGCTGACGATCATCGCCACGGCGCTGATCGACACCGGCAGCAAGATGGACGACGTGATCTTCGAAGAGTTCAAGGGCACAGGCAACAACGAGATCGTGCTCGACCGCCGGCTTGTCGACAAGCGGATCTATCCGGCCATCGATATCAACCGCTCCGGCACCCGCCGGGAGGAGATGCTGATGGAGCCCGACGAATACCGGCGGGTCTGCGTGCTGAGACGGGTGCTCGGCGAGATGAACCCGACCGATGCCATGGAACTGCTGGTCAACCGCCTGCTGAAGACGAAGTCGAATGCCGATTTCCTCATGAGCCTCAAGTCATGAGTTCCAGCCGTGAGCCCTCAGCCATGAGTTATGGCGTGAACATCTTCCAGGGCCGGCCCGACCGGCTGCTGCCGACGACGCGGCTGGCGATCGTGGTGGCCCGTTACAACGAATCGATTACACGCCGGATGCTCGACGGGGCAGTGGCCACGTTCGTGGCGGCCGGTCTGCCCGCGGACCGCATCGATGTGGCCTGGGTGCCTGGAGCCTTTGAGCTGCCATTCATCGCCGACCAGCTTGCCGCCAGCAGCCGCTATGCGGCGGTGCTCTGCCTGGGCGCGATCATCCGTGGCGAGACGACCCACGATCAGCACATTGCCCGCGCCGTAGGCGGGGGCATCGAGGCGATCGCCCGCGCGCGGGGCCTCCCCGTCTTGTTCGGCGTGCTCACCTGCGATACCCTCGCGCAGGCCCTGGCCCGGGCCGGTGGAGACTCGTCCACCGGCTATGCCGGCACCGGCAACAAAGGCGCCGAGTGTGCATCGGCCGCCATCGAGATGATCTCGCTCGTTGGCACACTCCCCGGCTACGCGAGTTCCTGATTCTGCTGCCGCAAACGGCGTCCAGTTTTGCCACCCCCTCCGTTCCTCCGTGTCACCATCCCCATGCCCAGCCGCAGCCGAGCCCGTGAGGTCGCCGTTCAGTCGCTCTATCAGATCGAGGCGAACCCCGGCACGGAGCAGGAACTTCAGGAGCGGGCTGTCCACCTCGAGCGGTTTCTCAAGGGCCGTCTCCGGGCCGCCTCGCTCGTGAACTTCGCCCGCGCGCTCGTGGAGGGGGTGCGGGCCGAGCAGGCCGCCCTCGATACCGAACTCGATGCACGCAGCCAGAACTGGCGGGTGTCGCGGATGGCGGCAACCGACCGCGCGATCCTGCGGATGGCTGCGTTTGAGCTTCTCCATACCGACGTCCCTGGTCCGGTGGCGGTGGATGAGGCGATCGAACTGGCCCGTCGGTACGGCACCGAGGCCTCGCCGCGGTTCGTAGCAGGCATCCTCGGTCGCCTGCTGGCCGAACGTGACGGCGTGCCTGTCGCAGAGCTTCCGGCCGCGGAGCAGGGGCCCGACCACACGCCAGCGGCCCCACCGGCCTCCTGACAGGAACGCATTCGATGGCACTCTTTCGTTTTGGACGCAAGCAGACGCCCGACACCCCCGAACCCACGGTGGCGGCTCCGGCCACGGGCGATGCCACCCCAGCGCCGGTCGCTGCTCCATCCGGCGGCGGCCTGCTCGACCGCCTCCGGGCCGGCCTCGCCAAGACCGCGCGAGTACTCAACACCGATGTCCGCGACCTCTTCAAGCGAGAGGGGCGGCTCGTCGACGAGGAGTTTCTGGAGGAGCTTCGGGCGACGCTGATCCGCACCGACATGGGGCCGGCCGCCGCCGAAGGGATCGTCGTCGACGTGCGGGAGCGGCTGCGGGCCCGCGTGGTCGACCCCGAGATCGTCATCGACTCGATCCGTCGGCAGCTGCTAGGCAGGCTCGAGCAGACAGGGGCTGCGGTGGCCGCGGCCCCGACCGGCCCCACGGTGATTCTCGTCACGGGCGTCAATGGCTCGGGGAAGACCACGTCGATCGCCAAACTGGCGAGACTGTTCACGCGGGAAGGGAAGCGGGTCGTGCTCGGGGCCGGCGACACCTTCCGGGCGGCGGCGGTCGAGCAGCTCTCGATGTGGGCGGCGCGACTGGGAGCGGAATTGGTCCGTGGTGAACCGGGCTGCGATCCGGCCAGCGTCGCCCACCGCGCGGTGGCGCGTGCCCTGGAAGGATCCTTCGACGTCTGCATCATCGACACGGCCGGTCGGCTGCAGACACAGTCCAACCTCATGCAGGAGCTCTCCAAGATCCGCCGCGTGATCTCCAAGCAGATTCCCGACGCACCGCATGAGGTGCTGCTGGTGATCGACGCGACCGCCGGCCAGAACGCGCTCTCGCAGGCGAAGGGCTTCAAGGAAGCGGCCGGCTGCACCGGCATCGTGCTGGCCAAGCTCGACGGCTCAGCCCGGGGGGGCGTGATCGTGCCGGTGACGGAGCAGTTTGGCCTGCCGGTGAAGTTCGTGGGCCTCGGCGAGACGGCCGACGACTTGGAGGCCTTTGCCCCAGAGCGGTTCGTGGCGGCGCTGCTGGAAGGCGCTCTCGCCCCGGCTGGCTGAACTCGGCGAAAGCAGCCGGTATTTTCCCCCAGACGGCAAGGTCTGCCGCGCCGCGTGGCGGTTGTGTCGACCTTGCGGGTTCGCAATTCATGGCCGCAGCTTTCCGGCCGCTTGGGGCGATAACGGAAGGAGAGGGGGGTGGTGCGTGTCCGTAGCGGCGGACGTGGCGCGTGCAGACCTCCCGGGGGATTTTTTGAGCGTCCTCGCACACCGTGCGAACCACACCGTTGACTTGGGAGTCATTCAGATCATGCGTTTCCTTCACCTCAAACTGCCGCACTGGGTGGCTGCCGGTCTGCTGACGACCAGCACCGTGCTCGCCCAGGCACCTGTCGTGCCGAACGTTCCTCAGGAAGATGCCTACCAGCTGCGGGCTCTGCCTCCGCAGGAGGCCCAGGAAGAGGCGGAGACGGCCGTGCCGAACCGCTACCTCGAGACTGAGTTCATGAAAGAGCGTGGCATCGCCACCTACGGCTGGATCGACGCCGGCCTCGGCGGCAACAACTGGGGTTCACCCTGGAACGGTCCGATCACGTTCAACGACCGCAACTGGCAGGGCCAGATGAACCAGCTCTACCTCGTCAACGAGAAGGTGCTCGACACCGAAGACGGCGGGGCTGACTGGGGCGGACGTATCGACCTGCTCTACGGCACCGACTACATCTACACGACGGC
>CANFQO010000107.1 GCA_947449135.1 Planctomycetaceae bacterium | reverse complement strand
GAATGCGCCGGCGCGGTTCATGATCCTCGAGAGCCTGTCGCTGCCGGGCACGGCGACGTCGCTGCCCGCCGACATCGCCACCTGCGACGACTGCCTTGCTGAGATCCGTGACCCGGAGAACCGCCGCTACCGCTACCCATTCACCAACTGCACGAACTGCGGCCCCCGGTTCACGATGATCACCGGCCTGCCGTATGACCGCCCGCAGACGACGATGCGCGGCTTCGCGATGTGCCCACAGTGCAGCGCGGAATATGCCGATCCGGC
Source organism: Planctomycetaceae bacterium (assembly GCA_947449135.1). Classification (GTDB taxonomy): domain Bacteria; phylum Planctomycetota; class Planctomycetia; order Pirellulales; family UBA1268; genus CAMCQY01. The sequence goes on along the minus strand of CANFQO010000107.1, from coordinate 8,700 downwards.
TGACCGCCGCTTTCATGCGCAGCCAAATGCCTGCCCCAGATGCGGGCCGGCGGTCTGGCTCGCGGTGCAGACCGCGGGCAAGGACGCGGCGGCGGCCAGCGGCGATGTGGCGGTCCGGGCCGTTCAAGATCTCTTGCGTTCCGGAAAAATCGTCGCCATCAAGGGCGTGGGTGGATTTCATCTTGCCTGTGATGCGACGAACGATCGGGCGGTCGGCCTCCTGCGGAACCGCAAGCAGCGTGTCGGCAAGCCCCTGGCGGTGATGGTGCGGGATGTGGCGGCGGCACGGACGATCGCCGAGGTCGACGAACAGGAACGGCGGCTGCTGGAGAGCCGCGAGCGGCCGATCGTGCTCGTGCGGAAGCGGGCTGCGGCGGCCGAGGTGTCGGCGGACGTGTCGCCCGGCAACGATTTTCTTGGCGTCATGCTGCCCTATTCGCCGCTGCACCACCTGCTCTGCGAGGAGATGCCGCCGATTGTGATGACATCGGGAAACCTCTCCGAGGAGCCGATCGTGCATGAGAGCGATGCCGTCATCCAGCGCCTGGGATCGCTCGTCGACGCTTTTCTGATGCACGATCGCCCGATCGAGGTTGCCTGCGACGATTCCGTGGTGCGGTGCGCCGCGGGGGCCTCGATGCCGATCCGGCGGTCACGCGGGTATGCCCCGATGCCGATCGGGTTACGGGAAGCAGGGCCGGCCGTTCTCGCCGTGGGCGGCGAACTCAAGGCGGCCGTCTGTCTGTCTCATGACGATCAGGCGATCATGAGCCAGCACATCGGCGACATGGGGAATCTGGAAACACTCGAGTCGCTTGACCGCACGGCCGCCCACCTGATGCGGCTCTTCCGCGTCGAGCCGGCGGTCGTCGCGGCCGACATGCACCCCGGCTATCTCTCGACCGGCTGGGCCCGCAGATTCGCCACTGACCGGGGAATCCCGCTCGTGCAGGTGCAGCATCACGAGGCGCATGTGGCCAGCCTGCTCGCGGAGCATGGTCGACCGCTCGATGGGATGATCGGCGTCTGCTTCGACGGCACGGGCTACGGCCGCGACGGCACGATCTGGGGCGGCGAGTTTTTCGCGGTGTCGCAGGGGGTGTTTCGCCGCGCCGCGCATCTCGCGGCGTTTCCTCTGCCGGGCGGCGATGCGAGCATCCGGCATCCGTGGCGAGCAGCACTGGCCGTGCTGCATGCGGCAGGCCTCGCCTGGGACAGCCGCCTCGCTTCAGTGCGGGCTGCTGCCGAGCCGGATCTCTGCGTGCTCCAGCGGCAACTGGAGGCCAATCTCAACTGTGCCCAGACGAGCAGCATGGGCCGGCTGTTCGACGCCGTGGCTGCGCTGGCTGGCGTGAAGCAGTCGATCACCTACGAAGCCGAGGCGGCGATGCATCTCGAGGCGCTCGCATCGGGAGCGGCCGGCGACCTCGGCGGCTACGCGTTTGCAATCGAGGATGCCGAGTCGATGCGGGTGGAGTGGCAGCCGGTCGTGCGGGCTGTCGCGGCCGATGCGATCGAAGGGATGCCGCCGGCCGTGATCGCGGCACGGTTTCATGCGGCGGTCGCCAGGATGATCGTGGATGTCTGCGCCAGGCTGCGGACGCAGGGAGCTGGCGAGACGGTCGGCCTCACGGGCGGCGTGTTCCAGAACGCTCTTTTGATGCAGATGACGATCAACGAACTGCACCGCACAGGCTTCGAGGTGCTCGTGCATCAGCGGGTGCCGGCCAATGATGGCGGCCTTGCCCTCGGGCAGGCCGTGCTGGCGCGGGGCTGGGGCAAGACAGAATGAATCGCTGCTTTAACGGGATAACGCTCGTCGCTTCTCGGCGAGGTAGTCGAGCCACTCGTCGATGCCGGCGCCCGTCTTCGCCGATGTCTCGATGATCCGCATCCCGGGCCGGACCGATTCGATGTTGGCCCGTGCCGCGTCGCGGTTGAATTCGCAGGCAGCGGCCAGATCGGTCTTCGTGATCGCGGCGATGTCGGCGGTGTTGAAGAGTCCGGGATACTTGAGCGGTTTGTCCTCCCCCTCCGTCACCGACAGCAGCGCGAGGCGAACCGACTCGCCCAGGTCCCAGCTTGTCGGGCAGACGAGGTTGCCGATGTTCTCGATGAAGAGATAGTGCAGGTCGGCGAGGTTCCAGCCCGAGAGGTGCGACTGCACCATGTCGGCCTCGAGATGGCAGAGGCCGTGGGTCATAATCTGGCGGACCGGGGCGCCGCTTTCGGCCAGCCGCCGGGCGTCGTTGTCGGTTTCGAGGTCGCCCACGACGGCCGCCACGGGAATGCCTCTGGCCCGCAGCCGCGTGAGTGTCTCCCTGAGGAACGAGGTTTTGCCAGTTCCGGGGCTCGACACCATGTTGACGACGAGCAGGCCGAGTGACTCGAACCCGCGACGCATCTCGCGAGCCAGTTCGTCATTCTTCTTGAGGATCTTCGTACGCACCTCAAGAATCCGTGGCTCGATCATGATGGCTCCGGCTGCGTCTGTGCGGGTGTGTCCGCTGCGATCTGGTCTGATTCGATCTGGATCGATTCGATGTCGAGTTCACGGCCGGCGCGGATGTCGCCACTCAAGTGTCCACACGCCGGGCAGGCAAACCGCTGGATGCCGGGCAGCTCGACTTCTGATCTGCAATCGGGGCACCAGATCCGTACCGGCACCTCGATCACAGCGAGCGACGCGCCGGCCAGCGGCGTCCCTTCCGAGACCAGATCAAAACTATAGCGGAGGGCATCCTCGTGAACGCAGGAAAGCCGGCCGATCCGCAGCGTGACGCCGGTGACCCGGCTACCACCTTGCTGCCGGGCATGCTCCGCCGCGATCTCGACAATGCTGTTGGCGATCGACAGTTCGTGCATATAGGTCCCGTATGATCTCTGCCCCACCACGACTCACGAATTCTACAGCCGCCAGGCTTTCCCGCGGCGCTTTGCCGCCGATAGAGTATTCGCCCGAGGGGGCGACGGGTTGATCCCAGCGCGCGGAGGAGACGGTTTCATGGCCACGTCTTCTGAAATGTTGGTCCTCAGTCTGACGGCGGCGTCTATCGGCACGGTTCACACGCTCCTCGGCCCCGACCACTCGATTCCGTTTGTCGCCATGTCGCGGGCCGGAAACTGGTCGGCCCGCAGGACACTCTGGGTGACCGCGGGCTGCGGTCTCGGCCACGTCGCGGGCTCGGTGCTGATCGGGTTCCTCGGCCTCGCACTGGGTGTTGCCGTGATGAAACTCGAGGCCTTCGAGTCGTTGCGGGGTGATACGGCCGCCTGGATGCTGATCGCGTTCGGGCTTGCGTATCTGACCTGGGGCATCGTGCAGGCCGTCCGCAACCTGCCCCACGCCCATTCTCACTCCCACGCCGATGGCACCGTGCATGGCCATCCGCATCCGTATGATGCGGCGCATCGCCATCTGCATGCGGTCGATCAGGCCGAGGGTGCTGCACCCGGGGCTGCAGTTGCCTCCGTCTGGACGCCCTGGCTGCTGTTTCTCGTCTTCGTGTTCGGTCCATGCGAGCCGCTGATCCCGCTGCTGATGTATCCGGCGGCGAAGGCGAGCCCTTGGGCGGTGGCGGCGGTGGTGGCTGCGTTCACGGTGGCGACGGTGGCGACGATGACACTGACTGTGATGGTGATGCGATTCGGCGTGTCGTTCCTGCACCTGCCGCAGTTGGGCCGGTTCAGGCACGCCTTCGCGGGCCTGGCGATTCTCGTCTGCGGGGTGCTTGTCAAATACGGTCTCTAACTCGACCTCTTGTTCCGGCTTTATGAAGGAGGAAATCATGGCGACTCTTCTCTGGCTTCAGGGTGGCGCCTGCAGCGGTAACACGATGTCGTTCCTCAATGCCGAGGAGCCGAGCGCGTGTGATCTTGTCACCGACTTCGGCATCGACGTGCTCTGGCATCCGTCGCTGGGGGTCGAACTTGGTGACCAGGTGAAGTTCCTACTCGCCGATATCGTGTCGGGCAAACGGCCACTCGACATCTTCGTGTTCGAGGGCACGGTGATCCGGGCCCCGCACGGCACCGGTCGCTACAACATGTTTGCCGACCGGCCGATGAAGGACTGGGTCGCCGAACTCTCGGGGGTGGCCAACGCCGTGGTCGCCCTCGGCGACTGCGCCTGCTGGGGTGGCATCCCCGCGACGGCGCCAAACCCGTCCGACAGCGTCGGACTGCAGTATCTGAAGAAGAACCGCGGCGGCTATCTCGGCTCCAACTTCAAGAGCAAGTGGGGGCTGCCGGTGATCAACATCCCGGGCTGCCCCTGCCATCCCGACTGGGTGACGCAGATCCTCGTGGCGATTGCCAGCGGCCGGGCGAACGACATCGCCCTCGACGAACTCCAGCGGCCGCAGACGTTTTTCAAGACCTTCACGCAGACCGGTTGCACGCGGGTGCAGTTCTACGAATACAAGCAGCACACGCATGAGTTTGGCCAGGGCACCCGCACCGGCTGCCTCTTTTATGAGTTTGGCTGCCGGGGCCCGATGACCCATTCGCCCTGCAACCGGATCCTCTGGAACCGGCAATCTTCGAAGACCCGCGCAGGCATGCCCTGCACGGGCTGCACGGAGCCGGAGTTTCCGTTTCACGACCTGATGCCGGGCACGGTCTTCAAGACGCAGAAGATCGCCGGCGTGATCCCGAAGGACCATCAGACCGGCACCGGCACGCTGAGCTACATGGCCCACGCCGTCGCCGCCCGGATCGCTGCTCCACAGTGGACCAAGGAAGACATGTTCGTCGTATGACAATCGCACTTCGACGGGTTGGATGCGGCACAGGCAACCCGGGCCCGACACGTCATGATTCAATCGTAACCCGCTTTTCCTGAAGGAGCCCTCCATGGCAACCGTCGCAGCGCCAACCAAGATGCGGATCAGCCCGCTCGGCCGGGTCGAGGGCGACCTTGACCTCCACATCGAGGTCAGAGATGGCGTCGTCACCGACGCCTGGACCGAAGCCAGCATGTTTCGCGGCTTCGAGATCATCCTCAAGGGGAAGGATCCGCAGGCGGGCCTGATCGTCACGCCGCGGATCTGCGGTATCTGCGGCGGCAGCCATCTCTACAAGGCCTGCTACGCCCTCGACACGGCCTGGCGGACGCATGTGCCGCAGAACGCCACGCTGATCCGCAACATCGCCCAGGCCTGCGAGACGCTGCAGTCGATCCCGCGGTGGTTCTACGCCCTCTTTGCGATCGACCTGACGAACAAGAACTATGCGAAGACGAAGGAATACGACGAGGTCGTGAAGCGGTTCTCGCCATTCGTCGGCACGGGCTACGAGAAGGGCGTCACGCTCTCCGGAAAGCCGGTCGAGGTGTATGCGATCTTCGGCGGCCAGTGGCCGCATTCGAGCTTCATGATTCCCGGCGGCGTGATGTGCGCACCCAATCTCGCCGACGTGACGCGGTCGATCGCGATCCTCGATTACTGGAAGCGAGAATGGCTGGAGAAGGCGTGGCTCGGCTGCTCAATCGATCGTTGGATGGAAAATAAGACGTGGGACGACATCTGGGCATGGGCCGAGGAGAACGAGAGCCAGCACAACAGCGACTGCGGACTGTTCCTGAGGTTTTCGAAGGCGATCGGCCTCGATACGTTTGGCTACGGCTGCGGAACGTTTCTGGCCACGGGGACCTACTTCCAGCCGGAACTCTACGAGCGGCCGACGATCGACGGCCGTAATGCGGCGTTGATCAATCGCGCGGGCGTCTACGATGGCGAGCGGTTTCACGATTTCGACCATCTCAACGTCCGCGAAAGCACGGCCCACTCTTTCTATCAGGGCGACACCTACCTCCATCCCTGGGAGGGCCGGACGGACCCCATCGATCCGGCCGAGGGGCACAAGCAGGGGAAGTACAGCTGGGCAAAGAGCCCGCGGTACGAGGTGCCCGGCAAGGGGCCGATGCCGTTCGAGGCCGGACCGCTGGCGCGGCAGGTCAATGCCGGACGGCAGGGGGCGGCCAAGCACCAGGACCAGGATCCGCTCTTCCTCGACGCGGTGAAGAAGGTCGGGCCGAGCGTGCTCGTTCGCGTGATGGCGCGGATGCACGAGGCATGCAAGTATTACAAGCTCGCGCAGAAGTGGCTCTCGGAGCTGCAACTGCACGACAACTTCTACACGAAGCCGGTCGAGCATCTGTCGGGCAAGGGGTTTGGCTCGACCGAGGCGGCCCGCGGTTCGCTCTCCGACTGGATCGTGATCGAGAACGGCAGGATCGAGAACTATCAGGTCGTCACACCGACGGCATGGAACATCGGTCCGCGGGATGCGCACAACGTGCATGGCCCGATGGAGCAGTCGTTCATCGGTTCGCCGATCCACGATCCCACAGACCCGGTCGAGATGGGGCACGTCGCGCGGTCCTACGATTCCTGCCTCGTCTGCACGGTGCACGCCTACGACGGCAAGACCGGCAAGGAACTCGCAAGATTTCGTATCGGCGAAATGGGGTGACATGTGGGGACGCTCGTAATCGGCTGTGGGAATCTCCTCCGCGGCGATGACGCCGCCGGGCCAGTGCTCATTCGTCGCATGTGGGATCGCGGTCTGCCCGAGGGGGTGCGGTGCGCCGATGGCGGCACGGGCGGCATGGACGTGGCCTTCCAGATGCGCGGCGTCGAGCATGTGATCCTCGTCGACGCCTGCTCGTCGGGCAGCGAGCCGGGAACGCTCTTCGAAGTGCCGGGCCGCGAGGTGGAACAGCTGCCGCCGCTCACGGGTATCAACATGCACGCCTTTCGTTGGGATCATGCGATCGCCTTCGGGCGGTGGCTGCTCAAGGACGAGTATCCGGCGAATGTGACGGCCTATCTCATCGAGGGGGAGACATTCGAGATCGGCGAAGGGCTTTCCCCTGCGGTCGATCGGGCGGTCGATCAACTCGTCGACCGACTCCTCGAGAGGCTCGGCACTCGGCCGGCGGAGATGCATTCATGACGTGCCAGAAGCAGGAGCGCTGCGAGGTCGAGATCACGTCCGACGGCTACCTGCGGCTCTCGGCCGCCGTCGCGGGCCAGTTCTTTCCTGGCGACACGCTGGTCGCGCTCCACAAGGACGACGCCCTCGTGCTCCTGCCCACCCGCGGCAGCGCCGGAGGCGGTCTGATTCTCAAGCAGCGAAGTCCGGAGGGCGACCGGAGCGTGCTCGTTGCCGAGGCGCTCGATTTTCAGGTGCCCTCGGGGCGACACGCGGCGGAGTGGGACGAACGCATCGCCGGCCTGCGGATTGCCCTGCGGGCCGATCCACGAGGGCACGCCATGGGGGCCGAACCAATCATCCCGCGGCCGCAGCCGGTGGGCATCCGACCGTTTCCCCACTCGCATCTGCTCGTGCCGCCCGGTCAGGATGCAGCGAGGACGGCACTCATGCTCGGCGATGTCGCGGCCGCGGAGGCTCTCCCGGGGCCGCCTCAGGAACATGTGGCGATCGAACGCTACAACGCCTTCGTCCTCTCGCCATCGCCGAAATCGCTGGCCGTGATCGAGGCCGCCGGCGATGCGGCGATCACGGCGCTCGCCCGAGCTGCTGCGTTTGCCCATGGCCTCGTCGATGAACTGCCGGAGCCAGGTCCATTCGACGGAGAGCTGGCGGCGCTTGTGCGAATGACTGCCGCCGCGGGCTGGATCGAACGCGGCAATGGGCCGCGGGCGGTAGAAGAGCTGCGGAAGGCGGCGGCTGCAGCCCAGGGGCCTTCTCCGGTGTTCGCAGCGATCCTCGAGATGCAGATTGCCGACACCCTGCAATCCTTGCCCGGGGGCGAAGTCGCCGCCATTCTCGAACACCTCGACGAGGCTCTGCGGCTGGCCGAGCCGGCCCGACTGCCACTGCTCAGGGCTGAAGTCTTGATGAGGCAGGGAGTCTCACTCCAGCAGGCGGCCGCCGACGGCAATCGGCCAAAGCTGCTCGAGGCCGTCAACTGCTATCAGCAGGCGCTCGCTGCGGGTATTACGGAGGAGTCGAGCCCGGCATGGTATGGGCAGCTGCAGAACAACCTTGGGCTGGCCTACCTGTCGATGCCCTCCCGCGAGGCGAGCGATCTGCTGCGGACCGGTATCGCCGTGCAGTCGTTTCGCCATGCGTTGCGTGTCTACGACCGTTACCGGGATCCCGACATGTGGTCGAGCGTGAAGATGAATCTGGCCAGCGCCCTGCAATACCTCCCCTCGTCGCATCCAGAAGAAAATCTCATGCAGGCCGTCGATACCTATGAGGAGGTGCTCGAGGTGAGGACGGAAGCCCGCGACCCCGTGGCGCACGCCCGCGTGCTTCTGAATCAGGCGAACGCGCTGGCCCATCTGGGCATCTTCAAGCCCGCGATCGAGAAGCTGGCGCATGCCTACAAGCTCTTCTCATGGCATGAATGTTTCGACGAGTCGCTGACGGCAAAGGAGATGCTGGACCAGATTCAGCATCAGGATGCGGAATCGCGGGCCACGCAGGGGCCGGCCTCAGGGTCGGCAAGGAACACACTCTGATGGATCTCCACCAACGACAGCAGTTCGACTTCCTGCTCCAGACGGCGACCGAGCGATTCGTGGCCCGGCTCGAGGAACGCTTTCGTGGGGCCGAGCCAGCGCTCGCGAAATTACGGGGCTCACCCGATGGCGAGGGAGTCTGGCTCAGCGGCTTCGTCGATGCGATCTTTCAGGACTTCCTGCTCGACAACATCGACGGCGGCTG
>CANFQO010000106.1 GCA_947449135.1 Planctomycetaceae bacterium | reverse complement strand
TGCCGGGCATCCCAGCGGCGGCTGACCGGCTGCTGGCGGCGGCGCGGGCCGGCCGGCCCATCGTGGTCTACGGCGACTACGACGCCGACGGCATGTGCGCCACCGCGATCCTGATGAGTTGCCTCGAGGCGATCGACGCGAAGGTGAGCTGGTATGTGCCCGACCGGTTCGAGGAAGGCTACGGCCTCAACGCCGAGGCGCTCGAGACGCTCGCGGCCCGGGGAGCCCAAGTCGTCGTCACGGTCGACTGCGGCATCGCCAGCGTGGCCGAGGCCTCGCGGGCGCGGGAGCTCGGCCTCGAACTGATCATCACGGACCACCACAACCTCGCTGACACGCTTCCGGATGCCGATGTGCTCGTTCATCCTCGGCTGCCGGGGGCCGACTATCCCTTCGGCGAACTCTGTGGCGCAGGCGTGGCCTTCAAGCTGGCTTGGGCGATCGCCACGAGAGCCTCTGGCGCCAAGCAGGTCACGCCGCGACTGCGAGAGATGCTGCTCAAGTCAATCGGCTACGCGGCGCTTGGCACGGTGGCCGACGTCGTGCCGCTCCTCGACGAGAACCGCATCTATGTGAAACATGGCCTCGAGTGCCTGCGGAAGCGGGGCGGGCCGGGCATTGACCGCCTCATGGAACTCGCCAAGCTCCATGAGAAGTCGCAACTCGACAGTGAGGATATCGCGTTTCGTCTGGCGCCCCGGCTCAATGCGGCGGGCCGCCTCGGTCAGGCTGCCTGCGGCATCGAACTGCTGACCACGACCGACACGGCGCGAGCCGTGCAACTGGCCGACTATGTTCACGAGCTCAATGGCCGCCGTGAGACCGAAGAGCGGAGCATCCAGCTGGCCGCGGCCAAGCAGGCGAAGGAACAGTTCGATCCCGAGGCCGACCCGGCCCTCGTGCTGGCCGATCGCGGCTGGCATGCCGGCGTGATCGGCATCGTGGCGGGACGGCTGGCGGAGCGGTGGCACCGGCCGATCGTGATGATCTCGCGTGACGAGCATCAGGGCCGCCCCGCCATCGGCAGCGTGCGGAGCGTGCCGGGGTTCGATGTGCACGAAGCCCTGATGGCCTGCCGCGAGCATCTGCTCACCTGCGGTGGCCACGCGGCTGCGGCGGGCCTGCGGATCGAAGACGGCAAGATCGAAGACTTTCGCACGGCGTTTCTGGCCGCGGTGGCCGATCGCATGCCGCCGAGCCTGCGACTGCCGCAGATCACGCTCGACGGCGAGACAACGCTGGCCGGGCTCACGCTCGATACGGTGCAGCAGTTGGAGCGACTGTCGCCGTTTGGCCAGGGCAACCGGCGGCCGATCCTCTGCGCCTCGAGCGTGCGACTGGTGGAGCCGCCGCGAACAATCGGCGGCGGCGCGAGGCACATCTCCATGAACCTCACTCAGCATGGCGCGAAGGTTCGCGGCGTGGCCTTCGGCGGCGCGGAGTGGCTCCCGCATCTGCCGTCGCCGGGCCAGCCTTTTCATGTCGCCTTCAAGCCGAAGATCAACGAGTTCCGCGGCCGCCGCACCGCCGAGATGGAGATCATCGACTGGCGGCCGGACGGCATCGACGTGGGCATGGAACTGCCGCTGCCGACTGTTCAGTAGGAGTCGATGCCATGCTACAATCTCACTCAAGCATCCATCACTCTCGAGCGACGGCGGACACCCTCATGATTCAGAAACTCTGTAGGCATGGCGACGATCTGGCTCTCGTATTCAATCGGGAAATGCTGGCTTCTTTCGGAATCGATGAAGAAACACCTCTCCAGGTTTCCGTCATCGGCACCAGCGTCAACGTGACGCCACAACGCGCCGACGACGCCACATCCGCGGATCGCAAGGCCCGCTTTGAGAGGGCTTTGGAGTCAACGCTCACGCGGTATGAGAAAACGCTTCGCAAACTTGCGGAGTGAGCCCGTGGAAATCACGTTCCTCTCTCTTGATGAAGTGGTCGCCGTTCACAATGAGCAGATCCACCGATTCGGTGGATCGTTTGGTATTCGTGACCAGGGACTTCTGGAGGCCGCCGTGAATATGCCGCAGGCAACCTTCGGCGAGCAGTTCTTGCATGAAGATTTGCAGAGCATGGCCGCTGCCTATCTTTTTCATCTCGTCGCCAATCATCCGTTCATCGACGGAAACAAGCGGGTCGGAGCTGCCTCCGCCGACGTGTTTCTGGGAATGAATGGGTGGCGACTCACGGCCGATCAGGATGCGTACGCTGACTTTGTGCTCGATATCGCGGCTAGCCGCCGGGAGAAGAAGGATGCCTTGGAATTTTTCCGCTGCCATGCGGTTCGAACGCCGGAATGACGGCAACGCGTGCGAGCACGCTTTCGCAGGCTGGCTGGGAGCCTTTCCGAACCTGGCAATCTCCCTGTGCCTGGTGGTTATGCTGACGAGTACGGTCCGCACCGCGCGTGGTGACGACTGGCCGCAGTGGATGGGGCCCGCGCGGGATGGCGTCTGGCGGGAGACGGGGATCGTGAAGTCGATTCCGGCGGCGGGCCTGCCGGTGAAGTGGCGAGTCGAGGCAAAGGGCGGCTACTCCGGCCCGGCCGTCGCCAATGGCCGCGTCTATCTCATGGACTACGACCGCCCGGAAGCCGTGATCAACAATGCACCGACCGACCGTACCACGCTCGCCGGCCGTGAACGGGTGCTCTGCCTTGATGCGAATAACGGCACGCTGCTCTGGAAGCATGAATACGACTGCCCCTATGCGATCTCGTATGCCTCGGGGCCGCGGTGCACGCCGACCGTCGCGGATGGCAAGGTCTACACGCTCGGCGCCGAAGGAAATCTCTTCTGCCTCGATGCCGCCACGGGCCGGGTGATCTGGTCGAAGGATTTCAAGAAAGACTATTCCGCGCCGACGCCACTCTGGGGCTTCTGCGGCCATCCGCTCGTCGATGGCAACCGGCTCGTCTGCCTGGCGGGCGGCAAGGGGAGTGTGGCCGTGGCCTTCGACAAGGACACCGGCCGTGAACTCTGGCGGGCCCTTTCAGCAAGCGAATCGGGCTACTGTCCGCCGTCGATCATCGACTCGGCGGGAGTGCGACAGGTCCTGATCTGGGATGCCGACAACCTCAGTTCGCTCGATCCCGCGACGGGGGCGGTGCTCTGGTCGCAGCCGCTGAAGCCCTCCTACGGCATGTCGATCATGGCGCCCCGTGTGGCGACCACGAAGCAGGGGCAGGTGCTCTTTGCCAGCGGCATCGGCCGCGTGGCAGCCCTCTACACGCTCGCTGCCGACAAGCCCGGCGCGAGCATCGCCTGGCGGGGCGATCCGAAGTCGGCCGTCTACTGCGGCAACAGCACTCCGTTCATTTCCGGCGACACGCTCTATGGCTGCGACTGCGAGACTGGCTTCCTGACGGCGGTCGATCTCGCCACGGGCAAGCGGCTCTGGGAGACGGGTGAACCGACGCTCGGCAATCGTCGTGGCCGGCACGGCACGGCGTTTCTCGTGCAGCAGGGAAACGCTGCCGGAGATGGCCGCACCTGGCTCTTCAGCGAGACGGGCGATCTCATCCTGGCGCGGCTCACGCCGGCGGCCTACGAAGAGTTGGGTCGAACGCACGTGCTGGCCCCCACCAACGAGTGCTTTGGACGGGAGGTGGTCTGGAGCCACCCGGCCTTTGCGAACCGCTGCATTTTCGCGAGAAACGATCGTGAACTGGTCTGCGTGTCGCTGGCCGAGTGATGCCGCGTTCGCGGGCCATTCTCCTCGGAAAAACACCCTGCCCAGCAATTTTCATGGCCAACCGAGGAGCGGCGTTGTCCTGCGGGGGCGGTGCGGGTAATCTTCAGATCTCTCCCATGTGCGTCATCCGAATTTCTTGAAGTTCGTTGGTCGCACCGATCGGGGCGTAGCTCAGCCTGGCTAGAGCGCTACGTTCGGGACGTAGAGGTCGCACGTTCGAATCGTGTCGCCCCGACTTTTTGTCCTTGCTGCAACGATGTTTGCAGCAGGGATTTTTCTTTTGGGGAGCCTCTCTTCCCAGCGCCGGACTCAATGCGGCCACAGCACTATCTTCAGTGCAAAGATCGCCAAGGCGACGAGGAACACGCCTCCCAAGACATACATCCAAGGGCGAAAAGGCTTTCGAAACGGGCTATCCCCCTCAAGCCACGTCTGCAGTGATCCATGCCATTCGGGGCTGGGCTCTCCAGCCATCGAGTCTCCCGCTCCGCCATCCGAAAGCGGATCTGATTCGTTGCTCGCGAGACCACCGTCAGATCGGGGCGCGTCGTCTGTCAACTCCACGAGCTCTTGGATGTCGCGGAGCATCTGCCACGGTCCGTCCGGCGATTCAGACACCTCATCCCGCCGCCGCAGTCGCTTTTCCTTTCGCAGGGCGCAGAGTTTTTCCAGGGTCAACGGGCCTTTGATGTTGCCCTCCCGTCTCACGTAATACATATCACGGCCTCCAGCCTTCCATGACGCGAGACTGTCCCTGAGAATCCCGCATCGTACGGCTTCACCGACAATATCGCAGGTTCGTTGCCCAGCCGGCGACCCCGCCGACAGGCGGGCTGCCATCAATCGCGGCAACGCCGGCCCGCAAGATGCTCACACATCCCGCCGCTGGCTTTCCGCTCGTCCCCATGCAAGAGTGATACGGGCCGATCTCCTTTCGGAGCCTGGCCAATCGTCGGAGCCCCACCGTGCATGTTCCATCTCTGATGGACATGGTCCGCCGGCTTGTGCCGCGGATCATCACGGACAAGGACGCCATACAACTCGACACACCATTCGCCGCGACAGGCGACGGTTCGCCGTTGCGCGGCGACCGCGATCTTGCGGGTGAACTCCCTCTCCGCGGGGAGCTGTTCTCCACCGAGCAGCTCCAGCGGCACGCACGTACGGTCGCTGGCTTCCATCGTCTCGCCGGCCAGCGAGAGTCCGGCAAGCTGCTTACGCGACTGGCCGACAACGAGCGGGTGCTTCTCGACACCTACGAACTGCTCGCCGCGGCCGCCAGTCGTGCCCGACGCATCACGCCCGCGGCGGAATGGCTGCTCGACAACTTCTACCTCGTCGAGGAGCAGATTCACTCCACCCGCAGGCTGCTGCCGCGCTCCTACCTCGACCAGCTTCCCATGCTCGCCGCCGACTGCCCGCGGACCTATCGCATCGCGATGGAACTGGTCGCCCATACCGATGGCCGTGTCGAGGCGTCGGGCCTCGACGCCTTCATAGCCGCCTACCAGTCAGTGTGCCCTCTCACGCTCGGCGAGCTCTGGTCCATGCCGCTGATGCTACGGCTGGCCCTGATCGAAAACCTCCGCCGCGTGGCCCAGCGGCTCGCCGTTTCGAGACACCATCGAGACATTGCCGCCGACTGGTCCGACCGCCTGCTGCAGGCTGCGGAGAAGCGGCCTGCCGACCTCGTGCTCGTGCTGGCGGACATGACGCGGGCTGCCCCTCCCCTCTCGGGCGCATTCCTCGCCGACTTCACCCGCACTCTCCAGGGTCACTCGCCCGCCTTCTCGCTCGCCGCCACCTGGCTTGAACACTGTCTCTCGGGACAGGGGCTCACGATCGAGCAGATGGTGCTGGCCGAAGGCCAGGGGCAGGCCGCCGATCAGGTGTCGATCGGCAACAGCATCGGCAGCCTACGGTTTCTCGCAGTGCACGACTGGCGGGATTTTGTGGCGATCCACAGTGTCGTGGAGCAGACGCTTGCCGACGACCCGGCCAACGAGTATTCCAGGGCAGACTTCGCCACCCGCAACCGCTACCGCAGCTGCGTTGAAACGATCGCCCGACGAACCAGCCGACCCGAGGAAGAGGTCGCTCAGCGGGCCGTGGCATTGGCACGCGAAGCGATGACCACGACCACACCGCCACCCCGGGAGTCGCACGTCGGCTACTGGCTGATCGACGCCGGACGTGACCGCCTCTTAGAGCAGCTTGGCTGCCGATTCGCGGGCGTGGCGTCGTGGTTCGCGCCGTGGAGGTGGTGCGCCGCCGCCGTGCGACGAGCCACGCTCGGCCTGCTGCTGATGGCGACATTCGCGCTCACAGCCACTGGAATGCTGGCATTTCTCGCAGCTATCGGGCCGTCGGGACGATCGATGCAGGGAGCTTTCCCACTGGTGCTTGTTCCCGTCGTGCTCGTGACGTTGCATCTGGCTGTGGGACTGGTCACCTGGGCCGCGACGTTGATCGTCAGACCGCACGCCCTCCCGCGGCTCGATTTCAAGAACGGCATCCCCCAGAACCACCGCACGCTCGTCGCCGTGCCCGCGATGCTCACCGATGCGGCCACCGTCGACCGGCTGCTCGAGGACCTGGAGATCCGCTTTCTCGCCAACCGCGATCGGCATCTGCATTTTGCACTCGTTTCCGATCTCGCCGATGCCACCGCGAAAACCCTGCCCGCCGATGCATCGCTGATCCGACAGGCGGTGGCGGGCATCGACGCGCTCAACCGCCGCTACGCGCATGAGCACGATCACTTCCTGCTGTTGCACCGCAGCCGCGAGTGGAACGACCGTGACGGGATCTGGATGGGACGCGAGCGCAAGCGGGGCAAACTAGCCGACGTGAACGCAGTCCTTCGCGGCGCAGCTCTCACCGGCCCCGACGGGCGATTTTCTCACGTGGCCGGCGACGCCCGGTTCCTGACGCAGGTGTACTACGTGATCACGCTCGACGCCGACACCGACCTGCCCCGCGACGCCGCCCGTGACATGGTCGGCGCTATGGCCCATATCCTCAATCGCCCGGTGCTCCACCCCACGCGGCCTCGCATCGCCGCGGGGCATGGCATTCTCCAGCCTCGGGTGGGCGTGCGGCTGCCAAGCGCTCAGCGGTCGCGGTTCAGCATCATGTCCTCAGGCACCCCTGGGATCGATCCCTACACCCGCGTCGTCTCCAATCTCTACCAAGATCTCTTCGACGAGGGTTCTTTTATTGGCAAAGGCATCTACGACGTCGACGCCTTTGAGCACTGCTGCGGCGTCTTTCCCGAAAACACGATCCTCAGCCACGACCTGCTCGAGGGCTGCCACTGCCGATCCGGCCTCGAGAGCGACGTCGTGTTGCACGAGGATCACCCGTCGAGCTATCTCGCCGATGCCCGGCGGCGACACCGCTGGATCCGCGGCGACTGGCAGATCCTCTGGTGGCTGCTGCCGCGGGTTCCCAACGATGGAGGCAGTTGGGCGAGCAATCCACTGTCAGCAGTCTCCTACTGGAAGATCTTCGACAACCTCCGGCGGAGCCTCGTTGCCCCGGCGATGGTCGCAGCGCTTATCGGCGGCTGGCTGTCGGGCTCGGTGCAGGTGGCGGGGGCTGCTGGCGGACTCGTGGTGTTGGCGGCGCTCCTCCATCCGCTCTTGGCCGGACTGCTCGATTTCCTGCGGAAGCCCCACGACGTGCCGGTGGCCACCCATCTGCTGGAAGCGGCCCAGGCGGCCGGACAGCCCCTGGCCCAGGCGCTGCTCGGCCTCGCCGTGCTGCCGTACGAGGCAGCCGTGGCGATCGATGCCATCGTGCGAACGCTCTGGCGGATGTTCGTCACGCGAAGACATCTGCTTGAATGGCGAACTGCTGCCGATGCCGATCGCATCGCCGCGGAGACGCTGCTGGGATTCTTCCGGGCGATGATCGTGAGCCCGTTGATGGCTGTGCTGGTGGCCGGACTGCTGATCTGGGCTGGCCGGCCCAGCATGCTCATGGCTGCGTCTCCTTGGCTGGCGATCTGGTTGGCGGCCCCGCTCGTCGCCTGGTGGCTGAGCCTACCGCTGCCCCCACCAACCGTTGTCCTCTCCGCATCCGAGCGGCGGTTTCTGACCATCGCGGGCCGACGTACCTGGCGATATTTCGAAGAGTACGTCAACACCCGCACCAACTGGCTCCCACCGGACAACGTGCAACTCAACGGCGAACTGATCATCGCGGCCCGCACCAGCCCCACGAACATTGCGATGGCTCTGCTCTCCGACCTTGCCGCCTGTGACTTTGGCTGGTGCTCCGTGCCCCACCTCATCGACCGCATCGGACGCACGTTCGAGACCCTTGTCCGCCTCGAACGGCACCGCGGTCATCTGCTCAACTGGTATGACATCCACACGCTTGCCCCGCTCTTGCCGAGGTATGTCTCGACGGTCGACAGCGGCAATCTGGTCGGCAGCCTGCTCGTGCTGGCGGGGGGCCTCGAGGAACTGATGGATGCGGCGGTCGTTTCGCCGCGGATCTTCGCAGGTCTTGATGACACGCTGCACATCCTCGCGGCAGACCACGATGTCTCCCTGAACGTTCGACACCGGTCTCCTGACGATTCGCAGCCGGAGCGAGGCCTGCCTGGTAGTCTGTTCAGCGAGGCAGTCACCGTGGACCGAGCGGCCGCCGTGCTGCCCCGCGTGATCGCGGCCGGGACTTCCGCCCGGGCAGAAGCCGCCGATGCCAACGCGCGCTGGTGGATCGAGTCACTCATTCGCACCGCGACTGACCAACTCGCTGACCTGCACCAACTCGCGGCCTGGACGACACTGCCGCCGCCACCCGAGCATTTCTGGCAGCGGGTCGCCACGCAATCGAAACCCCACGCGGTGCGACTGCGGGAGATGCTGGACAGACTCGACGCCGGCCCCACCATCCGCGAGATCGCCGATCTGCCGGAGACGCTCCTGCCACTCGTCACCGAGGTGGAGCGAGCCAACGACACGAACCATTCGCCCGATGCTCCGGCCTGCAAGCGCTGGCTCGAGCTGCTTCACATCGCGATCGAAGACGCCGCCCGGCATGCAGCCGCGCGGCTGGACGAGCTTACCGAACTCGCGGCGGCCTGCCGGGATCTTGCCGACATCGACTTCCGCTTCCTGTACGACCCGTCACGACGGCTGTTCGCCATCGGCTTCAATGCCACGGAGCATCGCCTCGACGCCGGCTATTACGACCTGCTCGCCTCGGAGGCCCGCCTCGCCAGCTATGTGCTTGTCGCCCGCCGCCAGCTCGAGCAGGACCACTGGTTCGCGCTTGGTCGGCTGCTGACCTCCGCCGACGGCGCGCCGACGTTGCTCTCCTGGAGCGGCTCGATGTTCGAATACCTGATGCCGATGCTGTTGATGCCCTCATGGAATGGCACGCTCCTCGACCACTCCTGCCGCGCTGCGGTGCATCACCAGATCAGCTA
>CANFQO010000105.1 GCA_947449135.1 Planctomycetaceae bacterium | reverse complement strand
GGCAGTAAGTTGGTCCTTACTGGGCCTGTCAACCTTGGGGCGAGCGTATTGACGCTGAGTCCAAACCTGGCGAGTGGCGGGACATCATCGTCCGTTGCAGTTCCCATTGAGATGCGTGGCAACATCGCCGGAACCGGTTCCGTAGTCGTCGACGCCAATTCCCTAGCGAGTGTTCTGCTGAGTGGCTCCAGCAGTTATTCCGGAGGCACCCAGGTCAATGCCGGCACGCTGAGGGTAGGTAATTCGTACGCTGTTGGCACTGGAGCATTGGAGGTCAATAACGGCGGTATTCTCGACGTCAACGGACAGTCCCTTCACGCAAGCTCGCTTGAACTTAAGAACGGGTCGACCACGTTGATGGACATCAGTGGGACCGCGTCAGGATCCTACGCCCAGATTATTGAGGCGAACACGGTTGCTTTTGGTGGGGCGTTGAATTTCAAATTCAATCAGTCCGGCTTTCAAAACTATGACGTCTGGCAAATGTTTAGCGGTTTGGGTTACAGCGGCCAATTCTCCTCCGTGAGTGCTACTGGTGCGTATGGTCCTCTAACCTTTGCCAGTTTGGGGGGAGGAGAATGGAAGGCAGACCTCGGAGGAGGGCAGAGCTTGTCTTTCTACGAAGACAATAGCCACGCAATCGGCAGTCGATACGTGGCAGGCCAGTTGGTACTTGTTCCTGAGCCATCAACCCTCGTCATCGCGAGCATTGGTGTGCTCATTGCCGGCTGGCAGGCTTGTAAGCGGCGCCGGTTGGCGCGACGCCGTTTGTTGACGTCGGGTTGCGGCAATGTGCTCGTTGCCTAATTGTCAGGCCTTTCTTTCGCCGTAAAACGCTCTCTGTTTCCGGCGGCATGTTCTCGGGAACGCCGGTGTTTATGCTCGCGACCGCAGTGATTCGCGTCTTAGGTGAGGAATAAGTGCTTGGCGCAAGGGCGTGATCGATTCCAACCTTGATCCGTACGGATGTCGTAAAGTTCTTCGTCCGGCGGCACACGAACGAGTTCGTCAGCCAGTCGTGGACGCCATGAGTGCCATCCCTTAGCAACCTCCGCGGCAGCATAGGTTCGCTCGCCCAGATACTTTCGGAGAAGGTGGTCCATGCTGAGCGTAATATAGTGACGAAGCACAAAATTCTGCGGGTAGATTCGCCTGTTGCTAAAGGTGGCGGCGTGGCCTCCGGAGCTTGAGAGCTCGATGTCCGGCGCGCTGCGCCAAGCGCGGATAAGGCGATTCTTGCAGGGTTCGAAGAAAAAATACCGGCACATGCTCTGGACATAGTCGCCACCCTCGTGTCGCTCGTCCGCGGTCGCAGGTATGAATACAAATTCGTCGAAATTCACGGCTGTATAGCCCTCGGAATCGGCTGCAGTCAGCCCGCTGATGAGGGACTGGTTTCGCTGTGGCGGCTCTGGGATCTCATCTGCATCAAGGTGCATGAACCAGTCGCTGTCGAGTTCTCTCGCAAGTTGTTCCTTTCGCTCCAGAAGCCCAGTCCAGTCATAAAAATCTGGGTACGGATGGTCTACTACACACCTCAGCCCACGGCCTTTGAATGATTCGACTATGGCCCGCGTGTCGTCCGTGGAGCCGTTATCTATGACAGCGAACTCGATTCCCTGAGCCGCCAGATGCTGGCAGCATCGGTTGATATACAATGCCTCGTTACGCGCGGCGATGATCGCGGTCAGTCGCAATGCAATGTCCTTATTGGGGCCCGCATCGATTGTGGAAGCGTGTCTCGTGATTCAATGCCATAAGCCGGCACAACCAGAGAAGTCCGAATTATAGTCGTTATGCCCTCACTACGTTAAGGCCGAGCCGAGGAGTTCTGCCTGTGGCGGCGGTGTATCGCCGGGAGTCTGACGATGGTTGATTTTTGGAAACGAAGGGATGAACACCGGGAGATGCTGTCGCATTTTCTGGCGACCCAGCAGCCGCTTGTGATGCTAGAGGAATCGAGAGGCAACCTCGGAGATGGTCTTATTCGGGAGGGAATGCATCATCTGCTCGAGCATACGGGGCTCGCCTACGAGACCGTGACAGATGATCTTCGTCTCGCCGATTCTGCGTCGAAGACGTTGCTGCTTCGGGGGGGTGGCGGTTATGACCAGTTGTTTCATGCATATTTTCCTGCGGTTGTGCTGCGGGCTGCGCCACTCTACCGGCAGGTGGTTATTCTTCCTGCAAGCTACGATCCGAGCGAGCCTATTGTGAAGCAGTGTTTGGAACAGCCGAATGTTTTCGCGATGGCAAGAGAAATGCAGTCGTTTATGTCGCTGGCGCCGTTCGGTCGCAGGCTCGCCGCACTGGATTGCGCGATCTACCACCGTCGCTTTACGCCTCAGGCGGCGGCGAGTGCTGCGGGAGATGGCATGCTGCTGGTTCTTCGCGGCGACAAAGGAAGTCCACTTGTTGCGAAGTCGCTGAAGCCAAATCCGATGTTGAATGACGACATCGGAGCCACCGCGAGTGACGTTAATGATTGGTTGAGCCGCATCGACAGCGCTCGAACCATCGTCACGGATCGCATGCATGTTGCGGTGGCAGCAATCCTCTTGGGTAAAAAAGTTGTTATGGTTAACCCCTATGACAACAAGATGCCAAGTTATCGGGCGTTTACGTTTGGGGAATCGTTTTCGGAGCGTATTGAAGAGCGGACGGTAGAGTGGCTCGCCGCCGAAGGTTTGGCAGTGCCTCTGATCGCGTGATAGAGTCCTGCATCTTGCGGTAGCATGCCTCCGTAGCCCATCCAAAGTTAGAGTGAGGGCGAGCGGAGCCACGGCGTGTATGCATGTTATTGTGAGACCTGTAGAAGATTCGTCATGTCCGCCGCTACGATCGTGGACTACCACGGGCGAGGCGATCGTTGAACCCGGCCATAGATCAACTAATTCGCAGACGCGAAATGTCGACTAATTGCTTGATTGATAAGGCCTTGCTGCGTCTGCCGTACAAGCCTGCATGTTTGGGCATCGCATAGGAAAATACGTTGGAAATAAGGCACCTATCATCTCCAGAATACGCCTCGAAGACAGGGGATTCGTGGCATAGGGTTTACCCGGGGGGAAAAAACCTGCGGAAGCCCCCACTTCCCGCAGGAAGCGAGACGATAGACTTACTTCGTCGCTTAGAACCGTTGTTTCCCGACGCGGGCGTCTTATCGCTGGTCGGCTGTGTTTTGCTTAATGAGTGCGGATGGGTATTTGGGAAGGACTCCGTGTTCCTGAGAGATCACTCATGGTTTGGCGAACACGTTGAGGAGATGCGACTACCTGCTATCTTTCCTGAGCCGCGACGGTTGCATGGAATGTGCCTAACCCTTCTCAGCGACTTCGCGGGGGGAAGCTACGGCCATTTTGTCCTTGATAGTTTGAGTCGTCTTGCGCTCGTCTACGGAGCTGGGATGGGATTAGATGATTTTGACCATGTGTTGTGTCCGAGGCCGACGGGCAAAAATGCAGAAAAGATGTTTCGGTCGTTGGGCATTCCTGAGCACAAGGTGGTCTGGGCAAAGGATGGTGAAAGTATAACTTGTGATATAATCGTTGCCCCAACATTTCCAGGGACTCGGCGTAATTATCCTGCATGGGTTCCTGCTTTTCTGCAGCGCACATTTCTGCCCACGTTTCGCAAGGCATCGGCGGGCTTGTCTCGTCGGCTCTATCTGTCCCGGAGGGGGCGGCACCGCAATGCGTGTAACGAAGAAGCGGTCCTTGCGATCATGCGAGACCGCGGCTTCGAGGTATGTGTGCCGGGTGTCGATGATACGGATCCAGTTGATTTCGCGGAGGCATCTATCGTGGTCGGTCCGCACGCAGGTGCGTTGACCGACTTAGCATTTTGTCAGCCAGGAACAAAGGTTCTGGAGTTCCTGCCGACTGATCATGTTTACCCCTACTTCTACACGCTCAGTGAAGCGGCGGGACTGAAGTACAACTACCTGCTTTGTAAGAGCCTAGAGGAGCGAGGTTTCGAGGCGTGGGGGCCCAGCCTAGTTGATTTTGTGGTCGACGAACGGAAATTAAAGGAGGCCTTGGATCAATTGGTCGATTCATAGCGTCGCAAGAACCTGTGCTCACGAGGAGTGTCGCGCGCTCGTAATGTTGTCTTAGGAAAACGGCCTGTTGTGTGTAAGCGGCCGTCTATGGTATCTGGCTTGTCCCCAGTGTGGCCGTCCCCGTTATGTATGTCGGTTATGCCCGTGTGTAACTCCGATTGCCGCTACGTGTTTTGTATCAACCCGGGCAGGTCGGGTTCTGCATACCTCGCGCATCTATTGGCTGCTCTGCCAGCGGTTGAAGGCCTGCATGAACCGGAGCCCAGGATGACGGGCCGCTATGTCCGCATGATCGAAGAGCAGCCACTAAACGCGACCTTCGACGAAAGGAGTTTTAAAGCCGACGTGATTCGTGAGCGAGGTGAAAAGGCAGGGGCGGAGTTATATGTGGAAACAAGCCATATGTTTATCAAGACTTTTCATGACGTTGTTGTGCAGAAGTTGGTGGACGTCAGGGTTATTCACCTCCGGCGAAGGCTGACCGCTACGCTCGGCAGTTTCGTAAAATTATGCTACTTCACGCCTCGCAATCCGCTCTGGTCAGAGTGGATGAGTTCGCCCTTCGCGACAACCGCGGCGATAAGGTATCCGGCGGAGCCACTTGACGAGATCGACATGACCATCGCCTACCTAATCGACATAGAGGCGAGGGCCGAACGTTTTAAGAGTGAATACCCAAGTACGCCGGTCCTGGAAACCACGCTTGACGCACTCAATGACGCCCAAGGCATTCGGGATCTGCTTGATTTCATTGCGTATCCCGCGCCGTGGGGTGCCGTTATGGCGAAGATGGGTGAAACGCAAAACGGTCGTGAGGAACGGAAACGGTACTTCAACGTGCAAGTGGATGCAGTCTATCTCGCTGATCGCGTAGCGGCCTTCGTGAGCCGAATGGAGTCGCAGGGTGTGCGGTTGCCTGCAACACTGATGGTATGAGAGAAGAGGGAGCACCATCCCAGGCGCCTTCCCATGTTTCGATCCATCCTTGATTGATTTGGCCGTATGAATAAAGCCAGTTTCCAAGCCAGAGTTCTGCCCCTTGCCGCTACCCGCGGGGTAATCGCCGCGATAGGAGCGATGGTCAAATCTGTTCCCTAAAATAAAAACAGTCTCTGGGCCTGAAGGCCCATTCCGCCCGACAGATATGCGTCACATTACCGGGATGCTTTGGCCGGATTTGACCAATGTCCGTATAGGTGGTTACGGTCGAATCCATGGCAGAAGCTTCCGAATCAAAAGCCGCGATCTCCGAAGCTCCCGGGGCGGCCCCCCTCCCCTCCGGCGACGCCACCGTCATCTCCGGCCGGCCGGCGGCTGCCGGTAAATCGGCAGCCACGGCCGAAATCGGCCGGATGCTCGAGGGCCACTCCCTCGGCCCCTACCGGCTCGACCAGTTCGTCGGCGGCGGCGGCATGGGCGCCGTCTTCCGCGCCCTCGATACCACCCTCGACCGGGTCGTCGCCGTCAAAGTGCTGTCGCGACAGCAGTCCAACGACGACGAAATGCTCAAGCGGTTTCGAAACGAAGCCCAGTCAGCAGCCCGCCTCGACCACGAAAATATCGGCCGCGTCCACGCCGTCGGTTCCGACGACGGCTGGCACTACATCGTCTTCGAATACATCGAAGGCACCAACCTCCGCGATGTCATCGTCAACGAAGGACCATTCGACCTCGCCCGCACCATCGATGTCACGATCCAGGTCGCTGATGCCCTCGAACACGCCTCCCAGCGGGAGGTCGTCCACCGCGACATCAAGCCGTCGAACATCATCATCACCCCCACCGGCCGCGCCCGCGTCGTCGATATGGGATTGGCCCGGCTCCACCACATGGCCGGCGACCAGGACCTCACCGTCAGCGGCATGACCCTGGGAACCTTCGACTACATCTCCCCCGAACAGGCCCGCGACCCGCGGTCGGCCGACGTCCGCAGCGACCTCTACTCGCTCGGCTGCACCGTGTTTTTCATGCTCGTCGGCCGAGCCCCGTTCGCCGCCGGCACCATGGTGCAGAAGCTGCTGCAACACCAGCAGGATAAGCCGCCGGCGATCGAGACGCTCCGGCCCGACGTGCCCAAACGGTTCGGCCAGATCCTCGGCCGACTCATGGAGAAGGATCCCGAAGACCGCTACCAACGGCCCGCCCAACTCGTCGCTGATCTCGTCAGCATGGCCGACGACCTCGGTATCGAACTCGCCTCCCCACGGCCGACAGCCGCTGTCGTCGTCGAACCTGAGAAGCGTCCGGCGACCAGACACCTGCCCTGGCTGCTGCCGCTCGTCGGCCTCCTGGCTGTTGTCGGCGGACTCTGGCTGCGAACGGCGATCATGACGAAACAAGCGGTGACCGCAGCACTGATGAAGCGGCCACAACGACCGGCGGTTATGGCGTCCGCGGATCCGAACCCCGCCGCGGAATCGCTGCTGACTGATGACACGCTGGCGTCGGCACCAAGAATCTGGCGGGTGGTCGATACGCCGTCAGTGGACGGCGACTGCGGCACCGTGGGCGAAGCAGTGCGGCAGGCTTCTGATGGCGACATCATCGAAGTCGCCTGCGATGAACCGAGGGATGACGGCCCCTTCACCATCGACGATAAGCAGCTGACCATTCGCGGGGCCGACGGCATCCAGCCGCTGCTGCGGTTTGGTGAGGCAGGGGCGGGGCAGCGGGACGGCAGCTATTGCACGGTCGCGTCGGGAACGCTCGCCCTGCGTGACCTGACGCTGCGAGCCGCCTTTCTGACGGCCAGCGGAGGGCGGCCCGCGCTCGTTTCAATGCAGGGCTCGGCGACGTTGTCCTGCGAGGGGGTGACGTTTCTCGTGCCCGGCGAGCCGGGGAGCGGCGGTGTCTGCGTGCGGTCGGAGCAGTCTGCCGGCGATCGGCAGGAGATTCGCGTGAGCGAATCGCGTGTCGAAGGAGGGGCCGCGTTTCTCGAAGCCAAGGGGGGCGGTCGGATCGACCTGCTCTGGTCGGGCGGCCGCGTGGTGACACCCGGCCGGTTTTTGGTGGCCGAAGGGGCACCGCGAACAAGCGGCAGCGGCACCGCCATCCGCATGACCCTCGAAGACGGAATCTTCGCCTGCCGCGACGGCCTGGCCTGCCTGCTCGATTCATCCTCCCAGCCACACGGGCCCAGGCTCCAGGCGTTTATCAGGGAGTGCCGGTTTATGGTGCCCGAAGGACGGCCGTTCCTGGAACAGTCGGGAGTGGGCGATCCTGAGGCCTATCGGCCGACGATCGAGTGGATCGATGTCGCCAGCCGCTACGAGGGGAGCGGGATTTGGCGACGCATCGACGGAGCCGGAGAGCGGTTTGAGATCGATTTTGACTCCCAGCCGCAGCCCATGAGCCATAGTCCGACGATCGAGAATTGGCCGGGCGAGGAATAGTCGGGCAGAACCGGGATCGCCCAACGGCCCGGAGTCCCCGGACTTCCGTCCGGGGCTTTTTTTCCTCGGTGGATCGCCGTTTGACAAAAAGCCCGCGGCGGAAGCCAGGGTATATTTCCTTGACGGCCTCGGGCCGGATCGGTCTAGTAAGTGCTCCGCATTTTTGGGCGCTCTCTGGCGGGAGCGTCTTCGCGGCAGAAGTCACCTTTGGAGAGCAGCGATGTCTTGCAGCAGGAGCAGCAGGTTTGCAGTGGTCGCCGGAGCGGCCGTCGTGTTGGCGTGCGTCGGGTCGGCCCGCGAAGCCTTTGCCATCAAGCAATTCTTCGACGAGTTCAAGGCGGTCTACGTGAAGCCGGAGAGCACCGATCCCGCCGAGAAGGCGCTCGCCGCCGAGGTCGAAACGGCGAAGTGCAACGTCTGCCATGCCGGCAAGGACAAGAAGGAGCGGAATGCCTACGGCCACGCGCTCGCCGAGAAGCTCGACAAGAAGGAAGACGCCAAGAACGTCGAGAAGATCAAGAAGGCACTCGAAGAGGTTGCCGCCCTGCCGAGCGACCCTGCCAACGCCGGCTCGCCGACGTTTGGTGCCCTGCTCAAGGAAGGCAAACTGCCCGGCGGCAAGTAGTCGCGATCGCGACCGCTTTCATCGCCAACTACTGCGGCTGTCCGGCGGCTTCGAGAATCAACTCCTCCAGCCCCGGACAGCCCGCAATGGCTCCCGCCTTCTCGGCCGGAGCAAAGAGCCGCACCCGTTTGACGAGATCGTCAAACTGTTCGTGAGCCAGGCTACGGACCACCGGGGAGAGTTCCTCAAAGCCCCGCCAGCAATAGCCGTCTGCCGCGGTTGCTGCTTTTGCCTCTGGGGATGCAGCTTCAACTGCATGCGGCTGTCTGGCCACAGGCCGTAGCCGATCGCGAACCATCAGCCGGAACTCCACCTCCCGCTCGGCAGGCGGAGCGTCGATCAGCAGATCGTCGACCGATAGCGGGATGCCCGTGCGACGCGCGAGTGCCGACGCAAGACGACCGGCGATCGCCACCTTATCTGCGGTGGAGCGGCCTGCCAGGCCGCGGTGAATCGCCGAATGCCGCAGGGCGTCGTAGGAAGCCACTCGCTTGTAGAGACACCGCCTGCTGCCGAAGAGGCCCTCCACGAGCGGAGCGGCCGGTGTGCCCGCCGACAACGAGCCGAGGGCGTCGACGAACCCACGGTCGTCGAGCCTTACGACTCGATTGGGATCGATGGCGTCGCGGAGAATCCAGACGGCCCGCTGCAGCATGGCCGTGGCCGATCGCACGGCGTGATGCCAGTAGACCTCGCTAAACATCACATAGCGTGCGAACACCAGCATCTCCGCGGCGGTGCGGCCCTTGTCGGTGATCGCCAGGGCGGTGCCCGATTCGTCGAGGCAGAGGCTGGAGAGCAGCCGCTCCTCGTCGAAATGCCGACCATAGGGCACGCCGGCGTGGAGGCTGTCCCGGCCGAGATAGTCCATCTTGTCGACGTCGATCGGCCCCGAAAGCAGTGAGTGGAGAATGCGGCCGGCGGGATCGCTGGCAGCGTCGGAGCCCATGATCAGGGCCGCGACACGGGCAGGATCGACGCCCCACGAGCCCGCGAGCACTTTGGCCGGCTCGCCCTCGGCCAGGATGCCCTGCACCAGCGATTCGTGCCGGGGAAACTGCTGCAGACCGACGTCTTCGATCGGATGGCAG
>CANFQO010000104.1 GCA_947449135.1 Planctomycetaceae bacterium | reverse complement strand
CAACACTCTGGAGTCCCGTCGCTTCCGCTCCGGGCTTTTATTCGTGGGGAGCGCGACCGTTTGGGGGAGCGTGTCGCTGGATTAGAAGCCCCCGGCGGAAGCCGGGGGACACCGGGTGAGCAGCGGATACCGGGAGCCGTGCCGGTCGAGTGCATCCAACCGCATGAAGTCAGCCGCGGTAGGCGCCGTGACAGGAATCGCACGACTTTTTGAGTTCGCCGAGGGCGGCGCGGGCGGCGTCGTAGTCTTTTTTCTTCACGGCCTCCCGGAGTCGCAGTGCGGCGTCACGCATCGCGGATGCATGCTCCCGATAGGTGTCGTCGTCGTGGTATTCGTAGTCGGCTTGCTGGATCACCTCCCCGATCATGGCCACGATCTCCGCATCGTGCAGCACGTTCTCCAGCTGCTTGTCAAAATCGGTCTTCGAGGCGACGGCCGCCCCGAGCCTCTCGTCGGCCGACGTCAGCCGCGACATCAGCGCCGGGCGGCCGGCCACCTGACTCCACCGAAAGTCTTCTTCGCGGTCGGCCCGGGCGGTGGGACCGGCGCCCTGGAGAAGTGACTCCAGATCGCTGACTCGAAGTCTCGATTCATTGAATGATTGGTCGGTGCCGACCTTGCAGTTGGAGCCGACTCGAGCGAACAGGTCACGGGCCGTCTCCGCTTCCTTCTCCCAGCGGATGTCCTGGTCGTAGGCAGCGATCACGCCGAAGGCGAGGGCAACGGCACTGAAGGCCTCGCGGGCCTGGTCGTAGCCACCCCCTTTGAAATCGGATTGGCTGGCCACGGATCCGGTCAGCATCGCCTTCATATCCTTGATCTCGTCGGTCAGCGTCTCCTCCGAGACGATCGCCGACCATCTGAAGACCCCCGCGGAGTCCGCCGGCATGTCGGCGGACTCGGGTGTTCCCGCCGTTTTCAGCCGTTGCTGTGCCGCTGAAAATTTGGGGCGAGGCCCGTCTAGTTCGGCAAAGGCATCGGCGGAGAAAATCTTGGCAGTGGCCTTGTCCCAGACCGCAGTGGGAGAGGACGCCCGCCGAATCTGCCGCGGACCGGTACGGCCATCCCGGGCCACTCCCCGCGGAGACGGTGCCTCTGCGGCCTTTGAATGCAGGCCGGCGCACGCCAGCCAGCCGAGCAGTCCGGCGGCGGTTGCCTGTCGCAGCACTTTCATCGATGCCAGCACGCTGTCTCCTCGCCCGCACGAGCCGACGTCCAGCCGCGTTTCTCGCAGATACCCCGGACTGTCCACGCTGGCGCGGGCCGCTCGGTCACAGCATAAACCACGGAGAAAACCTCCGACAAAGACCGCTTTTTCGCCTTGACGGGCCGTTCGGCGGTCGTCAGTCTCCCGCCCCGCCAGCCCCCAGTCCGGGACTCGGGCGGGAAGATGCGAACTCAGGGTTTTTTTCGCCGCGGAGAAACAGCATGTCCACCAGCCCGTCCATGTCAGGATCACCGGCAGTTTCTACGGTTCGGAGGCGTGTTTATTCCCTCTGGGCAGCCTGCCTTCTGACCGGATGCGGTCTGGCCGCGCTGGCAATCGCCGGCTGCTCGGCCGGCAATACCGCGATCGGCACCTCCACCACCGATCCCGCCAAGGCCACCGTGATGGCGTTCCTTGAGGCCATCAAACGAGGCGACGACACCGGCGCCCGGGCGATGCTGACAAAGGTTGCCCGTACCAAGACCGAGGAACTGGGCATTTCGGTGGCTCCGCCGGTCACATCGACGGCCACCTACTCGATCCGCGAATGTGAACAGATCGCGGGCACCGACGATCTCGTGCATGTGGGCACGACCTGGACCGATACCGACCCTGATGGGTTCACCACCACGGAAAATGTCGTCTGGGCAGTCCGCCTCGATCCCGAGGGCTGGAGAGTGGCAGGCATGGCCACGCGGATTTTTGACGATCTGCCGCCGCTGCTGCTCAATTTCGAGGACCCTGAAGACATGATCGCCAAGCAGGAAATGGTGGCGATGGAACTGCAGAAGCGGTCCCAGCAGGCGGCTGCTGAAAGCCAGGGCAAACAGCCCGAAGCCAGAACGGCTGTCGGCCCCGCCGACGGTCAACGCAAGTAGGCGGTGGCGTAGGACTGCGAAACCGAGGGCGGCTGCCTGCCCTCGGTGTCTCGCGGCCGTCCTCGGGGCACCCGCAGGCCCCTCCAGAGGCTATCCCTCGAGGCTCTTTCGGGCCTCTTTTTCTAGGGAATTTGCGGCGAAAACCCCGGCGAATGCTGGGAAGGGCCCTGTCGGCCGTCCTTGACAGTAGCAGCGACACTGTTAGCCTAATCGCCTGGATTACCCAGGCCGGAGATTTTCCCCAACCCGCAGCTCTTGCAGGGCAGTGCTGCCGGTTGACGGATTTCTCTCTGCCCCGGGTGGTTTCGTTGGTCGCTTGTTGCTGCGGTCCGGTGGCCGTCCCGGATCGAGGTTGTTTCGTGACGGCTTAATCGAACGCACCTCGCGTTCAATGTTTTCATCTGGAGGTAAGTGATGAAGCGTATTCTCGGACTCTCGTTTGCCATGTTCATTGCTCTCGTTGCCATCGCCCTCGTCGGCGGTGACTCGGGTGCTGTCGCCGGCCACGGCTGCAAGGGCCGCGCCCGCAGCTGCCAGGGTGGCGGTCTGTTTGCCCACAAGAAGAAGGATTGCAAGGGCGGCCTGTTCGGCCACAAGAAGAAGAAGGGCTGCCAGGGCGAGGCTGCTGCTCCGGCCTGTGAGTCGGGCTGCGGCGAAGCTGCTGCCGTCGAAGGCGGCTGCTCGAGCTGTGGCGAAGCTGCTGCCGTCGAAGGCGGCTGCTCGAGCTGCGGCGGTGGTGAGGTCGTCAGCGGCGGCTGCGCCGGCGGCGGCTGCGAAGGCAGCGGCGTGATCTCGGAAGGCGTGCCGACCGAGGCTGCTCCGGCTGCTCCGGCTGCTCCCGTTGCCCCGGCTGCCCCCGTTGGCACCTGAGCGGTGATTCAAGAGCCAGCCACGTCGTCGCAACCAGGTCTGCCCTGAGGCGAGCGAGGATGTGGCGGGACAAATAAGGGCCGGGCCTTCCGCAGGGAAGGCCCGGCTTTTTTCATAGGTATTCAGCCAGCTGGTTGTGGAACAGGCTGAAGCGGCGGCGTTGGAGAGGCCGGTGCCGGCGGTGCTTGCGGGGCCTGTTGCGTAGGAGCCGGCGGCTGGATCAATCGCCGCAGGAGTCCACCACGGCGCGGGGGCGGGGACTGTTGCGGGTTCGCCGCCTCGGCGGCCTGCCGTTCGGCGCGCCTCTTTGCAACCTCGCCCAACACGCCGCCGACCAAGTCTATGACGGCCTCGGCAGTGGGATCGGTCTTCATGTCGGGCGGCAGCGCGGACTTGATCTTGTCTGCCGTCGATGGTGTGCCGGCCTGCTGGCGGGTGGTGGCGTTGGCCCCATCGTTGTTGAGGGTTTCATCAGGCTTTGCTGCATCGGGCTTTGCCGGATCAGGCGTCGCCGCCGTTTCGGAATCCTTGCCGGCGGAGGCATTGGGCTTCCAGCCTGGGGCTGGAGGTGCCAGTGGCCGTGGCGGCCCGGCCGGCTGCCGCGCCGCCTGAGGACCGCCAGCGCCGCGAAGACGATCAATCAGTTCAGCCACCACACCGCCCGCATTGGCCCGCAGCGAGCCATCGAAATCGATGCGGGGTTCGCCGAGCATGCCACCGACGCCCACGGAAAACGTCCGCCCCGAGAGTGCCGCCAACAGCGGCCTGTCTTGCGGCAGATCGGCCGGAATCGGGAGTTCGAGCTTGAGTTCGAGCTTCTTGTCGTCGAGTCCCACCGAGCCGCTCGATCGGATGTCGAGCCGCTGACCGGGCTTGGCCAGCGGCACACCGAACGCAAGCCCCTTGTGCGACATCCGCCGGTCCGCAAGCTGAAATTCCACGTGCGATTCGTCAGCAATCCGGATCGACTGCGGGATTGGCATGTTGAACGGCAGGGACTCGATAACCCGCTGTGCGAGCGGTCCCGGGCCGAGATCGACGGCGTGCATCGCGAGCACTCCGGAGAGATGCCCACCCTCGGCGGCCCCCACGGGAAGCGTGGCGCCATTGATGCGGAGCGAAAAACGTCCGCTGGTTCGCGTGGCACCGGCCATCACGGGAGCGATGTAGGCCAAAACGCCCTGCGCCACAGCCGGCTCAAGTCTCGCATCGGCCAGCAGCTGTACGGGCTCGACCGTCCATTCGCTCCGCGTCCCGTCAGCCGAGGGGGCAAGCCTGGCCTGCACGTTGATCGGGTCGCTTACCCACGGCTCGTCTGCCCACGGGCCGGTCATTCGCACGATCGCCCCGACCACGTCCAGTTGCATTCTGACGGCCCCAGGCTTTTTGGCCCGGGTTCGGTCCGCCGCGCCCGGACCCGCGAGGGCCGGAAAAAACAGCCCTTTGAGATTGGAATTGCGGTCGGCATCAAACTCCACATTGGCGTCGAGCCCTTCCACCCGCACGCGGCCGAGATCGCCGAGCGACAGGAGGATGCCGGCGAGTCCGTGGCTTAGTTCCACCCGTTTGATGGAGGCTGGCTCGCGCCTGCCGTCATGCGGCACGATGTGGATGTCTTCGAAGACGAGCGGCCCCAGCCAGCCGAGCTTCACGCTCCCAAACCGAACGGTCGCCTGGAGCGCGGGAACGGCGCCAGCCACGAGCTTCGAAAGCCTTGCTGGGCTCGACATGAGCCAGGGAAGGCTGCCGATTCCCAGCACGGCGATGACGGCGACCATGGCCAGCGTGGCCCGCAGCTGCGACGAAAGAAATGACATGGAGGAAGCCCTCTGCGACGGCGCTGATTCGGGTGAAGGCAGGCCAGCGTCCGGAGCGGTCATGTCGTGAATCTCCCTGAACAAGATTGGCTTGCGATTTGAAGACGAAGGGGAAAGCATCGATTGTATCCACGGCCACGTCGCAAGGCATGGGCCTGGCAGGGTTGCCCAGGAAGAGCTGGCGGGAAGGCATCCCAGTCGCACACGCGAGGCGAATGGGGTAAACTGATGGGGCAGAATGTTGCGGGCGTAGCTCAGTTGGTAGAGCGCTAGCTTCCCAAGCTGGATGTCGAGGGTTCGAGTCCCTTCGCCCGCTCTTTATCGTATTGCGTGTGAGGGGAAGATCGCCGGCGACTGCTTCGGCGAGGGACATACGCGGGGCAGCGACTCCCCGCTGCGATTCGTACAGAAAAAAAGCACCCCGCACGGCAAGCGTACGGGGTGCTCTGTGCGGGCATGTCAGACGAACCGTGCTCAGGAAGTCACGGCTACGGAAATTTCGGCTACGGCAGGATGACGGCGTCGATGACGTGGATCACGCCATTGCTTGCCTTGATGTCGGTCTTGGTGACATTCGACATCCCCTTGGCCGTGCCCACCTTCACGCCGCCCGTCGTGGAAATCTTCACCGGCGCTCCGCCGGCCGTCTTGGCTTCCGTCAGCTTCACGACATCGGCTGCCATCACCGAACCCGGCACGACATGAAGCAGCAGGATCTCCTTCAGCTTGCCCTTGTTTTCGGGCTTCAGGAGCATGTCGAGCGTGCCCGCCGGCAGCTTTGCGAAGGCTTCATCGGTCGGAGCAAAAACGGTGAACGGTCCTGTGCCTTTCAGGGTGTCGACCAACTCTGCAGCGGTCAGGGCGGCGGCAAGGGTCTTGAATGTGCCGGCTCCAACAGCCGTCTCGACGATATCGGCAGCACGGCCGATCGACATCGAGCCGACGAAGCAGCACACCATCGCCACGATGGCGGAGAAGCGAGACATCTTCATGAGGATCTCCACAGAAGGGGGAAAGTGAGGGGAACCGAAATCGTGGGAACCGTAGGCAACCCCGGACTGAGGCCGAGTCGCGACCGCGTTGCAGGAGTCTCAGAAGGGTTGGGAACCCCGAGGCTTTCTGGTGTTTTGTCCGGAAAGGGGCGACCGTTTTGTCGCGAGACACTTTTGCGGGACATGCCGCACCCGACGGGAGCAGCGCTGCAAGGGACAATGTGCGAGTGAGTCGGGGATGCTGGCAGAAAAAAAGCTGCCGCCCCCGAAGGGGCGGCAGCCGTAGAAACACGTTTGGTGGGCTGCATCAACGGCGAGCCCGTCGACTGGCCATTATCGGCGCAGCCCCCCGGTACAGTCAGTTTGCATCACTCGACCACCTCCTTTCGAGAAAGAAAACCCAGCCGCCACGACCACTGCGAGGTCGCCGCCGGGACATTTTCTCCCCAGCCGTCGCTGGAGAACACGCTAGGATTTTATCCCGTCGCCCCGCCAAGGCGAGTTTTTGTGCAACTTTTTTTGCGTGGAGGTTTCTTCCGTGACTGCCTCTTCAATGCCCGCTGTCGCAGTCGGCGACAAAGCCCCCCCTTTCACGGCCACTCTTCAGGACGGCGGCACGTTCGACTCGGCCTCGCTCAGCGGCAGGAAATCACTCGTGCTGTTCTTCTACCCGAAGGACAACACGCCGGTCTGCACGCAGCAGGCATGCGCGTTTCGCGATGCATACGAGCAGTTCTTGAAGGCGGACGTGGAAGTGATCGGCGTCAGCAGCGACTCGCCGGCGAGCCACCGGCGGTTTGCGGAGAAGCACCGCCTGCCCTTTCCGATCATCAGCGATCCGGACAGCGCGTTGCGGAAGCTCTTTGGTGTGCCACGAGCCTGGGGAATCTTCCCGGGCCGGGTCACCTATGTGATCGACAAGGAGGGCGTCGTGCGGCTCGTCTACAACGCGACGCTGGCCGCGGAGCCGCACGTCCGCAAGGCGCTCGACGCGATCATGAAGCCGTAAGCACGCCCGGAGAGCCGCCGTGGCGGTCGGCCCAGGCGGCCTCGATCTCCGTGCAGGCATGGCCCAATCCGTCGTCATCCGCCAGTCTCGTCGCGACAGCATGACAGCGTGACGCCACGGCCGGATCCGCCTGCAACCCCCGGATCATTTCGGCCAGTGCCGGCCCGCGAAACCGCCGCGGCGGCAGCGATCGTCCAACGCCGAGTCGTTCGACGCGGGCCGCGTTGTCGAATTGATCGAAGCCCATCGGCATGATCACCTGCGGCACGCCCGCTGCGAACGCCTGCGACATCGAGCCGACGCCGCCATGGTGCACAAGCAGTGCCGACCGCTTGAGCAGCCAGCGAAACGGCACGAAGTCGACATGCTGCACGCCATCGGGCAGTGACGCCGGCACCTGTTCCGAAAACCGCGTCAGCAGCAGACCGCGTTGCCCGAGCCGCTGGCAGGCCTCAACGGAGGCCTGGAAGAAGTCGCGACCAAACACATTGGCCGAGCCGGGCGTGAACACGAGCGGAGGCGGACCATCGTCGAGGAATCGCGTCACGTTCTCCGAGGGCTCGACGACTCCCTCCTCGCTGTAGAGCGGAAAGCCAGTCAGTCTGGTCTGCGCAGGCCAGTCGGGCTGCCGTGGAGAGAACCATTCTGGAAACATCGCGACCATTCGCAGCGGCGAATGCATCCAGTCGCGGAACACGCGGCGGGTCGGGGGCAGCCCAAAACGGCCTCGAAACTCGTTGAGCCAAGGACAGATCACCCGATCCGAAACGCTGTCGACCAGCCACCACTGCAGTTTCCCAAACCACGCCGGCCCGCGGTGCACGCACAAGGCCGGCAGGCGGGGTCCCTCGAAATCGCTGCGAAAGAGCATCGGCGAGAGGTGCACGCTCACCATCGGAATGCCCTGGGCTTCCTGCGCGACACGGGCGCCGAAGGCGAGGCTCGATCCGCAGACGAGCGTCTGCCCCGGAGTCTGGTGGGCGAGGATGCTGCGGTAGACCGGCTCCAGGAGAGGCCGGACGGCGAGGTCGATGATCGTCCGGGTTCCATGGAGCGGATGCCAGATCCGCGGGTTGCGAATCATCTCGCGAAAGTCCACATCTGGCAGGGGATCAACAAATTCCAGACCGGCCTGCTCCACGAGGCTCCGGAAGTATCCGGCGGTGACAACGGTCACCCGGTAGCCGCGGCCCCGCAGGGCCCGTCCCAGGCCGACGAACGGATGCACGTCTCCCGAACTGCCAATCACGCAGAGGATGACGTGCGCGAGACGATCATCCATGCTAATTCTGGCCAGTCTTGCGGAAGTCCCAGGGAGCGACCGGGCTGGGCTGGGCCCAGAGCCCGAGCCGCTGAGACTGAGCCTGCGACTGCAGCGCGGCCAACGACGTGTCGCGGGAATAGTCTTCGTAGTGCCAGGCATTGCCGGTGGCGATCATCTGCCGGTTCACGTCGACACCGTTCGAGGAGAGGTGGCCGATCCAACGGCCGTAACGGTCCTTGCCATCTTCGGTTACCTCGACCGTTTTGCCAAACACCATCTCGGCCAGCACCTCGCGTGAGACCTTGCCGTAGTCCTGACCGATCTCCGGGGCATCGATCTCCGCCAGTCGCACCTTCTGCTGCTGGTTTGATTCATCGAGGCAGGTGACCGTGTCTCCATCGTGCACACCGACCACTCGCCACAGGTGCGGTGCGGTAGAGCGGCCCGCCGGTGACTGCAGCGGCGAGACACTCACCGGCTGCGCGGGTGTCGATGACGGCGAGATGGGCGTTGAGAACGACGACACCGGCGGCGTGCTGGCCGCTGGCTGCGAGGCCGCGGCGATGGCGGCCGCCGAACCGGCGACCATGGGGGGCGCCGCTGCTGCAATCGACTGGTCGGCTGGGTTTTGCGCCGCGATGGGCGGTGCCGCTTCCGACGATGCAGCCCACTGGTTGGGCGGCGGCACAGTCTGCTGCGAGACCGCAGGCGGGTAGGCCGGCGGTGCGGAGGCAAATGCTGTGGGAGAAGAAGTCGTTGGCGGCACGATCGGCGTGCCTTTCAGTGCCGGCGATCCCGGCGGATACTGATACGGCACGGGCTGGTAGCGGGCCACGGTGGCGGGCGGCAGCGTGTAGGTCGCTGCGGGCGCGCCCTGTGTCTGATAGTTCCAGCCCTGCATCGAGGCCGGTTGCTGCGGCGTCGGCATCGCCTGCCGGCGGTTCACCTGCGATGCGCCGGGCACGGTGGCCGCGGCCAGCACGGGCGGTCCAATCGTGTAGGTGAACACATAGGTTGGAGAGTAATACATCGTGATCGGGCGACCATCCGGCCCCACGCCCTGATACGGCACGGACTGCGGCGTCCAGCCTGCAGGAATGGGGCCACCCTGAATCACAGCCGTGGGCAGCGGCGGTGCCTGCCAGTAGGGAAGGGGCCCCGAACCGGGGGCCGCCGT
>CANFQO010000103.1 GCA_947449135.1 Planctomycetaceae bacterium | reverse complement strand
TTCAGACGAGCCTCAACTCTGCAGAAGATACGATTCAACGCATCAACCACACCCTCGCGGAATTGGCTTCGCTGGGGGTGCGAGATTTCCAGATCACCGGACCGGTGGTCTACGCCAGACCGGCAGGTGCGTCGAGCGATGAAGACGATACGTTCACTCTCTTCCAAGCTGTCCTGCTGATGCCCGGTGGTATCGGAGGAGCCGTCTGGGACTCGGTCGAATACACCGAATACCTCGGACGGCCCCACGGCGAGCCGACTGACCTCAGGCCCCGCTTCGTCCCCTATGCAGACTGCCTACCGCTGGTTCGAGCAATGCTCGTCGCCCATGTCGGCGACATGCTCGACCGTCTGATGCGGGATGTCCGCCTGCTCGGATAACGACCGGCTGGCCAGCGACACGCTGGCGAAGAAATTCGTTTTTCGCCTCGTCGCCTCTATCGACGGCAGGCATGGTCGCCGCGGGTTGTTCTCGCGGCGACGCTCTTGAGAACTGACCTTCTCTCAACCGGTGGCATGCCGACTGGGGCCAATGCGGCTCCCGGGCATGCCACCGGTGTTTCATCCCTCCACCAGAAACAGACACATGCCCAAGAAACCACGGACCTCTGATTCCCAAACACCGGATGATAGCGAACCCACAAAGCAGTTCACTCGAATTGACATCGACCCGCCGTATTCGGCAACGCCTCCCCGCGCAATCCAAACCTTTCAGAAACTACTGGCAGAATTGATTGCCCGCAGGTTTCTGGCGGATCGCGACGGACCATCGGATACGCCGGACAATATTAACGACTAACTTGTTAACAACATTGTTAACACTCTTGGAGCCGGTTCGCTGCCGGGCCGGCTCCAAGAGGTATTGCATCGCCGATTTGTAAGAACCCTGTAGTGTTAGAAAAAGCTTGCTTTTCGAAGCCGCAAGGGAGACAATTGTGGTTTCGCATCAATCCGAATGGATCGCCAATAGTCTCAAGGAGCGGGACATGAAAAGATCGTCTGCGGCCACGAAACGGCAGGGCGGTAAGCGGAAGCCCGCTGTCGGCAAGGCAAACCCGGAGGTCATCGCTTTCCTGGCCGGGCTCTTCGGTCAGATGAGCCACGCCGCGGACCTCGTGATCGCCTTTTTTCGTCAGCACGGCATGCTGAACGGATCGGGTCTGGCACCTGTACCGATGCCGTCGGAGTTCCTGCTCGAACTGGCCGCCCTGCTCCAGTTTCGCGAATGGCATCAGGCCGGAGTGATTCCTTGGAACGACGCCGATGGACTGACCATTGACGATCTCGTCGCCGACGCCGTCGGCCGACTCGGCGACGATCCTAGCGCCGTGCAATCAGAGGGCCGTGGGATGCAGTCGATGATCGACATGCTGCGACGCTGGAATGAGACGTGTGCGCCCTTGTCGCGTGAGCACTTGGATGGAGATATCGCGGTCCACTGGGATCGGCAGCTCGACATCGAGATGGCGGTCCAATCGTTCGCTGACTTTTTGTGCCGGCATCGCCGTGCCGGCAGCTACCAGGAGTAATCCCGATGACAATTCGCGCACACAACCAGTCCCGCGTCTATCTGCGGTGCAGTTCGGCACGCCAAGAGTCGTCGCTGGCCACACAGCTGACGTGGGCGATCGCGGCGGCGGCGGAACGGGGTATTCGGCTGCACGCGTCGCTCGAAGACCTCGACTACATGAAGTCGCACAGGCTATCCAAATACAAGGACTTGTACGTCGATGATGCCGTCAGCGGCACGCGGTCGAATCGCCCCGGCTTCGACGCGATGCTTCAGGAACTCAAGGCTGACAGGAGTATTTCCCACTTGCTCGTGTACAAGCGTGACCGCCTTGGTCGCCCGCGGAATGCCGTCCACATGGTGTTCGTTGAGAACGGACTGCAGGAAGAGGGGATCGTGATCGTGACTTCGGACGGGACTATCGATCCCACCGCAACAGGTCTGGTACGCCATGCACAGTCACTCATGTCAATTCAGGGGTTCTACGAAAGTGGTGAATTCAGCCGGAAGCTGTCTGAGCGCATCCTGCTCACGCATATCAGCTTGGCCAGCCAGGGCTATAGCACCGGCGGTCGTGCGCCATACGGATTCGGTCGCTTTCTCGAAAGGCCTGACGGTTCGTTTGAGGAGATTCCGCGCGGGAGAAGGGTCAAGGAAAAGAACTGCCACGTCCGGTTTCGGGTCAACGAGCCGCAGAAAATCCAGATCTGGATTCGGATACTTGAATGGCTGGAGTCGGGCTGGAGCGTCAAACGCGTGGCAAACGAGCTCAATAAACTCGGCATACCAACACCGAGCGCCGGAGACAGAAGGCACGACGACGGCGTGGAGCACGAGGTTTCTGGCGTGTGGCAGGACAGCACCATCCTGGCCATCGCGAAAAACCCAATCATCACGGGCGTCAAAATGTACGGCCGGTTCGCGGAGGGCGTTCATTTTCGACTCGGGCCGAAAGGGATCCGTCCCGCGGAAGAGGATGAGGTTTACAAGAGCGGGGCAGGCCGGATCATCCAAAACGATCCGGCGATCTGCATCCGTGCCGAATCCGGCGGGGGCGTGCTTTTCGATGCTGAGCGATGGCAGCGGCTGCAGGAAGACCTAGAGAGCCGAGGCACGTCGCAGCGGGCGAAACGCCGGGCAGCCGATCCGGCGGCCTACCCGCTGACATCTTTCGTATTCGACATGACCGATGGGTGTGGTGGCGTGATGCATGGCGTGGTCAGAAAGGATCGTGGTGCCGGCAAGCCGCTGTATCGCTGCAGCATCTACACGAAGACGCAGGGAGCCAAGTGCAATCACAACACTGTCCCTGCCGAAGCATTGCTCTTGTTCACGTTGGCGACACTCGTCAGAAACCTACGGCTGCTCGGCGGGACCGACAGGATTCGGGCAGCCGTCGAGGCCCGGCTCGCACAAGTGGCGGCAGAGCCAATGACGGCAGACGAGTCATTGCACGATCAGATTCAAGCACGTGTGCAGCGACTCCGCCAAAAAGTCGATCAGGCACCGAAGCGGATTCTCGAGGAGGACGACGACGAACTTCGTGCTGACCTTCGGATCGCGCTGCGAGAACTCAAGACGGAACTTGCTGACGCTGAAAAAGCGCTCGCCGAGGTTGGTTCGCGTGTTCCAGACCGCGCTCGTGGAACCGATGCCGAAACCGAGGTCCGAAACGCACTCGCCATGATGGACCGGATCGAGGCCATCTGTTCCGATCCCACAGCCAGGGCGGAACTGCCGGGGCTCTTCAAGGACCTGGGCATTCGAATCGGACTGAACTTCCGCGAAGGTCGCCGCAACAGTCGTGCCGTGCGATTGGTATCTGGCGGCATCATGGCGTTTGGAAACCGCCCGCTGCCATGCACGCTACGAAACACCAACGGCAGACCGCTGGCAGGAGGATTGGCACCAGCAGCCGATGACCAGGCGAATCACGGCACCTGCTGCGATGGCCACAGAGAGAATCACTCCGGCGGGGCAGAACGCTCCGCCGGCGGCAAAAAAGCCCCTTCCAATCGGAAGGGCAAATCGACCGAACCGAGCGGCGCGTCGCGGGGCGGCACGCCACACTCGGCGGTCGATTCAAAACCACCTCGTCAACCGGCGAGACCCGGTCGGTTATACGAAGCAAGTCGGGGCGACCCCCGACGGCACTTCCCGTATGAGATCGCGTTCGAGCGGAATGCCCCTAGAAACAGCCGAGTTGTGCCCGTTTCCGTTCCCCTACCAAATCTGGTTTGAGGGGGATGCGGTGCGGGCACGGACGGCCAAGGGACTTTTCCGCCGAGGACGCTGAGGCGACAGGGGCATTCTTGCTCCCCCGCCCTGCTCCGCCCCGGAGGCATTCCACGCCTCCGAGGTTTTTAACATGCTTCGTTTTAACGATGACGCCGGCGAACCCGACGCAGGATCCAATGATTTCTTTCGTGATTCTAGCAATTCGTCCTCCGGATCCCAAAACCGCGGCCGTGTCCGGGGCGATGATTTTGGCCTCCCAGCGCGGGCTGGCCTGATTGATCTCGCGCGTACCTATCTCGACGCCCAGGCCCGGCTCTGGCCGGAACTCGTCGGCACTGCTGCGGTGCCGGTGGCGATGCCGGCGACGATGGAGCCCATGGCCGACGACTTCGAACGCCGGTTCCGGCAGCAACATACGGAAGTCTTCCGCCAATGCGGCACGCCAAAAGTGTGGATCGATCTCGGGATCGCCTACCTCAGGTTCAGCGATGAGGGCTCCAATCCGCGGTCGCTCGACCAGCAGCTCAACAACGTGCTGAACCGGGCCCGTCGCGACGGCGTATTCATCCCATGGCAATACGTCTGCGCCGACGCCGCTGTTAGCGGCACGCTTTCCTGCCGACGGGGCTATGCGATCGCCAAGATGCTTGTGGAACGGCGTGCGGAGACCTGGGCAGCTTGTTTTGTGATTGATGACCTGTCACGGATGAGCCGCAACACGATCGAGTCGCTACGGCTTGGTGAACTCGCCGCCGACACGGGCGTTCGCGTCATCGGTGCCAGCGACGGGTTTGATAGTGCCAATCAGCAGTCGAAGCTCGTGCTGCCAATGATGAGTTCGATCAACGAACTCTTCATCGACCAGCTTGCATCCAAGGTCCATCGAGGCATGGACGACGCATTCTCCCGGGGCGAAAACATTCAGCCGCCGGGTGTCGGCTATCGGATGGTCCCGGTCACACACCCCGACGGCAGCCTGGTGTTCACCCACAAGGGCACCGTCGAGAAACGCGCCGAGATCGATCCGGAAGCCGCCGAGTGGATTCGCCGGGGCGCGGAGATGATCGCGCATGAGGGCAAGAGCCCGATCGATGTCGCGAGGCTCTTCAACGAGCAGAAGGTCGGTGGCAAGCCCAGCTGGTCTGACAACCGGGTCCGAAAACTCTATTCCCGAGAGCGTCTGGTCGGCCGCGAGGTTTATCGCACGTCGAAACGGGCCTGCGATCGACAGACGGGCCGCGTGCGGTACGTGAAACTGCCCAAGGACCAGTGGCTGACACGTGAATCGCCCCACCTACGGATTCTGTCGGACGACCTGGCCATG
This sequence comes from Planctomycetaceae bacterium, assembly GCA_947449135.1. GTDB lineage: Bacteria > Planctomycetota > Planctomycetia > Pirellulales > UBA1268 > CAMCQY01. Next base: position 4,233 of record CANFQO010000103.1, on the reverse strand, counting down.
GCGGTTCGTACCAAGCTGAATCTGGCAGCCCAGGCATTTGGCCGGCGGGCGAAGAATTTTCGGAAGTCGGTGTATCGAGCCGACCTCTATCCAAAGGTTCTCATCCGGCCGATCTGCGGCGGCTGCGGCACGCCGATGATCCTTGGCCGCTCGGTTGGCAAGTACCAGAGTTTTGTCTGCCACAATGCCATCCACGGCATCAAGGGCTGCAAGAACCGTGGCTACAAATCGGCCCGTATCATCGACGAGGCCGTGCTCGGCGTGGTCGCGGCTGAGCTCTTCAGCGAAGGCTTCGTCGCCGCCGTGACAAAGGATGTAAACGCGATCCTCGCCGCCGCAGCCAAGCGGCCGGTGGGCTCCACCAAGAAGCTCGAGCAGGAGGTCGCCAACCGGGAACGACAGATTGCCCGGCTGACGGCCCGGCTCGACAAGGTTGCTGACGCGGGCGGCCTCGACGCGATCTTCGACAAGGTCGCGGAAATGGAACGGGAACTGAAGGCCAAGCGGGCGGAACTGGCGGAGCAGCAGCGGCTGAACCGTCGGCCACCCGTGAAACGGGTCAAGGAGAAGGATGTCACTGCAGCACTCACGGAGTTGCGAAATCTTCTTCAGTCAGACGTCGGACTGGCGGCACCAGTGCTGAAGGAACTCGTCGGGGATGTAGTGATCGAGGCACGAATCGTGGAGGGCGAGGCGAAGCCGCAGATGTTTGCCCGGTTCACGATCGACGCCCTGCCGGCGCTGGCGGCGATTGGCCAGGCGAAGTATCCCGATGGCGATGATGCGACTCCGTCACTGTGGGCCTACCTCCGCGACGATCTGGATGGCACTGCGGCCCCGGCCGCAGGTAGCAAGGTCGAGATTGTCGTACCGCTGAAACGGGACCGGGGGACTGGTGGGCCCCAGCAGACGCCGTAATCACGAAGACGAGGCGTACACCTCACCGGTGCCGGCTGCCGCAATGGGAGCCGGCACCGGTGATCCAACGGTCACCATGTGGGAGTTCCTGAGTACCGACCGTTGGATCATGCATCAGAATGATGCCTCGTGGCCGCCGTGCCGGGCGCCAGCCGGCGGCCAACAAGGCTACAGAAGCCGCCGCAGCGGCTCACGAGGGGCAAAAACCGACTCAGCCTTTTTAGACATAAGCGAGCAATCGCTGACCGACCGTCGCAAGCCATGGCGGTGATGACGGTCGTCGGAAATGAATCGCGTGTGGGCGGGGGTGCGGCCCACTGGCACACTGGTCAACGGGCATCGGCAACACTCTCAAATGCTCTGCGGAGAGGTCCGGACGGCGGGGCGGTGTAACCGCGACAGGCACAGCACACCCAGAGAAAAGGTGGTGGGTGACAGCATGACAGCCGTTGTCGTGCCGGCACTCAAAGGCGCTGAGGCTCATGAAGGAGCATACACGCGTGCATCGCTGGGAGAGCCCGCGACGATCGCTACCAGTCGACACACGCGAGAATTGCACAATCAGACGATTTGGCGTCGATCAGTGCTGCCGATCGAGTGCTGTCGAAGATGTTGGCGATGCTCGTCACAATAGCACCGATTACGCGACGAGCGTCACTTACACGCGCTTGATGCGTGTGGCGATCGCCGTTGCTACATTGACATTGCCTGCAGCATTGGTGAAGCTGCCCGCCGCCACTGATACTGTGCAATCGGCTAGCGAGCCGATGGTCGGCGTGAGTGTCACGGAGTAGTTCGTGCCAGCCCCGGAGAAAGACGACAATGACCCTCCGGCCACCTGAAGATCCTCCATCGTAAAGCCCGTCACTGGCTCGCTGAGCGTGAACGTGATCGTCGCCGTCTCGTTGGCTTTCAGGGTCGTCTTATTCGTAGCAATTCTCACCGTCGGCACGACGGTGTTGATCGCAAGAGGCACCGCCAAGCTTCCCGCAAGGTTCGAATTGCCGGCGGCATCCTTGAATTTGCCCGCAGCGACGGCGATGGTGCCCGGACTGGTCGATCCCGCCTTTGGTGTGAACAGAGCAGAGTACGACGCACCCGAGCCGACAAACTGCGACAGAATGCCACCCGTTACAGCGACGTCCGCTGCCGTAAAGTCTGTAGCCCGCTTGCTCAGCGTGAAAGAGATTGCCGCCGTCTCGCCAGCCCTGAGAGACGGTACGGAGCTGCTGATCGTTACGGTCGGCGCTACGGTGTCGATCTTGATTTCGGGAGTCAGCGATACCTGAGTGATGTTCCAGTTGCCTGCCGCATCGCGGAATGTGCCTGCGGCGACCGAGACCGTGCCTGGGACAGTTGAATTGGGCGACGGAGTAAACTTTGCAGTGTACGAGGTCCCGTTGCCAGTAAAACCAGAAAGTGTGCCGCCGCCCACGGTGACATCAGACGGTGTAAAGGTGGTTGACTTCTCGCTGAGCGTGAAGGTTAGCTTTGCCGTCTTGCCATTCGCTAGCGTTGCGGCGCTGCTGCTGATTTTCAGAGTAGGCGGGGCGGTGTCGATCTTGATGGGTGTCGCTAACTTCCCAATTTTGTTCGCGTTGCCAGCGGCATCGGTAAACTTCCCTGCGGTGACCGTTATCCCGCCGGGGATAACCGACATCGCCGCTGGCGTGAACAACGCCGAATACTTCGTGCCAGAGCCAGTGAAATTCGAGAGCGTGCCACCTGTGGCGGCTACGTCATTCAGCGTGAAATCCGCAGACTTCTCGCTGAGCGAGAAGGTGATCGTCGATGAATCACCCGACTTGAGCGATGTCTTTTCGCTGGTGATGGCGACCATCGGCGCCACGGTGTCAAGGATGGTTTTGTCGAAGCCGAGGCCACTCGGCAAAGCTAGCGCGAGGGGCTTGTTGGCCGCATCGCGGATGCGGGTCGTCGTGGTGGGCAAGGTGATTGCACGACCCAAGGCCAAGCCATTGGCATTGTCCTTGTTGCCTACCTTGTAGGAGAAGACAAGCTTGTTGGTCCCGCTCCCGGACTGGTATGTGGCAAATGCCTTTGTTCGGCCAATAGTGAGCGGAAGCGTGGGCTTGCCAGTCACCGTCGCGTTTTCAGTCAACACGACGGGTAGTCGAAGCACATCGCCCGAGCGGTAAGAACGCACCTGCTCGACGGCGACCGACTCTACCGCAAAAGGCTCGCCTGCCACGTCCGTGACGGTGATAGTGAAGACTTTCTCGGTCCAAAGGTTGTCCTGATCGGTGGAGCGGACGCAAATGGAGTACGTGACCTGAGACTCGTAATTGAACGACGCATGCGTCACCAACTGATTGCCCTGGATGGAGAACGCGGCGGTATCTGTCGAACCCGTGCAAGCGACAATCGCGTAAGTAAAGGTATCCGCCTTGTCAGGGTCGGTGGTGGTGAGCATGCCGACGGTCGTATTAGACGGCTGGTTCTCTGCCACAACGACCGACGAGAGAGCGATGTCGGTTGGCGACTCATTGACGTTGGTGACGGTGATCGGGAAGTACTTCTCGATCGAGAAGCCGCCCTGGTCGGTCGATCTGATACGGACCGAATAGCTACCCTGGACCTCGAAGTTGAACGACGCAGTCGTCACCAACTGGTTCCCCTGGATGGAGAACGAGCCGTTGTCGGCTGAGCCCGCGCCAGCGACAAGGGTGTAGGTGAAGGTGTCCGCCGTGTCGGGGTCGGTGGTGGAGAGCGTGCCAACGGTCGTGCCAGACGGCTGGTTCTCTGCCACGACGGCCGACGAGAGGGCAATGTCGGTCGGCGCCTCGTTTACGTTCGTCACCGTCACTGCCACAGCCTTCGTCGCTGTCAGCGTGCCGTCGCTGACCTGGACAATCACGTCGTAGACGTTGTTCGCTCCGTTATCCGTCGGGCTCTCGAAGTTCGGCGCGGACAGGAATGTCAGCGCCCCAGTGCTTGAGTTGATGGTAAAGAGAGCCGCGTCCACGCCGCCCGAGATGCTGTAGGTCAGCGTCGTTCCTGCGTCGGGATCGGATCCCGTCACCGTCTGTACCGCCGACTGGTTCTCGGCAGCGCTCACGGTGGCGGCGCTCGTCACGCTCGGCGACTCGTTCACGTTGGTGACCGTCACTGCCACAGCCTTCGTCGCTGTCAGCGTGCCGTCGCTCACCTGGACGGTGACGTCGTAGACGTTGTTAGCCCCGGTATCCGTCGGGCTCTCGAAGTTCGGCGATGACAGGAATGTCAGCGCCCCAGTGCTTGAGTTGATGGTAAAGAGAGCCGCGTCCACGCCGCCCGAGATGCTGTAGATCAGCGTCG
>CANFQO010000102.1 GCA_947449135.1 Planctomycetaceae bacterium | reverse complement strand
CGATCGCTCGACGCTGGCGGGTCGCGGCCGGGAGCGGATCGTCAAGGTTGCCGGTGATCGGCTGGAGGCCGTCTGGCGTGAAGCCGGTCTGCCGATCGTGCCGCGGTGGTTCACGCCCGTTGCCAAGGACGCCTTCGGCCGGCCGCTCAACGAAGAAGTCTTTGCCGGCGCCGAGTAAAGAGTCCGTCGCGTGAAAACGGCGCGGGAAGACGGCGAGTGAACAACGTGCCGCCACGATGGTGCTGGAATGATGGTCAGGCCCGGAGGGCCGTTTCAGCACCAGCCGACGGAGGTCGGCCAAGGCAAGGGCGGCCGGATGCCGAGCCTTGCCGTGAAGACAGCATCAGGCCCCTTCGCGAATCCATTCGACCTTGGGTGAGCCTACACCGTCTTTGGCCGAACCCCTGATGAACTCGGAGACGTACCTCAACGTCTTGCCGGGCCTGTCGGGGTCTCGGAACGTGTCGCCCTTCTGCAGGATTGGCAGTTGGTCTGGCATGCCACCGAAAGCCCGTGTGCCGGCAGCCTGGCAGGGATACCACCAGCCCTGGCCATCGGCGTCGACAAGATAAAACTCGGGGTAGCAATGCCCCTCGACCCAGACAGTCCGCGCCGGGATGCCTTCCGCCCGGGCCATCGCGATGAACAGGCAGGTGAGTTCCTCGCAGTCGCCCCAGCCGTCGGCCAACGCCCGCGCAGCCCCCTTCAAGTCGCCGTTACGGTATTCCACCTTCTCGCGGACGGTGTCGTAGATCGCCTCCACTTTCTGCCAGCCCTCGAGATCCTCGCCGGTCGCCTTGGCCAGCTTCATGATCTTCGGGTGCCGGGTTTCGATGTAGGGACTGGGTCCGAGAAACACCCGCAACGCCCGGTCTGGCTTTTCGGGGATGGAAAGCTTCGCGGGATCAACGGGCGGGATGATCGACATGCGTTCAAGCGAGAACGTGACGATCGCTTCCGCCTTGTCGCCTGCGTGGAGGCTGGGGATCTCCACAATCATCTGCTTGACCCCGCCGGGCAGCGTGCGATACCGCAGGCTGCGAACATCGGGCGAAACGTCCTCCTGCAGAATCTGCACCTTCTGCTCCGGCCAATCGGCAGGCACCGGGAGTGTGGCGTAGATGTCCCGGCAGGTCCCTCCCTCGGCCGTCACCACCAAGCCGACGCGGAATTTCTGCGTCCTGGCGTCGCCCAGCGTGGGGGCGGCCGACCCCGTTTCCGTTGCGGTGAACTGGCCCGGCGCGGGGCTGGCGACCACGGCTGCCAGCAGGGCCAGCAGCAGCGGGAGAGGGCGGACAGACGGCAGCTTGCGGAGCCAACACATACGGTTTCCATCGGTCTCGCTGCATGGCCGACTCGCGGGGCAATTCCGCCCTGCCGATCGGAGAATCTGGGGCAGACGGGTCAAACACGCAATTGGCAAACACTCGATTGTTCAGCCGTTCGAAGGCTGCTACACTGCGAGGCTCGATCCGTCGTGGCCCGCGCGTTCCCCAACCCCAACCCGTTTACCCCAAACCCCCTCACGCATGGTCAACCGCAACCTCATTCGCGAACTTGAACTCGGAGACGAACTCGATCAGGAACTGGAACTCGCCCTGGCAGGCACGGAGGCGGGTGAATACTCGATCGGAACCTCCACGCTGGCGGTGAATTCAGTGCTCGAGGGGCGGGTGCTGCGGGTCGACGACGAATTCGTGCTCGTCGACGTCGGCTACAAGAGCGAAGGCCACATCCCGCGGAACGAGTGGGATGAGAGCGAGCCGCCGCCGCAGGTGGGCGACATCGTCAAGGTGCTGTTGGAGGAGTTCGAGGATGGCCAGGTCGAGGAGCAGCGGGGGCTGATCACGCTCTCCAAGCGGAAGGCGCGCCGGATTGAGGACTGGCTGCGCGTGATGGAGAGCGTTCACGAGAACGACGTCGTCACCGGCTTCGTGACCCGCAAGATCAAGGGCGGCCTGCTGGTTGATATCTCAGGCGTCAACGTATTCCTGCCGGCGAGCCAGGTCGACATCCGTCGGCCAGCCGACATTGGCGACTACTGCGGCCGGGCGATCCAGTGCCTCGTGCTCAAGATCGACGAAGCGCGGCGGAACATCGTCGTCTCGCGACGGGCGCTCATCGAGCAGGAGCGGGCCGAGCGGAAGAAGCAGCTCATGGAGACGCTCGAGGTGGGTCAGGTTCGTCGGGGCGTCGTCAAGAACATCGCCGACTTCGGCGCGTTCGTGGACCTGGGCGGCATCGACGGACTGCTTCACATCACCGACATGAGTTGGGGTCGCATCGGCCATCCCAGCGAGATGGTGCAGATCGACCAGGAGGTCGAGGTGCAGGTTCTGCACATCGATCGCGAGCGAGAAAAGATCGCGCTCGGCATGAAGCAGCGGACCGCCAGCCCGTGGGCGAAGGTCGCCGACAAGTACCCTGTCGGCACCGTCTGCAAGGGCAGTGTCGTCAACGTGATGAGCTACGGTGCGTTCGTGAAGCTGGAGGACGGCGTCGAGGGACTCGTCCACATCAGCGAGATGAGCTGGACAAAGCGGGTCAGCCATCCCAGCGAATTGGTCAAACCGGGCGACGAGGTCGAGGTGGTGGTGCTCGCCATCAACAAGGAAAAGCAGGAAATCTCGCTGGGCATGAAGCAGACCCAGCAGAATCCCTGGGAGAAGGTGGCTGCCGACTACCCGCCGGGCGCCATCGTCAAGGGCGTGGTCCGGAATCTCACCAACTACGGCGCCTTCATCGAGATCGACGACGGCATCGATGGTCTGCTCCACGTGACCGACATGTCGTGGACGCGGAAGGTGACGCACCCCAGCGAGATGCTGGAGAAGGGCCACGAGATCGAGTGCAAGGTGCTCTCGGTCGACCAGCAGCGTCGGCGAATCGCGCTCGGGCTGAAGCAGATGGCCGACGATCCGTGGTCGACGGATATTCCCCAGCGGTACAAGACTGGTGACGTCGTGAACGGCACGGTCACGAAGATCACGAACTTTGGCGTGTTCGTCGGACTCGAGGACGGCCTGGAAGGGCTCCTTCACATCTCCGAACTCTCGGAAGACAAGATCGAGAACGCCGAAGAAGTCGTGAAGGTCGGTGACCCGCTCGAGGTGAAGATCCTCCGCGTGGACACTGACGAACGAAAGATCGGCCTCTCCAAGAAGCGGGTTGGCTGGTCGAGCGATCGTGAAGCCCAGGAAACATCCGGCGAAGCGTGAGCCGGATGGCCGCGCTCTATGGCCTCAGCTGCCCTGAATGTCGATCGCCATCACCTGGCCGATCGATTCCTCGGCGCCAAGACCGTTCACGCCGTGCAACGGCGCAAGCCTGAGCATCGCCCCCTTGGCTAGTCGGCCACGGCTATCGAGTGAGATCACGATCCGGCGAGGAGCCGCATGGACGGTGGTGGACTCGCTGCCATGGGTCATGTCTGCATGGCGATGCTCCAGGGCTTCGCCGGTATTCGGATCGATGAGGTCCAGTCGGAGCAGTTCCATCGACCTGCCACGTCCCACGGCCCCCTGCCTTTTCACCCAGACGAGTACACGGCTGCCGGCGGACAGTTGACGGAGATCGATGCTGTCGGGCCCCTGGGCCGGCGGTGCCGGCACCGCAACGGCCCGCCCCAAGGGCGCGTCGAACAGCGGGTTGCGGGGCTTCAGCACCTCCGGCGTTGCTGCGGCAGGCTGCGCAGCAGCAACGGGTGCGGCGACAGAGGCGGCAGGGTCGGCCGGATGAGCCGATTCGCTGCCGGTAGCCGAATCGATATCCGCGACGTTCGATGGTTTCGCGGGGGTATCCGAAGGCACGGTGCGGGCGTCGAGGAGCCGTTGACCGCGTTCCGCGAGCCGTGCCACGTCGCCAGTGAGCGTGAACCCTCCGGCAACGATCCCGAAAGCGGCACATTTGGCGAGAAATGACTGCATGATGCTCCTTGCGACCGGCGATTACGGCCGGCCGGCAAGTATGCAGCCCACGGCCGTGGAGGCGGCCATGAGAAGACTGGCGGCGTGCATTCTCCCAGCCCCAGACATCACGTGGTGACGGTTATGCCTGCTAGGCCAGATCGGCCAGGGCTGCCAGCACCTGCTCGTCGTGTCCGTTCGCCCTCACGGCCTTGAAGACCTTCGCCACCGTTCCAGTTGCGTCGATGATGAAGGTGCTGCGTGCGATTCCCATCGACTTCTTGCCGTACATATTCTTCTCCCGCCAGGCCCCGTATTTCTCAGCGACTTTGTGGTCGATATCCGCCAGAAGCGTGAACGGTAGCCCGTATTTCTGACGGAATTTCTCGTGGCTCTCCGGACCGTCGGGGCTCACTCCGAGCACCACGGCCTTGTGCTTGGCAAGCTTCGCCTTGGCATCGCGGAAACCGCAGGCTTCCGTTGTGCAGCCGGGGGTGTCGTCCTTGGGGTAGAAATAGAGGACGACCGGCGCACCCTTGAGGCTCGACAGTTTCAGCTTCGTGCCGTCGTGCGTGGGCAACGTGAAATCGGGCGCCTTCGAACCTTCCTCGATCCAGTCGGCCATGGCTGTAGACTCCGTGAACGGTACAGGGATGAACACTCACGAGCGTTCTAGCCGGCACGCAGACGAACGGCCAGTGGGTGAGGGGTGCATGCGGACTTCACTGCTGACGCCCATGGGCCGCGGTGCCCTCAGCGTGGTGGGCGTGGCGGGGCCAGGAGCCGTCCAGTTCGTCTCGCGGCTGTTTTCGCCCCGTGGTGCCAGGACTCTGCCAGACCGCCCTGATGGTGCGATCGTGTTTGGGTCATGGCACAGCCGCGTGGATGGACCAGGCGAGGATCTGGTCGTCGTCCGCCGTGACGCCGATACTCTCGAAATCCACTGCCATGGCGGGCTCGCGGCAGCGGAAGCCGTGATGACGAGCCTCGAGCGGCTTGGGGTGCTGCGGCAGACATGGCCAGCGTGGCTGCGAGCTGGCGGTATGGCGGAGATCGAACTGGAGGCCCGCGAGGCGCTTGCCGGCATCGGTGGCCCGAAGGCGGCCGCGATTGTGGCGAGGCAACTGGCTGGCGGACTGCAGGGAGAATTCGACCGGATTGAGGGCCTGCTGGCGGCCGGTGATCCGACAGACGCCAATGCCGCCCTCGACCGTCTCGTTCGCGCGGCGCGAGTCGGCCTGCGGCTTACGCGGCCGTGGCGGGTCGTGCTGTCTGGCAGCGTGAACGCCGGCAAGAGCAGCATCATCAACGCGCTCGCTGGGTATGCCCGAAGCATCGTGTCACCCGAGCCTGGCACCACTCGCGATCTTCTGGAAACCCGAGTCGTCCTCAACGGCTGGGAAATGGACCTCGTCGATACGGCCGGGCTGCGGGAGGACGACGCCACTGAGGGCGGGGTGACCGGCGTCGAACGCGCGGGGATCGCCAGGGCAGCGGCGGCCTGTGAGACCGCCGATCTCGTGCTCCGCGTGATCGACGGGCGGCAGATCGACGAGGGCCACCTGACACGGTTCGCAAACCATGATTTGCTCGTGTTCTCCAAGGTCGATCTGACCGGAGATCGCGGCCCGACAACCCGGGCGGACGCCATCTGGACGAGCGTCATCACCGGCGAAGGCATCGGCGAACTGGCCGGTGAGATCGTGCGCAGGCTCGTGCCCGAGGAAACGAACGAGCCGGGGTTGCTCGCTGATACCGTGCCCTTCACAGACCGTCAGATGAAGCTGGTGGAAGACCTGAGGCGAACCGTGGCTGACGTGACCGGACGCGGGCCACGACACGCGTGACAGCCGCGTTCTATTCGTCCTTCGCATCCGTCGTGCGACCACGGACATAGAGGCGGATCGGCACTTCGCGGAACGGCGTCGTCTTGCGGAGCGCACCGACGAGGTAGCGTTTGTAGCCTTCCGACACGCTCTTCGGCGCGCTTGTCGAGAGCACGATCGTCGGCGGTGCCGTCTCCACCTGCGTCGCGTAGTAGATCCGCACCGGCCGGCCGCGGGGATCGGCAGGCGGGTGATTGGTCTCAATCGCTTCTCTCAGAATCGTGTTGAGCTTTGCGGTCGGCACCCGCTCGTGGCTCTGACGGTAGAGCCGCTGGGCCGTGTCCACGACCGCTTTGACGTTGCGCCCACTCGTCGCGGTCACGAACGCCACAGGTGCCCAGGGCATCGTGCGGAACGTATCCCGCAGGTAGTCGGCCCACTCGCCGCGTTCGACGTCCCCCGCATAGAGATCCCACTTGTTGACGACGAACACCACCGGCTTCGCCTCCTCCATGATCGTGTCGGCCAGTTGCTTGTCGACACGGCCCACGGGCTCCGAGGCGTCGAAGAACAACAGCACGACGTCGGCGCGGCGGATGCTCCGCTGCGCACGGTGGGTGGAGTAGAAGTCGATGTCAGTCGTGCGACTCTTCGTCCGCCGCAGACCGGGCGTGTCGATCGCGAGGAAGGAATGGCCGTCCACCTCGAACCGCACGTCGACCGAGTCGCGGGTCGTGCCCGCCACCGGGCTGGTGATCACCCGCTCCTCCTGAGCGAGGCTGTTGACGAACGTGCTCTTGCCGACATTCCGTCGCCCGACCATCGCCAGCTTCATCTCGGGGAGTTCGGCAGAGGGCTCCTCCTCACCGGCGGCAGTCTCCGGCAACCGGTCGATGATCGCCTCCACGAGCACCTCGCGGTTGCGGTGTTGCCGGGCGCTCACGATCAGAGGCTCGCCGAAACCGAGCGCCGCGAACTCGTGGGCGTGGTTGTCGAGCTTGGCGTCGTCGGCCTTGTTGGCAACGAGCAGGACGGGCACGCCGATTCGCCGGACGCGGGCGGCCACCTCATGGTCGGCAGCCACCAGGCCAGTGCGGACATCGACGACGAACAGCACGACCGCAGCCTCACCAAGGCCTGCCTCGATCTGAGCGTCGATCCGGGCGGTGAGGCCGTCGGGGTCATCGAATCCCATGCCACCGGTGTCGACCAGATCGACAGTGCGGCCCTCCAACGAGAGCCGTTGGACGAGTCGATCCCGCGTCACACCCGCAGTCGGATCCTCGATCGCGATCCGTTTCTCCACGAGCCAGTTGAAGAGGGTCGATTTGCCGACGTTCGGTCGGCCTACGATCGCGATCTTGGGAATCATGAGGGCATCTCGGGCCTGGTATATCTCGACCGGTCACGCCCGATCGGCGGGCGCCGCGGCAAACCAGACCTGCACAGTCTACCTCAGCATTTGGAGCACGTTTTCACGTGTGACCGGCTGGATGACGCCACGCTCGGTGATGATGGCCGTGATCAGCCGCGCGGGGGTGACATCGAAGGCTGGATTGTAGGCCCGGGCGTGTTCCGGGGCTGCCTGCACCCCCAGCGGCCGAAGCACCTCGGCTGCCGCCCGCTCCTCGATGGGAATGTCGTCGCCAGTGTCGAGCGAAAGGTCGAATGTGCTCGACGGTGCGGCGACGAAGAACGGCACGCCGTGGGCCTCGGCCAGCACGGCGAGGCCGTAGGTGCCGATCTTGTTGGCGGTGTCGCCGTTGGCTGTGATCCGGTCGGCACCGACGATGCACGCCCCCACCCGACCAGTCCGGAGCAACTGGCCGGCGGCCGAGTCGACGAGCACGGTCACGGGGATGCCCCGTTCCACCAGTTCCCAGGCCGTCAGCCGGGCACCCTGGAAGAGCGGACGGGTCTCGTCGGCAAACACGTCGAACCGCCGCCCCTGCTCCCAGGCCGTCGTGATCACCGCGAGCGCCGTGCCGTCACCGCCCGTGGCCAGTGTCCCGGTATTGCAGTGGGTGAGCACGCCGCCCTCGGGCAGGATGTCCGCCCCATGCCGACCGATCGCGGCACACAGCCGTCGATCCTCCTCGTGGATGTTCCTGGCCTCCGCGAGAGCCGCCGCTGACAACGCCGTCGCGGGCGTGTTCTCAGGCAGTTGGGAAAGCACGCCAACCACTCGTTCCACCGCCCAGCGCAGATTGACGGCGGTCGGACGGGCGCAGGCGAGCAGTTCGGCCCTAGCCAGCAGATGGGCCCGCGCCGCCTCGGGGGCAAGCCCGTCGCGAACGGCCTCGCCTGCCGCGACAGCCAGACCGTAGGCCCCGGCAACACCGATCGCCGGAGCACCGCGGACCCGTAGCGATTTGATGGCCTCGACGAGCGTGTCGACATCGCGGCAGGCGATCCACTCGAGTCTGGTCGGCAGAAGCGTCTGATCGACGAGTTCGAGCACACCAGCATCGGGTTGGCCGGCAGCGCCGCCCTGCCAGCGAAGGGACGTGGGGATCATGATGCAGAACCGAGCCTTACTTCGTGAATGATGGCGTTTCACAGGGCAGGCCAAACGCATCCGCCACGGCCCGGTGCACGAGATGGCCGCGATACACGTTCACGGCCGAAAGGATGGCGGGGCTGGATGCAGCCGCCTTCTCCACGCCTTGCGACGCCAACTGCAAGACGTAGGGGAGCGTTGCATTGCAGAGGGCGTAGGTGCTCGTACGACCCACGGCCCCCGGCATGTTGGTCACGCAGTAATGCACGATGTCGTCAACGACGAAGGTCGGGTTGGCATGCGTCGTCGGCCGACTCGTGGCCACACAGCCCCCCTGATCGATCGCCACGTCGATGATCACTGCGCCAGGCTTCATGAGCTTCAGGTCCTCTCGCTCCACCAGGTGGGGAGCCCGCGCGCCAGGAATCAGCACGCTGCCGATGACGAGATCGGCCCGGGCGATCTGCTCGCGGATCGTGTGGCGGTCGGAATAGAGGCAGTCGATGTTCGGTGGCGTGACGTCGTCGAGATACCGCAGCCGTTCGAGGCTCGTGTCGAGCAGGCCCACGCTGGCACCAAAGCCCGCAGCCACCTTGGCGGCATTGGCTCCGACACTGCCGGCACCGAGCACCGTCACATGCGCCGGGGCCACGCCCGGCACCCCGCCGAGCAGGATGCCGCGGCCCATCTGCGGCTTCTCCAGATATTTGGCCCCCTCCTGAATGCTCATCCGGCCGGCCACCTCGCTCATCGGGATCAGCAGCGGCAGCCGGCCGCGGTCATCCCGAAGCGTCTCGTAGGCAACGGCGGTGGCGCCGGTGGCCAGAAAGCCCTCGGTCAGCCCACGGTCGGCAGCGAAATGAAAGTAGGTGAAGACCGTCTGCCCGGAGCGAATGAGCTTCAGCTCCGGGGCCTGCGGCTCCTTCACCTTCACGATCATGTCGGCCCGGGCAAACACCTCCTCGGGCGTGTCGACCAGTTCCGCCCCGCAGGTGGCGTAGGCCTCATCGGCGAGGCCCGAGCCCGCACCGGCCGACCGCTGCACAAGCACGCGATGGCCGCCGCGGACCAGTTCCTCCACGCCGACCGGGAGCATCGACACCCGATATTCGTCCTTCTTGGTCTCCTTCGGGATGCCGACGATCATGCGGTGACGTCCCCTCAGGCGATCTTGTAGCTGGCAGGCATCGGCAGCGGGTAGTTGCCGTCCTTGTCCGGCACGACCGGAGGCGTGGTCTCCCACGTGATGTTCTCGGG
>CANFQO010000101.1 GCA_947449135.1 Planctomycetaceae bacterium | reverse complement strand
GAATAACCAACCATGACCACCGTCCAAATCACGATTTCCGACGCCCTCGCCAAGGAGGCTGCGGCCGAAGGCTTGCTTGAAACCGGATCGATCGAGGCGATCCTGCGCGAACGGCTCGCGGCGGCCCGCATCGCGAAGATGCAGGTGACGCGGCAGAAACTCTCTGCAACCGGAACGCCTCCCATGACGGCTGAAGAGATCGAGTCCGAGATCCAGGCGTATCGTACAGAGCGAGGCCGTACGGCTGGTGTTTGACACTCAGGCCGGGAAGACGCAGGCCCGCCATAGTGGTTCCGCGAACGGCTCAGGCAGAGCCGTGCCGCTCCACTCCATCCAAGAGATTGGGAATGGTCGTCTTGCGAATCGTTTCGATGACGGCTTGCGATGACTTCCACGACTCGCCGGACAGCCGCGAGACAAGTTCGTCCCACACTCGCCCGAACGCCTTCACGGCGTCGGCGTCGTCGAACCGAACACCGGGTGGCAGAAGAGGCGTAACGTCTTCTGTCAGGCTGCGCGCGAGCTTCTGCAGCATCCGCTCCTCGGCGTTTGCCCGGCTGATGAGGTGCCCTTCGAGGACGAGGTAGTGGTGAAAGCAGTCGAGCAATCGCTCGGCGTCGAGCAGGTGTGACATCAGCCCCTCGTTGAGATCGAACAAATCGCGATTCTTGTTTCGCTGGAGAAAGGCACGCAGCTTGGTGCCAAAGATTTCATCCGGCTCGAACGAGATGATCACGGCGCGGGCCTGATGCCAGTCGCCCTCAACAGTGAACGGGTACGTGCGGAGGCCATAGCGGCTTTGATGCTCCCGCGTATTGACTTCGATCTTCAGCTTGAGCGGCTCCCCGCCTCCTGTTTCGGGGGAGAACTTGAAGACGAGATGAATCGAGTGCTGGGTCTGCGTTCGGCTGCATTTGCCCAGCCACGACAGCGCGTCCCGGATTCCGTCGATGATGTCGCCGATGGGCTCTGCCCGCGTCTGCACCAGATCGATGTCCTCGGAGTATCGCAGCGGCCGTGGGAGCAGCAGTTTGTGGATCGCGGTACCGCCGCGGAAGGCGATCCGGTCGCGAAGGGCCGGGCTCGTGAACAGGTCGCACAATGCGCGAGAGATAATCAGATCCTGCTCCACCTGCCGAAGATCGGCCCAGGGGGCCGAGGCGGTCCATTGCTGGATGAAGGCCAGGGGAATCATTCGTCGATCTCCACGGCCGTGTTCACGATCAGTTTCCAATCAGGAATCCGCTCGTTCGCCATGGCCTTCTGCGGCAGCAGGTGCTTGACCGATGGGTCGAGCGCCGTGAATGACTTGGCTTTCACGGCGAAAGGGCGCAGGGCTCTGGCTTGGCGGGCATGCCCGAAACGCTCGAGCAAGTAGCCGAGTCTGCGCACGGAGGTGTTTTCGTAGGCGACCGCCGCCTCGGCCAGGATGCGACCGTTCGCTTTCCTGCCGAGATCATGGGACGCCTGAGCGGCACCGTTGATTCCGCCCGCGCGGTGGAAATAGCGGCAGATGTCGAGCAGGGTCAGTTCCACGCCCGCGATCTTGGCGAACCCCGCTTCCGTCTTCAATCGGCTGAGCCACTCGGGGTGATTCGAGAGAGCGAAAGTCTGCGGGGCGTGGAACAGGAACTCGACTCGTTGCCGGCCGATCTCAATGGGAGGGAGTTGCCGCGGTGCGACCACCTGGAAGACCATAGCGGCCTGATGCGCTGACCCGTGAAAAGCCGCTGCCCGGAGGAGCGAAATCCGGTAGTCGAGCCCGAGATGCTTCATCAGCGGATCGATCCAGCGGGCAGGATCAGGCGCCCCGAGCACTCGATCCTCGGGCCTAAGGATCAGATAGAAGCCCCGGCGAGGGGAGACGAGCCTGCTTTTCTTGGACAGCCGCGTGGCGGCCGCCTGGAACGCTTTGGACGATTGGCGGAGAGCGGCCAATGCGGCTGGCTTTGTGAACCATCCGCGGCCCATGGCTAGCTGCTGATCGATAAAGCTCTCGAGGTCGGCCATGCCCGAATCATATCAGAAAAGCAACGCATGGAGGTGATTTCCTAATATGATCCGGGCGGGCGCATTTCTTAAGGAATCAGCTCTTGCGTTTGGTTTTCCTCGACTTTCGTGCGGCCGCCCTGCGGTCGTAGGTGAGGGGAATGATCGCCTCAGTGGGGCCGGCCGTCGTTGCCGGCTCGGCGGTCGGGCTTGAGTGAATCGAATCCCACACCGAGGCGGGAGCGACGTCGCGATCCGTCGGCCTTCCACGATCGAGCACCGCCAGGGCCGGCACTGCGTTGATCGTGAACCAGGCGACCATCTGCGGCTTTTCCTGACCCTCGATCTGGCGCGTCTCAATGACGACGTCGCCCACGAGGGCCTTGAGCACCTGCGCCGCCACGCCCACGTCGCCCTGCAGCAGGTCGCGAAGCTTCCCGAGCGCGGCGACGACGTCCTGCTCCCGGATGCTTTTTACTTTCGGCCGCCGGCCGGCCCGCTGGAGCTCCTTGAGACGCTCTCGCTTGGCCGCAAGCTGCCGCCCCATCTCCTCCGCCTTGGCGAGCACCGCATCGAGGTGCGTGTCATCGAGCTTGGCGAGCCGGTCGGTGAGCCGCTTGAGCTGCCGGTCCTCGTTGGCGATTCCCTGCTCGAGCTTCTTTGTCGACGGAATCGGCTGCCTGGCAATCCACGCCAACCGATTGTTTACATCGGCTGTCAGGTCGGCGATGAAGTCGTCGGTGAAGAGGGTCGCCATCAGTCTGCTGAGCACCGCCTCGTCGATGATCCGGGCCGACTTGTAGCCCCGGTTCGTGCAGCCCTTGATGCCGTTGGTCGCGTTGAAGCAGAAGAAGCTCTGGTATTTCCCGTCTGACCGGCCGAGGATCATCGGGTGGCCACAGCAGCCGCAGAGCGGCCGAATGAGCACCTTCGGGTAGAGGTCCACGCGGTGGACTTTCTTCTTGCGATCCTTCGCCTTGCGGCCAAAGGATTCGGCGCCGAGGCCGAGTTTCCGTTGCACGGCTTGCGCCAACTCATCCGACAGGATTCGCAGGTGCGGCACGTCCCGCCAGATCCACTCCGATTTCGGCAAGTGGATGACCTTCTTTTTGCCCGTGTGCCGGTCGGTCACCTGCTTGGTCTTGTGGAACACGTCCTTGCCGACGAGCTTCTCGCGGCCGTAGTGCTGCCGCACCCGGCAGTCAGACCAGGTCTGCTTGCCGCCCACCTTGTGCTCGTTGAAGAGCCTTGCCACATCGATCGCGCTCTTGCCCTCGTAGGCGATCATCTCGGCACCGCGTCGCGTCCACTCGGCCGCCTCTGGGTCGATCTCAACGGCTTTTTCGATCGTGTTCTTGTGGGTGATCACGAGGTTGCCGTTGGCATCTTTCACCTCCACGAGCCGGTAGCCCACGCCGGGTGGCTGGATGTTGTCGCCACGAACGAAAGCGTCGTCCATGCCACGCTTTACCTTGGATCTCAACTGAGTGATGAACGCTTCGTTCATCGAGCCGAGAACCGGCAGGAGAAGCGAGGACTGCGGGTTGGCGCTGTCGTAGCCATCGCTGGCGCCGACAACCCGGACTCCGGTCGATTCGGCGAGTTCCCCGTGCTGCAATGACTCAATCGTGTTGCGGCTCATGCGGGAGAGTTCGTCGATCAGGAACCACGACACTCCGAACAAGTCACGCCGCTCGACGATCGTCTTGGCGATCGTGTAACCGCGTCGGCAGGCGAGTGTGCCGCTGACGGCGGCGTCGGCGAGGACGAAACACCAGGGCACGAAGACGCCGTCCCGCCGGGCACGATTCAAGACGTTGAGAAGCTGCTGGTCGAGCGACCGCGGGTTGGAGTTCTCGTCGCTGAATCGCAGGTAGGCGACCCCAAGGTCAGTCCAGACCTTCGGCATATCACCTGGCCGGAACGTTTCGGCGTGCTGTTGCCTGAAACGTTTCTCGAAGTCGTCAGCCATCGCCGCGATCGTGGCGGCGACGGGTGCCGGTACAGCCGTCGTGCCGGCGAGTTCGGGCCAGAGCCGGTTCTGAGTCTCGAGATAGGTGCGGGCCAGGTCGAGAAGCCCGCTCCGTTCGGGCATTCCGAAGTCGGCGCTTCGAACCCGCCCTCGGCGGCTGGGTGAAGGAGCGTCGTTGCTGGAACCAGGGATCTTGGGGCTAGAGGAATTGGAAGAATCATCGCCGGTGCTGCCGGCGTTGTTATTAAAACCAATCATGGTGAAAACCTCGGAGGCGAGCAAAAAGCCTCCGGGGTGGAGCAGGGGGGCGGGCGTGAGCCCCATCCCCATCAGCGGCCTCCGCGATTACGCCGAGACGCCGATCGTGACCGCACCGCATCCCCGTCGAACCAGATCTGGAACGGGAATGGGTATGGGCAGAGACCAGCGGATTTCTCGGGCGTTTCGCGAATGTGCTGCCTCGTCAGGGAACGCACGTCGGGGGTCGTCCCGACTGACGGGTTCGGCCGTGTTTTGTAGAGCAAACGCGAAACCTGCCGACAGTCGGCAGTGCCATTCGGAATGTCGGAATCGGTACACCGGAAACGGTAATTACCGATTGCCATTCGGAGGTACTGCCATGGGTAATGCTGACCTGCCCCCATGAATATCGCCAGATCCTAAGTTAGGGGCAGCGTCAATCACCCGCGGATTCTCTCTCTGGAAGCGGTGCCGTTTCAGGGGGGGTAGGTCACACCCGGTCGCCCCTAACCATGGAGACCATTTGCCCAACGCGGTGCAAATCGGGTACGACTTCGGCCCTACACGAAAAGCAGGCGGTCGACCTGCCACCTGCTCATCGGGGGTGCTGCGGAGGCGTCCCTGGCGTGCAGTCCTTCTTATCTTCTGGAGAACGATGATGCCTCACCTGGCCGGAACCTACGACACAGGCTCGATCGCCTGGATCATGGTCAGCGCTGCCCTTGTGTTTCTCATGATGCCTGGGCTGGCGCTCTTCTACGGCGGTATGGTGCGAGCAAAAAACGTTCTCAATATGTTTTTGCTGGTCATGGTTTGCGTGCCACTCGTCGCGGTGGAGTGGGTGGCATACGGCTACAACATGGCGTTCGCCGTCCCGTCGGCCATCGCGTTCGATGCCGGCAAGAATCCCGACGGCACCGACAAGCCGAAACACAGCTATCTGGGCTGGGATCCCGATCTTGTGTTCATGATGTCGTTCGCTGAATTGACGGTCGATGGGCCCAACGCCTACGAGAGGATCATTACCTCCGGGGATACCGTCGAAGCCGCGCCCAACGGAGTCCCCGAACTCCTGTTTGCGATTTATCAGATGATGTTTGCGATCATCACGCCCGCATTGATCGTCGGCGCTGTCGCCGAACGCGTGAAGTTCAGCGCATGGTGCGTGTTCACGCTCCTCTGGGCCACGATCGTCTACAACCCCGTCTGCCATTGGGTGTGGAACGTGAACGGCTGGCTGTTCCAGAAGGGTGTGCTCGATTTCGCCGGGGGCACGGTGGTGCACGTGTTGGCGGGCGTCTCGGCCCTGGCTCTTCTGCTCATTCTCCCCAAACGCCACGGCTACCCCGGCGCACAGTTCATTCCGCACAGTGTCGGCTGGACGCTGATCGGGGCTGCGATCCTGATGGTGGGATGGTTTGGGTTCAACGCAGGCTCTTCCATCGCGGTCGGTAAGGACTTCCTTCCCGTCGCCGGGGCGGTGGCCGTGCTGGCCTTTGCGAACACGGCGTTGGCCGGCAGTGTCGCGGCCGGCGCCTGGATGTGTGTCGAGTGGTGGAAGGTTGGCAGGCCCACCACCCTGGGGTTCGCGTCCGGCATGGTGGCGGGCCTGGTGGCGATCACGCCCTGCGCCGGTCATGTCAGCCCCGTTGCGGCCGTGATCATCGGCATACTCGGCGGGATCGTCTGCTTTCTGGCCGTGCAGGCGAAGCCGTTCCTTGGGTATGACGATTCGCTGGACGTCGTCGGCGTCCACGGAGTCGGCGGCGTGCTGGGGGGCTTGCTCGTCGGAGTATTCGCCATCCGTCCCGTGCTGGGCGGCATCGACCAGTTGTTGATCCAAGTGCAGGGACTGCTGTGGACGGGGGCCTACGCCTTCATCTGCACGCTGATCCTTGGCCTGCTGATCGACAGGACGATGGGCTTTTCCGTCGGCGAGGACTCACAGTCGCGGGGCCTGGATATTGCCGAGCACGGCGAGGCGGCCTACCACCTCAACTGATGTGGTCACCAACGACACGGCATGCAAGGTGATTACCCGGGGCCCCATGCCCGCTTACTTCACCTCGCCGCAGTCGGTGATCACCACCTTGGCGCTCGTCTTCCCGCTGCCGGAACCAACGTTCTCGATCGCCTTGACGACGTCCATTCCCTCGACGACGTTCCCGAAAACGACGTGCTTACCGTCGAGCCACGGCGTGGCGACAGTGCAGAGGAAGAACTGCGAACCGTTGGTGTTCGGGCCGGCATTGGCCATGCTCAGCACGCCGGCGCCGGTGTGCTTGAGCTTAAAGTTCTCGTCGGCGAACTTCTCCCCGTAGATCGATTTTCCACCGGTGCCGTTGTGGTTGGTGAAGTCACCACCCTGGCACATGAACTCGGTGATCACGCGGTGGAACGACGAACCCTTGTAGCCAAAACCCTTCTCGCCGGTGCAGAGGGCGCGGAAGTTCTCGGCCGTCTTCGGCACCATGTCGGCGCGGAGTTCGATGACCACGCGGCCGGCCGGCTTGTCGCCGATGCTGATGTCCATAAAGCAACGGGGGTTCTTGTTGTCGGCAGCGGTCACGTGTGATCCTCCAAATCCAAGGTGTGTCAGGGCAAGGACGGTAACGGCCATCGACAGGATGGTCCGTCGGTAGATTGGTCGGCAGGTCGGTCGGCAGAGCAGATGTGTGTGGTCGAGCATGTCAGAACATTCCCGGAGGTGGTTTACTGCGGGGCGCATGGCAAGGGTCGTCGGCCAGACGGCTCATCGCCGTCCACGGGCCTCGATCCCGAGCCGGGGATTATGACTGAATTCTGTGCCGGCGAAAAGCACAGCCTCACTCCTGCGGCGACTGGGCTACTCCCCGATCAACTTGACGAGCACTCGCTTCGCCCGGCGGCCGTCGAACTCACCGTAGAAGATCTGCTCCCACGGGCCGAAATCGAGGCGACCCTTCGTGATCGCCACCACGACCTCGCGGCCCATCACCTGCCGCTTCATGTGGGCGTCGGCGTTGTCCTCGCCGGTCTTGTTGTGGTGGTAGACCTTGGGGTCGGGATTGAACGGGGCGAGTTTCTCGAGCCAGACGGCATAATCCTTGTGGAGACCGCCTTCGTCGTCGTTGATGAACACGCTCGCCGTGATGTGCATCGCGTTGACGAGGCAGAGGCCCTCCTTGATTCCCGACTGGGCAACGAGGTCCTCGATCGTCGGCGTGATGTTGAGAAACCCCATCCGGGCTGGGATCTTGAATGTCAGATACTCGGTGAGTGATTTCATGATGCTTCGTCCTCGGAGTCTGGCAGGATAGCTCAAAGCGTGGGCCTTTTCCGTGCGTCGACTCGACGGACTCGCCTCCTAGGGTCAACTGACGTGAAAAACATCATGGGAGACGAATCGGGAATTCTCGACGCCGTCATCGTGGGAGGCGGGCTGGGGGGCGTCATGATGCTGGCGGAAGCCGTCCAGCAGCGATGCACAAGCATCCTGTTGCTCGAGCGTGCCGAGTCGCTTGGCGGGCTGTGGTCGCGAGTCCCGGCATGGCAGACCATCCAGAATCACCCGCTTGATTTCTGCATCCAGGGATTTACGACACGGAAAACCGTGTGGCATGCCAGCGATGTGCTGCATTCCATCGACGAGTATGTGCGGGTGCAGAACCTGCAGCCCTTCATTCGATGCGGTCACGACGTGTTCGGCAGTGCCTGGTCGGATGAGGAGGCGTGCTGGGTGCTTCAGGTCCACTCTGGCGGCGGCAGGTACGAGGAAATCCGCTGCCGCAAGCTGGTGCTCTGCACGGGAAGGCATGCCACGCCTTTGGTTCCTCCGATCGACACCGACGGCAGCGTGCCGATCGCTCATTCGAGCCAGATCCAGCGGTGGCAAGAGGCGTGGGGAAAGAAGGTGGTCGTGGTTGGCGGCGGGGCGTCGGGCCTGGACCTCTGCGTGAACGTCCTGCGGTCGCAGGAATGCGATGGCGAACACGGTCAACTGCATTGGGTGGTCCGATCGCCGAGATTCTTTTCCGGATCCGAGTTGCGCTGCCTCTGGCCCATGACGATCCTGCAGTTGCTTCTCGGCACGACGACGAGCACGCGCATCCTCAACGCCGCGATCAACGCCCACACCTGGTGTACGTTTTGGTGGTGGGGGCTCCTCTCCTGGATGCCCTCACGGCGATTTGATCTTCGCGACACCCAGTATGTGCCTGGCCGCAGCTATCTACTGAGGAACTCGCGGAGGATCTGCCGGCACGCCGGCGTCGGGATCGACACGATCCGGGGCCGGACGGTGACCCTGACAGACGGAACTGCCATCCACGACGCCGACCTCATGCTGCTGGGAACCGGCTACGCACGTCCTGCACACCCGGCCGGAGTGGGGAATCTCGACGGCCTCTATCTGAAGACCTGCGCCTCCGGCGAGCATCTGGGGCGTCTGTTTCTCGTGGGCGAAGAGTTGCTCGACACGACAGGGACCGCCCCAGCGGTCTATCACATCTTGAGTCGGGTGTTCTGGACGCTCATGCGTGACGAGAACTGCCTGCAGCAGTTGCCGCTTCTCAATGCGGCACTCAGTCGCCCTCGCGGGAATCTCAACAACATGGACGTCGTCAACGTGGTTGTCGCACTCGGCACCGCCAACAGCGTCCTGCGGGCTCCCATCCGGCGGCTCTTTCCGCTGTTCACGTGGAGAATCAGGCTCTGCTGCACCTTCATCTACTACGCTTTTTTGTATCGAACCACGGTGCTGTTTCCCGATCGGGTGCTGGGCCTCTCCATCTGTCTCGACGGCGCTGGGCTCCGTGCGGCCGGCCGGGCCGGGATCGATCCGGCCCTGCGAGCCTAGAATCCACATGCGGCGGCCTTAAGCTGTCTGCGGCGCGTCCTGCATGCAAGCCAAGGCTTGTGGTGTGAGGATAGGATAGGCGAGAGATATATCTTGGAGCCGTCACGTGGCCTTGCTCGCGCGGAAGCGATTGTCGATCTGCGGAGTCGTTCAGGGGGTCGGCTTCAGGCCGTTCGTCTGGCGGCGGGCGAGCAGCCTCGGGCTCACGGGCTGGGTGGAGAACGATTCGCATGGCGTGACGGTGGAGTTGCAGGGGCCGGCAGACCGCGTGCAGGCGTTTCTCGACGGCTTCGCCGCCGCCGCGCCACCGCTGGCGGTGGTCGAGCGGGTGACGGCCGCCGATCTGTCGGTCGAGGGGAATGCGCCGGCGCGGTTCATGATCCTCGAGAGCCTGTCGCTGCCGGGCACGGCGACGTCGCTGCCCGCCGACATCGCCACCTGCGACGACTGCCTTGCTGAGATCCGTGACCCGGAGAACCGCCGCTACCGCTACCCATTCACCAACT
>CANFQO010000100.1 GCA_947449135.1 Planctomycetaceae bacterium | reverse complement strand
CACAACAACGACCACAGGATTCGCCGAAGCCCGACGGTCCAGTCGCGTTGGATCACGGTCTGGGTGGGCCTGCTTGTGATTCTGTTCCTTGTGCCCACGCTCCTCCTCGCTCGTGCTCAGCGCGAGTCGCGTCGCCTCGAGAAACTCAACTGGGATATCATCCTTGATCCCTCGACCCCCGACCCGGGACACCTTCCCAACATCGACGTTCCCACCGACGGAGCACGCCGCGTGACGATCGGTTTCTACATGGAATCGATCAACGATGTGTCACTCCACGACAGCCGCTGGAATGGTGTCATCGACGTCTGGTGTCGCTGGAAGGACGATCCGTCGGCGGCAGGCGGGGCCACCTTCAATCCCTTTGACCATCTGATGGCCATCAGCGGCACGATCACCGAACGCAAGGTGCTCCGGGAGATCCACGACGGAGTCGAGCACTTCGTCCAGCAGCGACTCTGGATCGATTACAGCAAGGCTTTCCCGATCGTGAACTTTCCCCTCGACCGGCATCTCCTTCTGGCATCATTCGAAAACTCCGACCACCCACGCCAGGACCTGCTCTTCGTCATCGACGAAACTGCCACCGATGTGAGCCGACGGGTGTCGATGACGGGCTACCGCCTCGTCAGATTCCACGCTGTGGAGACTCCCCACAGCTACCAGACCAGCCGCGGCCTCCCCGGCGTTGCCGCCACGGAACGGGGCACCTGGTCCCAGGCCCGATTCGCGATCGTCATCGACCGCTTTGGCTGGGGCCTGTTCTTCAAGATGTTTCAGACGCTGTTCGTGGCCGTGGCCGTCGCGCTGCTGGCCTGCTTCATCAAGCCGATCCACGTCGACCCACGTTTCGGCCTCGGCGTGGGGGCTTTGTTCGCCGCGGCGGCCAATTCCTACCTCACCGGCACCTACGTGCCGGTCACAAACGAATTCTCCCTGGCCGACATTATTAATCTCTTCGGAATCGGAACGATCCTCGTCACCCTGACCGAATCGACGATCTCGCTCTGGGTCTACGAGACACTGGGAAGCCCAGCCCTGTCGCGGCGGCTGGATCGCGTATCGTTCTGGACAATCTTCATCGGATTCACCGCCTCTCTCACCCTCATCCTGGCCGGGGCGTTGAGCCACAGCTGACAGCATGCCGGGCCGGGGCGTCGGCGGCGTCCCAGCAGTTCTTCCTATCCACTCATCCACGAGGTTTCTCATGCGTCTGCGTAGCGTCCTGACCGTGGCTCTGATCGCCTCATTCCTGGCTCTGCAGCCACAGATCGGCCGGACCTGCACACGGTGCATCTATCTTGGCCCGAGCGACACGGTGCTCGTCGCCCGCTCGATGGACTGGGTCGAGGACCCGGGCACCGAGATCTACAGCTTCCCTCGCGGCATGAAGCGCAACGGTGCCACCGGGCCGAACACGCTCTCCTGGACGAGCAAGTATGGCTCGCTCACCTGCTCCTTCTACGGCGTGGCGACGGTCGACGGCATCAACGAAAAAGGCCTCGTCGCCAACACGCTCTACCTCGTCGAGAGCGACTACGGCCGGCCGGTCGCCGGCAAGCCGACGATGTCGATTGCGGTCTGGACGCAGTTTGTGCTCGACAGCTACGCGACCGTGCGGGAAGCCGTCGACGCTCTGGAGAAGGAACCGTTCACGATCATCGCCCCCACGCTGCCCAACGGGGTCCCAGGGGTCGGGCACATGGCGATCTCCGACCCCTCCGGCGACTCGGCGATCCTCGAATACGTCAAGGGAAATCTCGTGATCCATCACGATCGGAAATACCAGGTGATGACCAACTCGCCGATCTACGATCAGCAACTGGCCCTCGACGCCTACTGGAAGGGGATCGGCGGCCTGACGATGCTCCCCGGCACGAACCGGGCATCCGACCGCTTCGTCCGCACGTCGTTCTACCTCGGCGTCCTTCCGCAGACCGCCGACAACGAGCTCGCCGTGGCGCAGCTCTTCAGCGTGATCCGAAATGCGTCGGTGCCGCTGGGGCTCAAGACAGCCGCCCCCAACGTCGGCAGCACGATCTGGCGGACGGTCTATGACCAGAAGGCAAAGGTGATGTACTTCGACTCGGCGACGAGCCCCACGGTGTTTTGGATTCCGCTGGCGGATCTCGATTTCACCGCCGGGACCCCGGCAAAGAAACTCACCCTGATTGGCGGAGCGACCTACAACGGCAATGCCGCCAAACAGCTCGCACCAGTGGAGCCGTTTGCCTTCCTGCCGGCGAAGCCGGACTGACGGCCGGCTTCGGGCCGCTGGGCCGCAGACCGGCCACTTCGCTATCATGCGGCTGCCGTGGTGCTGTTTCTTCCGCATACCCAACGCCCCGATCGAGGAGTCTTTCCCTTGCCAGCCATGTCGCCGCGTCGTCTCGTCGTTCATGGTGCCGCTGGTCGCATGGGGCAGCGGATCATCGCCTGTGCCGCAGCAGAACCGGCTGGCTCGTCGGCTCCGGCCTGGCAACTCGTCGCCGCCGTGGAGAGGGCAGGGCACCCGCGACTGGGCGATGACGCCGGGTCGCTCGCCGGCATCGCCGCCGCGGGCGTGCCCGTCAGCGAGTCATGGACCTGCCCGGCCGACGTGGCGATCGACTTCTCGCTCCCCGGGGCCGTGGCCGGCATTGCGGCAGCCTGCGTGCAGGCAGGCGTGCCTCTGGTCGTGGCCACGACGGGACTTGAACCTGCCGATCGGCGGGCGATCGACGAGGCCGCGAGAAAAATCGCGGTGCTCCAGTCGCCAAGCATGAGCCTCGCCGTAAACATCGCGATGGATCTGGTCGGTCGCGCCTCCAGTCTGCTTGAGCGGGTGGGCAGCCGGACCGACGTCGAGATCATCGAATGCCATCATCGTCACAAGGAGGATTCCCCGAGCGGAACGGCGCTGAAGTTTGGTCAGATCGTGCAGGACGCCTTCGGATTCACCCGCGTGGCCCACGGCCGTGAGGGTCGGCCCGGCGCCAGGCCCGCCGATGAGATCGGCTACCATGCCGTGCGGGCGGGCGACAATCCCGGCGAGCACACGATCCTCTTCGGCCTCGAAGGGGAGGCGCTCACCGTCAATGTCCGCGCCACCAGTCGCGACTGCTACGCCAGCGGGGCGCTGGCGGCGGCGGCCTTCCTGGTCGGCAAGCCGGCAGGACTCTATTCGATGCGCGACGTGCTTGGTCTGTCCTGACATGCCACACGACACGTCCGCCGGCGAGCCGAATCCGCTGATCGAACCCTGGTCCGGCCCTCATGGTGGCGTGCCACCGTTTGCAGCCGCCCGCGTGGCAGACCTTGGGCCGGCGCTCGAGGCCGGCATGGCCGATCAGCTCGCGGCGATCGACCGCACCGCAAGCGACCCGAGCCCCCCCACGTTCGACAACACGATCGCCGCGCTCGAACGCTCCGGGCGGATGCTCAGCCGGGTGGAGGCTATCTATGGCGTCTACGGGGGAGCGCTCAGCGACGACGCCGTGCAGGAGGTCGAACGCGAGATGGCGCCCCGTCTGGCCGCCTGCAGCGACCAGATCACCCAGAACGAGCGGCTCTTCGCGAGGATCGCCGCGGTCTACGAGGCACGGACACGCTCAGGGCTGACACCCGAGCAGCAGCGGGTCGTCTGGCTGACCTACACCCATTTCGTCCGCCACGGTGCACGGCTCGACCCCACGGCCAAGGCGGAGTTGTCGTCGCTTAATCAGGCCCTGGCGGCGCTCGCCACCACCTTCAGCCAGAACCTGCTTCGCGACGAGAATGAGGGCGTCGTCTTTCTCGACGACGACGCCGACCTCGCCGGCCTGTCGCAGGCCCAGCGTGACGCCGCCGCCGAGGCGGCCGAGGCCCGCGGCCAGAAGGGCCGCTGGGCGATCCCCAACACCCGCTCGAGCGTCGAGACGTTCCTCACCTATGCCCACCGCCGCGACCTCCGCGAGCAGGTCTGGCGGATGTTCGTCGACCGCGGCGCGGGCGGTGGGGCGACCGACAACTACGAGACCGTCTCCCGAATACTCCAACTCCGGGCCCGTCGCGCACAACTGCTCGGCCACCCGACCCACGCCCACTGGCGGCTGGAAGACTCGATGGCCAAGACGCCCGAGCGTGCCTTGGAATTGATGGAGGCGGTCTGGCCGAGAGCGGTGGCCAGGGTCTGCGAGGAGGTGGCCGACATGCAGGCCCTCGCCGATGCGGAGGGAGCGCGGATCAGAATCGCCCCCTGGGACTACCGGTTCTATGCCGAGAAGGTCCGCCGGGCGAAGTACGACCTCGACGAGAGCGAGATCACGCCCTATCTCCAGCTTGAACGGCTGCGCGAGGGAATGTTTTTCACGGCGGAAAAACTCTTTGGGCTGTCGTTCACACCAGCAGATCCGCGGGAGGTGCCGACCTACCATCCAGACGTACGTGCCTGGGTGGTTCGCGATGCCACCGGAGCCGTGGCTGGTCTCTGGTACTTCGATCCCTTTGCCCGCACAGGCAAACAGTCGGGCGCCTGGATGGGCAGCTACCGGTCGCAGGAATGCTTCGATGGCAGCGTTCCCGCGATCGTCTCCAACACCTGCAACTTCGCGAAGCCGCCTGTGGGCGAGCCAGTGCTGATCAGCTGGGATGACGCCACCACGCTCTTTCATGAGTTTGGTCACGCGTTGCACGGGCTCTGCTCCCGGGTGAACTATCCGTCGGTCTCCGGCACGAACGTGGCCCGCGACTATGTCGAATTTCCCTCTCAGGTGCTGGAACACTGGCTCTCCACGCCAGAGGTTCTTGATCGCTTTGCGGTGCACCACGAGACCGGCCGGCCGATTCCGGGCGACCTCGTGGTGAAAATCGCCCATGCCGCCACGTTCAACGCGGGCTTTAAGACGGTCGAGTTTCTCGCCAGCGCTCTGATCGACATGAAGCTCCATCTGGCGGGCGCAACGCCGATCGATCCCGCGACGTTCGAGCGCGACACGCTCCACGGTCTCGGCATGCCGGAAGAGATCGTGATGCGGCATCGCACGCCACAGTTCGGCCATATCTTTTCAGGCGACGGCTACTCGGCCGGCTACTACAGCTACCTCTGGGCTGACACGCTGACCGCCGACGCCTGGGAGGCGTTTGCCGAGGCGGGCGGCCCCTGGGACAAAGTATTGGCGGGGCGGCTCCACGACCATGTATTCAGCGTTGGTAACACGATCGATCCGACCGACGGATACCGGGCTTTTCGGGGCAGCGACGCCGGTATCGGGCCGCTCCTGCGAAAACGCGGCTTCCCTGCCTAAACCGCGGATCGCCTGAAGATGCTGTGAGACACCGGCGACGTCACGCAGAGCCGCGGAGATCACCACTCGGCGCCCACCGAGTCATTCGGGATACTCGACGCCGCACCATGCTCACCATCACCCCAGACTCCACACTCACATCTGCTTGGGTTGTCGATGCCGCAGACACCGTTTCTCCCCCGGCTCTTCGCTCTGCTGATACTCGCCGGTTTGTCCGGAGCGGCCCAATCACAAGACGTCGACATAACGGCCGACGTGGTCTACGGCCACAAGGACGGACTGGCGATGACGTTTGACGTGTTCACGCCGCGTGAAGGCGCGAACGGAGCGGCCGTGCTGTTCGTTGTCAGCGGCGCGTGGTATTCCCAGTGGTCGCCTCCCGAACAAATGCGGCCATTCACGGCGCCGCTCACCACTCGCGGGTTCACGGTATTCACGGTGCGGCACGGGAGCAGACCGAAATACAGTCTTCCCGAAGCCGTTGCAGACGTGCGTCGCAGCGTGCGATACATTCGCGCCAACGCCGATCGGTTCAAGATCGACGCGAATCGGCTCGGTGTGTACGGCGTGAGTGCCGGCGGCCACTTGTCGTTGATGCTGGGCACGACAGCGGACGACGGGAAGAGCGATGACAAGGACCTAGTGCTACGAACGAGCGATCGAGTGCAGGCGGTCGTCGCATTCGTGGCGCCAACCGATCTGACGGTGATGGTGAAGGAGTCGCCGAATCGGCTGCCGGCCTACGACAGGCTTCCGTCACTCAACCTCGAAATGGCGGAGGCACAGGCGATTTCGCCGCTGCTGCACGTCTCGCCCGAAGATGCTCCAACGCTGCTCCTGGCAGGCGCGAAGGACGATCTCGTGCCGATCGACCAAAACCGAAGCCTGCAGAAGGCATTCGACGAACAGAAGGTAGCGAACAAGTACGTCGAATATCCCGATGCTGGCCACGGATTCGGCCCGAAGGATCTCGAACTGGCCGTCGGTGAGATGGTCGGCTGGTTTGAGCAGCACCTAGGAAAGCCGCAGTAGCGGCGCTGGCCGAGTGCATCGCCCCGCTCAGCGGGGCCCGATGGGAAACGCGGCCCCCTGCCGAAGCCACCGATTGTTTGAATTCGGTGAGCAACACCGGCAGGAACGGGCGTTGGCCGAAAACCGGCATCCGCGCCCGGCGGGTCAGACGCTACGATCCGGAGCCATGGCCTCTCTCTACGCACGGCCCTGGGGAAATATCGATGAAGGATTCGCTGCCCAAGCTCTTCGTCCTCGACACGAACGTCATCCTCCACGACTGCGGCTGCATTCGCAATTTCGAGGAGAACGACATCGCGATTCCGATCACGGTTCTCGAGGAACTCGATCAGTTCAAACGCGGCAACGAAGACATCCACTTCCAGGCCCGTGAGTTTCTCCGCCGCCTCGACGCACTCACCGGCGATGTGCTCTCCGCCGAGGGCAGCCCACTGGGACCGGGACTGGGCTCGATCCGTGTGGTACTCGGCGGCGGCGCAGATGCCCGGCTCCACGAGTCGTTTCTGCAGGACACTCCCGACCATCGCATCCTGCGGGCGACCCTCAGCCTCCAGCAGCAATCGGCTCCACGGCCCGTGATTCTCGTTTCGAAAGACACGAACCTCCGGATGAAGGCGAAGTCGCTCGGCCTGCGGGCCCAGGACTACACGTCCGACAAGGTCCAGGGCTTCGACACGCTCTACACCGGCAAGCGCATCATCGAGGGGATCGACTCCGACGTCATCAACCGGCTCTATGCCCAGGGGGGCAGGCTGCCGGCCGTAGAGTTGCCGATCGACCAGCCGCCGCTGGCCAACGAGAATTTCGTGCTCCGCAACGGCAGCAAGTCGGCACTCGCGACCTACCGCCGAAGCGATGCCTCGTTTGTCCGCATCGAGAAACAGACCTGCTACGGCATCAGCCCGCGGAATGCTGAGCAGTCGTTCGCGCTGCAGGCCCTGATGGACGACGACATCAAGCTCGTCACACTCTCCGGCACGGCCGGCACCGGCAAGACCCTGCTCGCGCTGGCCGCCGCCCTCGAATGCCGGCAGCGCTATCGGCAGATCATGCTGGCCCGTCCGGTGGTGCCGCTCTCCAACCGTGATCTTGGTTTCCTCCCGGGCGACATCGGCGACAAGCTCGATCCCTACATGCAGCCGCTCTACGACAACCTCACGGTGATCCGGCACCAGTGTGGCGAAGACACGCAGGCCGCCCACCGGATCCTCGAAATGCGGGAATCGGAGAAACTGATGATCACGCCGCTGGCCTACATCCGCGGCCGCTCCCTGCAGCGGATGTTCTTCATCATCGACGAGGCGCAGAACCTCACGCCCCATGAGGTGAAGACGATCATCACGCGGGCTGGCGAGGGGACAAAGATCGTGTTCACGGGGGACGTCGCCCAGATCGATCAGCCCTATCTCGACGCCCTCTCCAATGGCCTGAGCTACCTCATCCATCGCATGACGGGCCAGCCGCTCTACGCCCACGTGACGCTGGAAAAGGGGGAACGATCGGCGCTCGCGGACCTGGCCAGCGAGCTGCTGTAATCAAAGGCCGTGTGGTGTCACGGCGGGGGACTACCAGATGTCGGCAAGACGAACGCGAAGGCCGCCAGAGAGGGCCGTGGCCGGATCTGCCTGCGGCTCCAGACAGTAGCCGCCGTCGGCGAGCCGATACCGCTCCAGCCGCTGGTTGTCGGGATCGGCAATCCAGTATTCCGCCACCCCGGTTCGCTCATAGAGCTGCTTCTTGAGCGCCGTGTCGATGGCGGCGGTCGAGGGGGACAGGATCTCGACAACCAGGTCGGGCACACCGTTGATCTTCGTATGGGTGATCATGCGGGTACGGTCGACGGGGACCTTCAGCACGACCACGAGATCCGGCTGCACGATGTCGTACTCGGTGAGCTGCACATCGATGGGCGCATTGAAGACGAGGCCGAGGCCGGCCAGCTCTATCTGCGTGTACAGCTGATGCTGGAGCCGCTTGGAAACCGTCTGGTGGGTGGTGGATGGAGCCGGTGTCGTGACATGGTCTCCGTCGATGATCTCGTGCCGCCAGCCGTCGTCGGGAAAACAGCAGTATTCCCGGTAGCCGAGTTTGGCCCCCGGTGGACGGGCGGGCGTCGATGGGCTCGTGTCGGTGGCCACAACGTTTCTCCTCACGCAGACAAAGCCGCTTCTTTGCGAAATGTATACGCCGGTTCAGGTACCGTCAATGAAGTCGAGTCTCTTGGCTGCCGTCAGCGTTGTCGTCGCAGAAGCCACCAGCCGGCGAGGATCTGAATAAGCAGCGTGACGAGTCCGGCCCGCGGCAGCCCCGATGCCGCCAGCACCGCGCCAAAGAGCAGGCTGGCCACGAACCCCGAGAGCTTGGTGCCCACCTGCATCAGGCCGAACGTGGCTCCGAAGCGGCCACGCGGCGCGAGCCCCGCCACCGTCGCGCGAATCACGCTCTGCACGCCGCCAAGCACCAGCGCCAGAAGTGCCGCCAGCCAGTGGAGCTGGGCGGGAGTCCGCACGAGCGTTGCCAGCGTGAGCACTGCAATCCAGCCGAGCAGGCAGAC
The DNA here is from genome assembly GCA_947449135.1 of Planctomycetaceae bacterium. Classification (GTDB taxonomy): domain Bacteria; phylum Planctomycetota; class Planctomycetia; order Pirellulales; family UBA1268; genus CAMCQY01. Next base: position 702 of record CANFQO010000100.1, on the reverse strand, counting down.
GGCCAGCGCCCCTTGGCGGCTCCACCGCGTCGACAGCCAGCCGATGAAGAGCGCCCCAGGCAACGCCACTGCCTGTACGAGCAGCACCAGCCGCACCAGCGCCGGCCCATCGAGGTGAAATTCTTCCAGGGCAACGCTCGAAAATTGGGCGATCGCAGTCTGCACCGCGCCCAGCACGAGCACGCAGCCCAGCAGCACCCGGCCGAACGTACGGCCACTCTCGTCGGCCTCGCCATGCGCCACGCCGCCAGACGACCATCCAGCCAGCGACCGTGCGAAGGCGAGCAGTTCGCCGGCCGACGAACCGGCGTGCACCTCCTTCTCACCGTCATCAGTCCGGCCGTCGGTGCCAAAGCGGGCACACGCAGCCGGCAGCGAAAACACCAGCCACCAGCAGCCAGTAAAAACAAACGCCGCCTGCAAGGCTCCTGGAGTGGTCAGCCCCAGACGATCATGGGCCCCGACAATTGCCGTAGCGATCACCAGAGCGATGGCTCCCCCGGCATACCCTGCCGCAAAGCCGCCGGCCGAGAGCCGGTCGGCCGCTTGCCCCGAGGCGATCCGCGGCAGCAGGCTGCCGGTGAAAATGGCCGACATATCGAAGCCGACCGAGGCGATCACGATCCCAATCACCACTGCCGCGCGAGCCGTCGGCGGCACGACACCAAGCGCCAGCAGCCCGAGGCTGCCAGCCACCACGCT
>CANFQO010000099.1 GCA_947449135.1 Planctomycetaceae bacterium | reverse complement strand
TCGACGATCTGCGGGCTCGCCGACGGGGCCGCCTGGCCGATCAAGAACGCGATCAAGAAGTTCCGCGGGGAGTTCGAGGACTACATCAAGCGGACGAATCCGCAGGGCTGGATGGTGACCGATCCCGTCCCTGCCCTGCAGATCGTGGGATCGCACTAACTGGATGTGGAAAAAGCCATCCATGGCCTTTTTCCACGAGAAGATTGCCGCCGCATCCGGCGGCGGATTACGTTAACGACGAGCTGCTCAATTCGATCGCATCAGGAACATTCATGCCCACAGTCATCGTTGACGGCAAGGAAATCGAGATCGGAGCCGACGAGCGGCTCAACTGCATCGAGGCCGCGCGCCGCGCCGGCGCGGAGATTCCGCACTATTGCTGGCATCCGGGCCTGTCGGTCGTGGCCAGCTGCCGCATGTGCCTGGTCGAGACCGGCACCCGCGACGCGGCCACCGGCAAGATCTCGATGATGCCGAAGCTCGTGCCCGCCTGCCAGACGCCGGCAAAGGACGGCACGGTGATCGTCACCGAAAGCCAGCTGGTCAAGGAGAGCCGAGCCCGTGTCGAGGAGGCGCTCCTCATCGACCATCCGATCGATTGCCCGATCTGCGACAAGGCGGGGGAATGCCTGCTGCAGGACTACCACTTCCAGCACGGCCAGGCCGAGCGCCGGGCCGACCTCCACCCCTTCACGAGCCGGCGGCGTGATGTGGGCCCCACGGTCACGCTTTTCGTCGACCGCTGCATCATGTGCACGCGGTGCGTGCGGTTTACGCGCGAGGTGTCGGGCACGAGCGAATTGATGGTCACCAGCCGCGGTGCCAAGGAAGAAATCGACATCTTCCCGGGCCATCCGCTCGACAACAAACTCTCCGGCAACGTCGTCGATCTCTGCCCGGTGGGGGCCTTGGGTGACAAGGACTTCCTCTACCAGCAACGCGTCTGGTTCATGAAGCGGGAGGCCAACGTCTGCGGCGGCTGCTCGGCCGGCTGCTCGATCCACACCGAACACAACCAGGACACGGTCTACCGCCTGAAGCCGCGCGAGAATCCACACGTCAACAAGTGGTGGATCTGCGACGACGGCCGGTACGGCTGGCACCACATCCACGACGCCTCCCGGATCGTCGGGGCCGGTCGCCGTGCCAGTTCCAGCACGCCGCTTGAGTCCGTCGAATGGGCCGACGTGATCACGCGGCTTCGTGCTGACCTCAAGGCAGCCAGCCGACTGGCAGTGGCCGTCTCGCCGATGCTCACGGTCGAGGAAGCATGGATGCTCTGTGCCGTTGCCCGGTCGATCGACCCGCAGGCTCTGCTCGCCGTGGGCCACGTGCCGCAGGCGGGTGAAGACGAGACATTCCCTGGCGGCTTCACGATCCGTGCCGAGAAGTGCCCCAACCGCTTGGGCGTGGAGGGAGTGATCGCCCTGTTTGACCCGGCCGTGCGCTCGTGGAATGACCTGGTCTCGCATGTCCGCGCGGGCCATGCTGACGCGGCCTGGATCACGGGGGCGTATCCCGCCGCTTGGATCGACGACGACACCGCCGCCGCCTTCGCCGATCTCAAGTGCCTCGTCGTTCAGGACCTCTTCGATTCGCCACTCACGGCACTGGCCACCTGGAAGCTTCCCGCCGCGGGCTTCGCGGAAAGGGCCGGCACCTGGGTCAACGTCGCGCACCGGGCACAGGCCTTCGAGCAGGCGGTGCGGCCGCCCGCAGGCGTCTGGCCGGAGGGCCGCCTCTACTGGAACATGCTCGGCCGGCGCGGACTCTACGATCCCACGGCCGTGCGGCGACAGATCGCCGACTCGTCCGCCTCGTTCGCCGCGCTCGCCGGCGAGATTCCCTCCACCGGCGTCGACCTCCGCATCCACCAACTGGCCTCCACCACGTCATGAACGCTCTCACCCCATTCCTCCCCACGATCGCCGCGCTTGTGAAGATCGGCCTGCTCGTCGGCGGCCTGATGACGGCCGCCGCCTATCTCGTGCTCGTGGAGCGCTGGATGGCCGCGTGGGTGCAGGACCGCAAGGGCCCCAACCGCGTCGGCATCCCGCTGACAAAGATCCGCCTGTTCGGCCTCGGCCAGCCGATGGCCGACGGTCTGAAGATCATCATGAAAGAGGACTTCACACCACGGCATGTCGACAAAGTTCTCTACACCGTGGCACCGCTGGTGATCCTCGCAGCGTCGCTGGCGATTTTCGCCGCGATCCCATTCGGCAGCGTGCTGCCGCCACTCGGCATTCCCGGCCTCCCCGATCCAGTGCCGTTCCTCGTGGCCCCGGGCCTCGACGTCGGCGTGCTCTGGGTCTTCGCGCTCTCGAGCATCGCCGTCTATGGCGTGCTCCTCGGCGGCTGGGCCAGCAACAACAAATACGGCTTCTTGGGCGGCTTGCGGAGCAGCGCCCAACTCGTGGCCTACGAGATCCCGCTCGGCCTCGGTCTGCTCGGCGTCGTGCTCGCGGCAGGTTCGCTGAAGCTGGATGCCATCATGAATGCCCAGGCCGAGAGCGGGATCTGGTATGCGTTCGCGCAGCCACTCGGCTTCCTCGTGTTTTTCGTCGCCAGCTTCGCCGAGGCGGCCCGTCTGCCGTTCGACCTGCCCGAGGCGGAGCAGGAGTTGGTGGGCGGTTACCACACTGAATATTCCGGCATCAAGCTGCTGCTGTTCCTGGTGGCCGAGTTTCTGCACATGGTCACGGCGGCATTTCTGATCGTGATCATGTTTCTGGGCGGCTGGCACCTCTGGGGCGTCACTGGATCTGGTCAGGAAGTGACCTGGCTCGGCGCGCTCGTCCGGTTCGGCGTGCTCTCGGCGAAGATTTTCGGCGTGATCCTGTTCTTCATGCTCGTCCGCTGGAGCTGGCCGCGATTCCGGTTCGACCAACTGATGAACCTTGCCTGGAAGGTGATGCTGCCGCTCGGCATCGCCAACCTCGTGACCGTGGCGACGATCGAAGAGTTCCGGCCACAACTCGTGGCCGCACTCGGCGCCGGTCCGGCGGCAGCGATTGCCTTGGCCGCGCCTTGGGCGGTGTTCTTCCTGGGCTGGATTGCCGCCGGCATGCTCACGCCTTCCGGCACCGACAACACGCCGATCCGCACACACACCATGCTCGATGCCGAACGCTCGCTTCGCGGGCAAGATTTGGTGGAGGTTTGACATGAAGCCGACCGACGCAGCCGTCACGTGGATCGAAGAGAAGCCGTTGGGCCTTGCCGAGCGGCTCTACCTGCCGCTCTTCGTCCAGGGCCTCACCACCACGGCCCGCCATCTGGTGAGCCCGAAGGTAACTGTGAGCTATCCTGAGCAGCGGCCGAAGGTGGGCAATCCGCTCATCTATCGAGGCGTGCACCGGCTCAACCGCGACACCGAAGGCCGCGTGAAGTGTGTGGCCTGCTTCCTCTGCGCCACCGCCTGTCCCGCCCACTGCATCGACATCGTGGCCACCGATAGCCCCTGGCCTGATCGCGAGAAATACCCGGAGAGCTTTGCGATCGACGAACTGCGGTGCATCTTCTGCGGCATGTGCGAAGAAGCCTGCCCAGTTGACGCCATCGAGTTGACGAGCCTGCTCGACCTCACGGGCAAGAGCCGCGAGGAGATGATCTTCGACAAGGAGAAGTTGCTGAGCGTCTACGACATGACAAAGGATTCCGAGCCGATGAAGTCAGCGAGCCTGGGAGGCACACTGTGACTCCGCTTCCCTTTGATCCCTTGGCATCCGGCCCTCTGCTGGCCGGGGCCGTGGTCGCCACGGCGGCCAGCCTCTGGCTGCTCCTGCCCAACGGCCGTGACACCAGTTCGGCCCGCTGGCTCGGCACGCTCCTTGGCCTGGGGGCCCTCGCCGCCTTCATCCTCGCCGGTCGCCGGCTCGGCGGCGTGGGTGAGGAGGCCGTGTTTCTCATCGTGTCGCTCGTGGCCGTCGTCTCTGCCGCCGCCACGATCGTGTCACGATCGCCGGTCTACGCGGCGATCTGGTTCGCCCTGACGCTGGCCGGAGTGGCGGGCGTGTTGCTCGTGCTGGGCGCACAATTTCTCGGTGTCGCCACGATCGTGGTCTATGCCGGTGCGATCCTCGTGATGTTTCTCTTCGTGCTGATGCTCGCACAGCCGGCCGGCCTCGCCCCTTACGACCGTGTCTCGAACGAACCGTTCCTGTCGGCACTCGCCGGTGCCGTGCTGCTCGGCGTGCTATCGCTCTCCATCGGCCGTCTGTCGGCCGCTCCAGCCCCCTGTTGCGGCGTACCTTCCCGGGCTACGGCCACGCCTACGGCCGGAACGCAGCCTTCGTCCGACGTTGCCAGTGAGTCGACCACTGCCACTGTCGCCAGTTCCGTTGCTCCGGCAATCGATCCACTGGCTGAGAATCATGTGGCCCGACTGGGCGGCGAACTGTTCGGCCGGCATCTCGTGGCGGTCGAGGCGGCGGGTGTCCTGCTCTTGGTGGCGCTCATTGGCGCGATCGCCGTTGTTTCCCGCGGCGAGGCCGCCCAGGCAGCCGCGGCCAGCCCCTCCGCCGGTAGGAGTGCCGCCCGATGAACACCATGCAATCGCTTCCTCTCTTGCAAAACGCCCTGACCGTGGGCGCCATTCTTTTCAGCCTCGGGCTCATCGGCATCCTCACGCGGCGAAACCTGATCGTGATGTTCCTGGCGGCTGAGATGATGCTGCAGGGGATCTCGGTGAGCCTCGTGGCCTGGAGCCGTTATCACGGCGATTGGGGCGGCCATGTGCTCGTGATCTTCGTGCTCACCGTCGCGGCCTGCGAGGCCGCCGTGGCACTCGTCTTCGTGCTGCAGGCCTTCTCACGAACCGGGCGGCTCGACTCAGCGGCATGGCAATCGCTCCGCGAAGCCACGGTCGGCCGCACGGTCGATCATGAACTCCCCTCGATCGACACCGTGCCGCCGCGATTCCCCACGCTCACGCCCGCCGGCATTCTCCCGGCCGCCGACGAGAATGAACCGCTGCAGCGCGAGCACGTCTGAGCCGGCATCCTGTCGGTAGCTTTCCCTCACCCGATTCCATCCGTCATCCATCCGCCGTCCGCATCCTCCATGCAAGAATTCTCCCCTTCGACGCTGCTGGTGCTCGTGCCGCTCCTGCCCTTGGTAGGAGCGATCCTCACCGTGCTTCTGGGCCGCCAACTCGGTGCCAAGGCCCACCTGCCAGCAATCGCCGGCATTGCCGGTGCCGCTGCCGTGGCCGTCATGCTCCTGGCCGCAACCGCCCGTGACGTCGGCCCCGCACACGGCGTTCATGCCGAGCCTGTCCGACCGGTCGAGATGATCGCGACGCTCTGGAATTGGGCCACGTTCGATTCGGCCTATGCCCCACCAGCCGGCAGTCCAGCGGCCGACCCCCACCTGACACCGCAGGACTTGGCGGCTGGCAAGGACATCCGTAGCTTCTCGATCCCGGTCGCCCTGCGGCTCGATCCGCTCACCGCCACCATGCTGACGATTATCACCTGCGTCGGCCTGCTCGTGGCGATCTACTCGACGGGCTACATGCACGACGATCCGGGCTACCCTCGCTTCTTCGCGCTGGTGGCGATGTTCGTCTTCTCGATGTCGATGCTGGTGGCCGCCAGCAACTTCCTCCTCGTCTATGTCTTCTGGGAGGCGGTGGGCGCCTGCAGCTATCTGCTGATCGGCTTCTGGTTCACGAAGCCCGAAGCAGCCCGCGCCGCCAAGAAGGCGTTTCTCGTCAACCGCGTCGGCGACTTTGGCCTCGCCATCGCGGTCTTTCTGCTCTGGATGAGCTACGGCACGCTCGACTTCCACGACACCATCTCGCCCGATGGCGTCATCATGCCAGGCATTTTCGGGCAAACCCGGCTGGCCGATGCCGCGGGATATGTCGGCGGGATCCTGGGCACTGCCATCTGCCTGCTGCTGTTGTTGGCAGCCTGCGGCAAGAGCGCGCAGCTGCCGCTGCACGTCTGGCTTCCCGATGCGATGGAGGGCCCCACGCCCGCCAGCGCCCTGATCCATGCGGCAACGATGGTGACGGCGGGCATCTACCTGATCACGCGATCGGCGCCGCTGTTTGCCGCCTGCCCGGGGGCGCTCACAATCGTGTCGATCGTCGGGGCCACGACGGCACTCGTTGCCGCGCTCATCGGCACTGTCCAGAACGACCTCAAACGAGTGCTCGCCTATTCGACCATCAGCCAGCTGGGCTACATGTTCGCGAGCCTAGGCACCGGCACCCTGCTCGGCTTCACGGCAGCGATCTTCCACCTGCTCACGCATGCCTGCTTCAAAGCCCTGTTGTTCCTCGGTGCGGGCTCGGTGATGCACTCCATGGGTGGCGTGATCGACATGCGTCGGTTTGGCGGCCTGCGGCGAGTGATGCCGATCACGGCGGCGACCTTCCTCGTGGGTTCCGCAGCGCTGGCAGGCGTGGCGCCCTTTGCCGGCTTCTTCAGCAAGGACGAGATCCTTGCTGCGCTGCACGCCAAGGCCTGGCCCGCGGCACACGGCGACCACCATGCTGCGGCAGCCGCGGATGGGCCGTTCCAACTGGCCCGCTTTGCTGCTGAAGCCTCGCACTCCGCGGGCTCAGCCGTCGGCCTCGACGCTCTCGATCGGCCGGAAACCTGGCAGATCCTCTTTTGGATGTCGCTGATCACAGCCGGACTGACCGCCTTTTACACCTTCCGCGCCGTCTTCATGACCTTCACCGGCCCGACGCGGGTGCCCGAGGGCGCCCATGGCCACGGGCACGGCCATGATGACGGTCATGGCCACGATTCGCACGCTGGTCATGCGGCTCATGCTGGTCATGGCGGGCACGCTGGTAACGCTCATGAATCCTATGAGTCCCCGTGGACGATGACGCTCCCCCTGGTGATCCTCGCCGTGCCGTCGGCTCTCGTGGGTTGGCTGCTGTTCACCACGAACTGGCTGTCTCACTTCCTCTCGGCGACTCCCTCGCTGACCGCGCCGGCCGTGGCCTCCACCGCCACGCCCCACATGTTTCACATGAACCTCGCGATCCAAGGCACGCTGGCTGCTGCCATCGGCATCGTGATTGCCGCCATCGGCCATCTCGGACGCCGGAGTGATGGCCCGCAAATGGAACGTTTTCTTGGCCCCCTGCAGACGCTGTTTGCCAACAAGTTTTATTTTGATCCGATCTATTCCGCGCTCGTCGTGCGGCCGCTGGAGGGGCTGGCCCTCGTCGCGGCCATGTTCGATCGATACGTCGTCGACGGCATCGTCGATTCGATCGCCGGGATTCCCGTCGCCCTGGGAGGCATCGTCCGTCGCTCGCAGTCGGGCCTGCTGCAACGCTATGCGTTGGCCGGCGTGATGGGCGTGCTGGCAATCGTCGTCCTGCTCGCCTGGCAACTCCGGGGCTGACGCCCGCCTCCACACACACTTCGTTCACCTCCAACCTTTTCTTTCGGCAGTCCATCTTCCATGAACGGTTTTTCCCCTGCGACGCACCTTCTGCTCGTGATTGCCACGCCGCTCATCGGCGCCGTCGTGGCCTGGGTGCTCGGTGGCCGTGGGCTCTCCGCGGTCCGGCAGAGTGCAGCCATGACGGCAGTCATCACGCTCGTGAACGCGGGCTGGCTCGTGCTGCGGTACCTGCAGAGCCCGGAGGCCGCAGCCGGTGAGCCGTATGCAGTCTCGTCGGCTCCCTGGCTCGTCGGAGGGATTTTTGATGTGCGTCTGTCGCTGGGCCTCGACGGCCTCTCGATCTGGCTCTTCGGCCTGTCAGCCCTGCTCTCACTGACCGCGGTGCTTGTCAGCTGGAACGCGATCCGGGAGAAGCCGGTCGGCTTCTACGTGCTGCTTCTCCTGCTGGAAGCGGCGATGCTCGGCGTGTTCGCGGCGCGGGACGTCATCCTGTTCTACGTGTTCTTCGAATTCACGCTCGTGCCGCTCTTCTTCCTGATCGGCATCTGGGGCCACGATGAACGCCGCCGGGCGGCGGTGAAGTTCTTCATCTACACGCTTGCTGGCAGCGTGCTCGCCTTTCTCGGCCTGCTCACGATCGTGCTCTGGAATGCCTCGCACACGGGCACCGTCACCTTCGACATCGCCAGTCTCACCGCAGGCACGGCCGCCCATCCGCTGCCGATGAGCCGTGAAGGTGGCTGGCTCCAGATGATCGTGTTCCTCGCGCTTTTCGCCGGCTTCGCCGTGAAGGTGCCGATCGTGCCCTTCCACACCTGGCTGCCACTGGCCCACGTCGAAGCCCCCACGGGAGGCAGTGTCGATCTGGCCGGCGTGCTCCTCAAGATCGGCATCTACGGTTTCCTACGGTTCTCGCTGCCGATGCTCCCTGACGCCACGGCCGCCGCGGCGCCGTGGCTCTTTGGCCTGGGCGTGGTGGGCATCCTCTATGGGGCCCTTGTGGCACTTGTGCAGACCGATCTCAAGCGGCTCATCGCCTATTCATCGGTAAGCCACATGGGCTACATCGTGATGGGCTTGTTCGCTCTCGAGCCGGTGGCCGTCGAGGGTGCCAACCTGCAACTCATCAACCACGGCCTCTCGGCGGCCGGACTCTTTGCACTGGTCGGCATGATCTACGAGCGGTTCCATACGCGGTCGATCGCCAACCTGGGCGGCATCGCCACGAAGGCCCCGTGGCTGACGGTGCTGTTCATGCTGTTCACCTTTTCCAGCATCGGTCTGCCAGGCCTCAATGGCTTCGTCGGTGAATTCCTGATCCTGGCAGGATCGTTCCAGCGGGCCTGGGCCGGCGTCGCACCGTCGCTCCGCACACCGTATCTGATCATGGCGGTGTCGGCCGTCGCAGGCGTCGTGCTTGGCGCGTGGTACATGCTCTGGGCCGTGGAGCGTGTCTTCTTTGGCGGGTCGCGGGAGCCGCCACGGCAGGGAGCGACGGGACACGATCATGGCCATGCCGCCCACGGACACAACACGCATGGCCACGACACGCACGGAGGCAGCGACGGCCGCTGCGACCTCGAGTGGTATGAAATCGCCGCTCTCGCTCCGCTGGCGGTGTTCGTGCTCTGGATCGGCCTGACACCGGCGCCGTTCCTCGCCCCTCCTGCGGCGATGCTGCGGGCCAACACCCGCGGGGCCACCACTGCCTTTGCCGAGCGGATGCGGACCCTGGAAGACCTCGCTCCGTCGCCCCAGACCGCTCACGTCGTCGACCGCGACCAGCCCGCATCGCGGGAGCCGTTCACCCTGACATCGGAACTGACACTGGATCGTCCATGACTTCGCACATGAGTTCATTGCAGAGTTTTTCCCTGCTGGCCCCCGAGATCGTCCTGGTGGCAGCGGCCTTGGTCGCGTTTCTGGGCGGCGCCTTCGCCGGTCTCCGGAGCGGCTGGGCCGTGGCCCTGCTGGGAATCGTTGCGGCGATGCTGGTGGCCGGCGGACAGCCTGCCGACGGGGCCTGGGTGGCGTCGGGGGGCATCCGCATCGATGCCTTTTCGGCATACATCCGCTGGACGGTGCTGGCGCTGGGAGCGATCCTCGCCCTCGTGCAGGCAGGCGATCTATTCCGCTCCGCCGTCACCCGTGGGATCGGAATCGGCTCCGGCAGCGGCGGGCTCAATAACGCGGGCACCTGCGAGGAGGCGGGAACATTCCTGATTCTGCTCGCTGGCCTCTCCCTGGCGGCGGTGGCCGATGACCTGGTGCTGCTGTTCGTGGGTCTGGAACTGGTGTCGATCCCCACCTACATCCTGCTGGCCCTCAAACGCACCGACGCCCACGGCCAAGAGGCGAGCCTCAAGTATTTCTTCCTGTCCTTGGTGGCGTCGTCGCTCTTTCTCTACGCGGCGGTCTGCCTCTACGGGATCGGCGGCTCTACGAGCCTAGCTGTCATCGGCGCGCGGCTTCGCTCCACCGCCGAACCGGTGATCGGCATGGCGACCGTGCTCCTGCCGGTGGCCATCGGCATGACCATGGCTGGCGCAGCCTTCCGCCTCGCGGCCGTGCCGATGCACTTCTATGCCCCGGACGTCTACGAGGGCACGAGCCC
>CANFQO010000098.1 GCA_947449135.1 Planctomycetaceae bacterium | reverse complement strand
AGCGTTGAGCCGCGCAACGGCGAAACTGTAGTTCGTATTTGTCGAGCTATCTGTGTCGACGGAGCCTACAACGATGAGTTTGCCATCGTCTTGAATGGCAACGCTTTTTGCGTTGTCAAACAGAAGGACGGTATATACCGTCACTAAGCCGTTCGTGCCGAAGGACGAGTCAGGCGTGCCGTTGGCATTAAATCGGGCGACGTAGTTGTCTCCCACAACCACGATTTTGCCGTCGGGTTGGATGAGCATCCCACCGACAGAAGAGAACGTCGTGTTGGTGGCGATACCGCTGCTGCCGAACGATGTGTCGAGCGTGCCGTTGATGTTGTAGCGGACGACGGCAAGATCGCCGGCTCTATTAAAGTAGCCCGCAGCCACGATCTTCCCATCCGCCTGCATGGCGATTGCAGAGATGTAGTCGGGGATCGCAGTCAAAGACGTGGTGACAACGCCGCCGCGCCGGACCAGTTCCGGTGCCCGGTTGGCTGCCGTCAGCGTGACCACGAAGTTCGTGGTGGATGTGGACGCCCCGTCACTGACGGTGAACTGGAACGTCTCCGTCGTGCTGGCCAGCAACGCATTGATCGCAGCCGAGTTCGGCCGGAACTCGAACTCGCCCGTCGCCTTCTTCACGTACAGCGTGCCGTACGTGCCGGCCTTCGAGATGACGACTCCGTTGTCAAACGTCGCCGAGGCTATCCCATACGTCAGCGGGCCGGGGGAATCGATGTCGCTAGCCTGTATGATTCCCGTGGCAATGTCTGTCGTGGCCTCTGGCGCGATGTACGTGGGGCCTGTGACTGCCGCGACTGCCGGCGGATCATTCACCGCAAGCACGTTCAGCGTGAGTGTGTTTGGCGTGGGATCTTTGTCGACGCCGCCGAACGTCGTGCCGCCGTTGTCTTGCACCTGGAACTGGAAACTGGCGTATGGTGATCCGTTGGCATTGGCGCTCGGAGTAAACGCAAGCCCTGTGCCCACGGTCAGCGACGCCACCAGAATTCGCTGACCAGCGACAACTGGCACACCATTGAGCGAGAGCGCCCCATTCGTCGGCAGCGTGGTGACGTAGACGGCGCTCAGCGTATTGACGGCATCTTTTTCAGCAGCGTCTACGGGATCGGAAAACCCAAATGATGCGGCAGCGAATGTCAGCGACGAATCTTCATTGAGTGTGAGCGTCACGTCCGTGCCTTGTGGCGGATCGTTGATACCGGCCGTCAGGACACGCCTGGCTTCAAGCCGATCAAACGCGAGCGAGTGTCGACGGCGGGTGTTGGGGCTCGTGTCGATTCGCCCGCGTCGGGGAGTGCGACGGGAGAACAGTTCATGCAGCATTGGCGTGCGGTATGGCTAGAGGAAGGGTTGTGCTCAGGTGGTCTGACCGCACAGAAGAAGAGAAACGCCTCGGCGTTGTTGAACCATCAGATATCGACCTACGCATAAGACCCGCCAATTGCGATGGCGGCGGCGTGGTGGTGCCCCACCGAACAAGACTTCCACGCGAGGGACAGCGTACCCTAGAGGCGGGGTATGGGCAAGAAAACGGCGTCTTTTATTTACCGCCCTCGGTGTTCGTGCACTTACACGCATGCCGTCCTCTCCGTCTCTTGATCAATCCGGAACGTTGCGTTTCTGGACCTTGGCACCACCGGTAAGAATGGGTTTTGCTGTGGGGGAGAAGCAGTTCACAAAACAGCAGATTTGGTTCGCGGTCTTGGCAAGCCACGCCTTACCCTAGGCAGCTAAATATCTGCCCGAATCGCGGCATATTCCTTGAGCGGCCTTCTGGTATTGGCCGCCATTCACGCCAAGGAATGTGCCATGCACGATTTTCTTTTCCTGCGCGCCGCCGATCTGTCGCGGCTCGCCATGACGATTCAGACAAACCTCGACTCCGCCGAGGACACGATTCAAAGCATCAACCACACCCTCGCGGAATTAGCAACGCTCGGGGTGCGAGATTTCCAGATCACCGGACCCGTGGTCTACGCCAGGCCGGCAGGCGCGTCGAGTGATGAAGACGATACGTTCACACTCTTCCAAGCCGTTCTGCTGATGCCCGGTGGTATCGGAGGAGCCGTCTGGGATTCGGTCGAATACACCGAATACCTTGGACGGCCCCACGGCGAGCCGACTGACCTCAGGCCGCGGTTCGTCTCCTATGCAAACTGTCTACCACTGGTTCGAGCGATGCTCGTCGCCCATGTCGGCGAAATGCTCGACCGCCTGATGCGGGATATCCGCCTGCTCGGATAACGACCGGCTGGCTAGCGCCACGCTGGCGAAGTGATTCGTTTGTTCGCCTCGCCGCCCCTATCGACGGCAGGCATGGTCGCCGCGGTTTTTTTCTCGCGGCGACGCCTCAGAGAAATGACCTTTTCTCAACCGGTGGCGTGCCGACTGGGGCCGATGCGGCTCCCGGACACGCCACCGGTGTTTTCAATCCCCTCCACCCCCGAAACCCAATGACGAAGAACCCAAATAACCCCCAACCTCCTCAAGACGATGACCGCGAACACGGACGCGAACGCCTCGATGCCGACCCACCCTACGGACCCACTTTCCCGCAGCAATTCAAGGATTTTCGCGAACTTCTCGCAGAGTTGATCGCGAGGCAAATCCTGAACAAGCGTAGCGATCGAAAAAATAATGACAACAAAATCGATCCGTGATCTATCGCCCTGCAGGCCGACGCCCGGCCCGCAGGGCCTGATCATCATCATCCTGCACACATGCGTTGCCAGAAGATTTCCTGCGCACACACTACAGCAGAAAGAATTCACCGGAATTGCTTGCTTCGACGCGCCCGACTTTGGATAATGAACGCTTGGCCACAAGCCATATGGATAGCCACAAGTCTCAAGGAGCGGGACATGAAGCCAACGCCATCACAGCCGCCTTCAGCTTTTCTCCCTGGCGCATCGTCGCCCGTGCCGACCGTCGCTGACGCAGCTTACTGCACCGCCCTCGCGACCGACGCCGACACGCTTATGAAGCGGCTCGGTTTCGACGACCGCTTCGGCCGCAAGCGGCTGCATCAGTTGATCGCTGAACCTTATCTTTTTGAACTGAAGGTCATGGTGCAGTTGGTTCGCTGGCATGAAATCGGCTTGGTCGCACCGTATGAAATCGATCTGCCCCACCCTGCCCTACTGATGGTCGATCTGCGAAAGCGGATCGCGGCGTCACCGACGACGCACGTGCCATCCTTGATTATGGAGGGGACGATCGCCCGCATGGTCGCGTGGTGGCAGGAGAACACGGTCACATCATCGTGGCGATCCGTGAAGGCTCACGTGAGGGTAGCCGACGAGGCCGACAACATTGCCGACGCAATCGCGGATTTTCTCTGGGACACACGCAGCATGCTCGCCCACAGAACAGACGCAACCATTCTCGACGGGAGCGCATCATGACCAAGCCAACACAGGATGCCGGACGGGCCTTGATCTACATCCGCCGCAGCGACGATGGCCAGGAGGCATCACTCAGCCAGCAATTGGAATGGGCCCGTGCGACGGCAACGAAAGTCGGCGTGCCTTTCCGCGGCACGGTCGCCGACATTCAAGAGATGCAGCGAAAGCGACTGCATCACTTCCACGACATCTACATGGACGATGCCATTAGTGGCGGTGACATGAATCGGCCTGGGTTTCTGAAATTTCTTCGAGACGCGCAGGCCGACCGGTCCGTCACCCATGTCTATGTCTTCAAACGCGACCGTCTGGCCAGACCGCAGGACGTACTCCGCATGCTGGTGCTCGAGCGAGATCTTATCGTTAGCGGCGTAACGCTCGTCACCCACGATTACACATACACGCCCGAAGAAGTGAAAGCCAACGAGGAAGCGTACATCATCAGAGGATTTTTGGAATATCGGGAGCATGGAAAATTTTCGCCGCGGCTGGGCGATCGAATCGTCTTCGTCCAGCGCATGATGGCGAGCAAAGGCTTCAGCACGGGCGGACGGGCACCGTTCGGCCACGCCCGTGCCCTCATCAAACCCGACGGCAGCTTCGCCCAATGGCTCGAGGACGGCGAAACTATTCGCCGGGAAGGCCACCACGTAAAGTTCATCGAAAAGGATGATGACAAGATCAACATCTGGAAGATGATTCTGTACTGGCGCGAGGATGGTGACAGCTACAAACGCATCGCCAAAAGACTCAACGAACTCGGGATCTCTTCTCCCGATGCAGGCCGCCAGCGCCGCGACCATGGTTCCCGACATAGCGTGCCGGGAAAGTGGCATCCCAACACGGTTCGGGACCTCTGCACAAACCCGATCATCGCGGGCATCAAGGAGTATGGAAAACGGTCTGAGGGTCGGTACCGTCGTGTCGGTGTTGATGGCCCGCGTGAACTAAACGACGCCGATCGGCATCCCGATGGCAAACCGAAACTGCTGGAGAACCCGATCGACGTGCGTGTACGGGCCAAGAGCAGCGATGACGCCCCTTTCGACTTCGAACGCTGGCAGGCGCTGCAGCCGAAGGGGATCACGATCGAGGAAGGACGTCGGATTGGCGGCCGGAAGCCGAACAACCCAGACCGGTATCCGCTCTCCACCCGCGTCATCGACCTCACTGACGGCTGCGGCAGCGTCATGCACGGCCGCAAGTCAGGCGAGCGGCTGACCTACGAGTGCGGCCGCTACACCAACAGCGGCTGCACAGAGTGCAATCACAACGCCGTCGATGCCAACGCAGTGTCGCAACTCGTGCTCGACGCATTGATCGAACTGATTGCAAAAGCCGGGGGACGCGACGCCATTCGCCTTCGACTGTTGGCCAAAGCCCGCGCGGAGGCCGCTGGCGAGATGGCCGAGGCGGAAAACCCCGTCCTATCCCATCTTCGCAACCGCCTGGGCGAACTCGATGGCGAAATCGCCACAGCCCAGCGGCGAATGGCCACCGAAAAAGACGACAACCGCTACGAGGCGATCGCAGCCGCCTTCGACGGCTTGGTGGCGGAACGGGCGGATGCGGCCCGCCGGATCGCCGAACTCGCCGTGCCAAAACCAGTCACGCCGGTCGATGTTTCCCCGGAGGCTCAGGTCGATGCCATCATGGCAACGATCGACGAGATAGGTGCCCTGGCAGCCGACGACGAAGGCCGTAAAAAGATCCGGGCGCTGGTCCTGCGGCTCGGCATCTTCATCGGCCTCGACTTCGAGGCTGGCAAGTTCGGGAAGCGGGAGGTCCGCCGGCTACGCCGTGGCGTGATCGCCTTCGGTGAGAACAACCTGCCGGTGCCGATCCACGGCCGCAGCCGGATCGACCTGCCACCACCAGACGCTGCCAATGACGGTAGCATCACCAACACTCACTCTGCCTTGGCATGTTGCCAAGGGCCGACGGCTGAACCCGGTTCCTTCGGAGGCGATGGAACCGAGAACAACCGACCGGATGAGTCCACCTCCGAGGTGGAGCAGACTCATACGGTAAGTAACGTCGGGGCGACAGGACTTGAACCTGCGACCTCTTGACCCCCAGTCAAGCGCGCTAGCCAAACTGCGCCACGCCCCGAATCCGCCGCACGACACGCACGCTCTCGCATTGGCGTCCCACAGCCCCCACACTATCGCACAATCCAACCCACGGTTCAACACGGATTCCCCCGGCCCAGCAAGCCACCTACTTCGCCACCGCCTCACCCTCCCCAGCACAACGACTCCGCCATGAACACGGCCTCCACCACAAGCCTCTCCTTCTCAAGCCGCCTCGCGTCGACCATCAAAAGACGCGGCTCCGCCGCCTGCATCGGCCTCGACCCACGCCGCGACCAACTCCCCTCCTGCCTCGGCGCCAACACCGCAGTCGATCCCAAGAACCTCGCCGCCATCTACTCCCGCTTCTGCTGCGACGTGATCGACGTCGTCGCACCGCTCGTGCCGATCGTCAAGCCACAACTCGCCTGCTTCGAAATGCTCGGGCCACACGGCATGACCGCCTTGGCCGACGTCATTGCCCACGCCCACGCGAAGGGCCTGCTCGTTCTCGCCGATGGCAAACGCGGCGACATCGGCTCCACCGCCGAAGCCTACGCCGACGGCTGGCTCGCCGGCCCCTGGG
The DNA here is from genome assembly GCA_947449135.1 of Planctomycetaceae bacterium. GTDB lineage: Bacteria > Planctomycetota > Planctomycetia > Pirellulales > UBA1268 > CAMCQY01. The sequence continues at coordinate 3,997 of CANFQO010000098.1, read as the reverse complement.
GCACCGATGCCCTTACCGTGAATCCCTATCTCGGACTCGATTCCATCGAACCCTTCGTGAAGCTTGCCAGCGAACGCAACGCCGGCATCTTCGTCCTCGTGAAAACGTCGAACCCAGGCAGCAAGGATTTTCAGGAACTCCTCGCCGATGGGCGCACGCTCTATCAACACGTCGCCAGTGGCGTCGAACAGTTCGCCGCGAGAACCGCGGCGGGCGAGACCTACGGTGCCGTCGGCGCTGTCGTGGGCGCCACCTGGCCCAGGCAACTCGACGAACTGCGGGCCGCCATGCCCCACACCTGGATCCTCGTGCCCGGCTTCGGCAAACAGGGCGGCCGAGCCGCGGACGTTCGCGGCGCCTTCCACTCCGATGGCCTTGGAGCGCTCGTCGTCAGCGCCCGTGACGTGATCTTCGCCCACGCACGGCCGGAAATGAACACCGGACTCAGCGAGAGCCAGTGGCAAACGGCCGTTGATCGCGCCTGCCGCGACATGATCGAACGGCTCGCAGCCGACACTCCCGCCGGTGTGCTGAGGAAGTAGCCGACAGCCGCTGCGTCACGAGTTGTACGTTCACTCGTAGAAGGTCACTCGCCCGGTGCCTGCAGCCAGCAACCAAGCGTGGCCTCCCACGACAGAATCTCGTCGGGCTTGAAATAGATGGCGATCTCCCGTGTGGCCGACTCCGGCGAGTCGGACGCATGCACGAGATTCATCTGACGGCTCGACGAAAAATCGCCCCGGATCGTGCCCGGAGCCGCCTTCAGGCCGCTCGTCGCCCCGAGCATGTCGCGAACCACCCGGATCACCTCCGGACCTTGAAATACCGTCGCCACCACCGGCGACGCCGTGATGAATTCCTCGAGGTTCGGATAGAAGGGCTTCTCGACGTGTTCCGCATAGTGCTGCTTCGCGAGCACCGGCGTGACACGGAGCATCTTCATCGCCACCAGCCGCAGCCCCTTTTCCTCAAACCGACTCACCATCCGGCCCAGCAGGCCGCGTTCCAGACAGTCGGGCTTGAACATCACGAACGTCCGTTCCATCTCTCATCGTCTCCAAAAAGCAGGTGGGAAGGGGGCTTGAGGATAGGAAACCATGATTTCCTGCGTTTTCTTGTAGCGGCTCGCGAGTCGCGCATCCAGCCCACCTTGATACCGATTCCAGCCGCGCTTACCCTCCGCTGCCCTTACCCGCGTCCGCTGCCGCCGCGCTCCGCGAACGGATGGTCTCCATGCCACTTTCTGCCTACGTCTCCGCCGACCGGAAAGCCTGGCCAGATCGCCAATTCCTCGTTGCTGCCCGCGTGGTCGCCTTCGTGACCGCAGCCATCGCCGCCACGCCCTCGATCGCGACAGCGACCGACCTGTCTCCCCAACTCATGGCCCGGTTCACGAAGCACGTCCAGCCACTTCTGCTCAACAAGTGTGCCGCGGGCGCATGCCACGGTGGCCCCTCGGCACATGCCCCGCACTTCAACCGCGGCGACGTCTCCGGCCGGATCGATCGCGGCGTCACGCTCGCCAACATCGAGACGCTGTTCCGCGTCACTGACCAGAATGGCAATGCCACGCCGTTTCTCACCACGATCAGCGCTCGGCATCCCGCCTCGGCCACCGCGACCAGCCTCACCATGAAACCGCTCACGACTGCGGAACGGGCCACGCTCGAACAGTGGCTCATCGCAGCAACCGGCCGCGATTTCGCGGCCTCGCGGCCGATGACCCAAAGCTCCGCCGCTCAGGCCACCGCTATCCAACCGCCCAACCGCTTTCGTGCCATGCTCGACGCGGCCGCCAACCCGGCTCCGCTACCACCGCCACAGGAGCCCCAAGGGATCCTCCTCGGCAAGGACAGCCAGTAGCGATCACGGTCGCCCTACAGCCGCACTTCACCGCTGAGCACCGCCTCGAGAAACGTGCGATTGCCCTCGAGCAGCGTCGGCTCGCGAATCATCTCCTCCGCCGAGAGCCAGAGGATCTCGGCCACCTCGACCGGATGGGGCACGAGTTCCGATTCGCCAACCACGGCAACGCTCCACCAGGCCAGCGACGTGCCCCACGACGTCACGCTCCGCCAGACGCACTCGCACGGCTCGACCGTCGCGGCCAGTTCCTCCATACACTCCCTGGCCACCGCCTCGTGCTCCGCTTCACCGGGCTCGATATGGCCCCCAGGAAAACAAAGACGACCGGGAGCGGCGACCTTCGCCCCTCGCCGGATCGCGAGAAACAGTTCACCCCGTCGGGCGACGGCGACGACCCCACGTTTTTTCGGTGCTGCGGCATGCTGCGTGTCTGCCATCACTCCTCCGCTGCCGGAACTCGGCCCGGGTGCAGAAACCCTTTTCTGACCGCAAACGCCGGCGACGACCGTTTCTGGATCATCTTCGTAGATTACACTACTGGGCCCAAGTCGTTCCGGCCGGACCAGCCTCGGCCCACCCCCACGAGCCTCTCCTTCATGAACACCGCTCCGGCCTCAAAGGGCCCCGGCAATCAGGGTCCCACGAACAAGGGCCCCGCGAATCCGTCTTCGCTGTTCGGACCGCAGCTGAACATGCCCGTGGTCATCATGCTGATCCTCGGAGCACTGGCCTTGGCAACGCTCTTCGCCCGCGAACAGGCGGCCGCGCCGGCGGCCATCAGCTACGACGAGTTCGTGCGGCAAGTAAAGGCTGGCAACGTCGCTAGCGTGGAGCTCAACGGCAACACGCTGGTAGGCGAGTTCCAGGCTGCCCCCGCCACTGAGAAGACGTCGGACACGCCACGCAGCAAGACCTTCCGCACCGAGCTTTCTGCCTACCTTGGCGAGGGACTCAACCAACTGCTGCTCGATCACTCCGTCCGCACGACTGTTCGCCAGCCGAGCGACGGCACCGGCTTCCTGTTGGGCCTGTACATGCTCGTGCCTCTGCTCTTGATGGCCGGCTTCTGGATGACGCTCAAACGGGCCCGTGATCCCCTCGGCAGCTCCGGCTTTTTGGGCAGCTTCTCGAAGTCGCCCGCCAAACGCTACGGCGCCGGTGACAAGCAGGTGACGTTCGCCGACGTCGCCGGCCTCGAACAGGTGAAGGCCGATCTTCAGGAGATCGTCGAATTCCTCAAGGACCCCAAGAAGTTTCAGCGACTCGGCGGCCGTGTGCCCAAGGGTGTGCTCCTGATGGGCCCGCCCGGCACGGGAAAAACCCTGCTCGCTCGGGCCGTGGCCGGCGAGGCGGGCGTGCCCTTCTTCTCGATCTCCGGCAGCGAGTTCATCCAGATGTTCGTGGGCGTCGGGGCCTCGCGAGTCCGTGACCTCTTCAAGACCGCCAAGGACGCTTCGCCGGCAATCCTCTTCATTGATGAGATCGACGCCGTCGGCCGCGTCCGCGGTGCGGGCCTCGGCGGCGGCCATGACGAACGCGAACAGACGCTCAACCAGATCCTGAGTGAGATGGATGGGTTCAGTCCCTCCGAGTCGGTGATCATCCTTGCCGCCACCAACCGTCCCGACGTGCTCGACCCCGCCCTTCTGCGGCCGGGCCGATTCGACCGCCACGTCACCGTCGACAGGCCCAACCAAAAGGCACGGCTCGCCCTCTTCAAGGTGCACACTCGCAACGTCCCGCTGGCCCCCGATGTCGACCTCGAAAGGCAGGCCAACGGCACCGTCGGCCTCACCGGTGCCGACATCCGTAACCTTGTGAACGAGGCTGCGCTCTGGGCCACTCGCAACGACAAAGACGCTGTCGACGCCTCCGACTTCGACTACGCCCGTGACAAGGTGTTGATGGGGCCAAAGCGGGAAGAACTGCTCACCGGTCGCGAGAAGAAGATGACGGCCTATCACGAAGCCGGCCATGCTCTCGCTGCCTGGCTCCTGCCCGGTGTCGACAAGCTCCACAAGGTGACGATCATCCCGCGCGGTCGGGCCTTGGGCGTGACGCAACTCGTGCCCGAGGAGGACCGCATGAACATCGGCGAGTCCGATCTCAACAACCGTCTGGTCTTCATTCT
>CANFQO010000097.1 GCA_947449135.1 Planctomycetaceae bacterium | reverse complement strand
TGCCGCCGGCATGACCCTGACTGAGAGCTTTGCGATGTTTCCGGCGGCCAGCGTGAGCGGGCTCTACTTCGGCCACCCGGACAGCCGATACTTCGCAGTGGACCGCATCACTCGCGACCAGGTGGAGTCATACGCGGCCCGCAAGGGTATGGCGGTGGCCGAGGTGGAGCGGTGGCTGTCGCCGAACCTTGGCTACGATCCGTAAGCCGCAGATGCCACCATGACCGCTCCAGAGAAGCCAGGCCGCCGGGCCCGCCGCGTGATTCTCGATACCACCGGCCCTGCCGCGGCGGCCGAGGGCGGTTCGATCGGCATCCTCGTGCGGCGATTCCTGGAATATGTCCGCCACGAGCGGGCCCTCTCCGACAACACGCAGCAGGCCTACCGGCGAGACCTGCGGGATTTCTCCGGCTGGCTGGCAGCAGGCAATCCGGCCACACTCTCCGTGCGGGATCTGGGCGACTACCTGGGATCCCTCGATAAACGGGGGCTGGCCCGAGCGAGCGTCGCCCGTCAGGCGGCCACGCTCCGCACGTTCTACGCGTTTCTGCAACTGGAGGGCGTGGTGCGGGAGAGCCCCGCCGAACTGCTCACGGCGGGCCGCCGCGCCGACGTGATCCCCGGCACCCTCACTCCGGAGCAGGTCGATCGTCTTCTCGAAAGCCCTGAAAAGACAACCCCGTCGGGCCGGCGGGACAGGGCGCTCCTGGAACTGCTCTACGCCACCGGCTGCCGGGCCTCGGAGGTGTCGGCCATGCGGCTGACCGACGTCCACCTGAAGGAGAGTTTCTGCACCTGCCGCGGCAAGGGGGACAAGGAGCGGGTGGTGCCGCTGGGCAGGCGGGCGATCGCGGCCCTCCGGACATGGATCGAAGGCACCCGTCCCGCGTTCGCGGCCCGCGCGGGCTCCACGCCTTCCTGGGTGATCCTGTCGTCGCGGGGCAACAGGCTCTCGCGCATGCGGATCTGGGAGATCGTGCGGCTCACCGCCGACAAGGCCGGCGTGCCTCCCGACATCAGCCCCCACACGCTCCGCCACAGCTTCGCCACGCACCTCGTGGCCGGTGGCGTGGACCTGCGGCACGTGCAGGAAATGCTCGGCCACGCCAGCATCGCAACCACGCAGCGCTACACCCACGTCGACGCCACCCGCCTGCGGAGCGTCCACGAAAAGTTCCACCCCCGCCGGTAACAGACTGTTGCTGACCCAGTGGCTGGCGCGAGCAAGAGCGGTAGGTCTCACGGCCCATAAGGAATCCGTGAGGGGCTGCCCATGTCCCGGGAGCCGGCGTTGCTGACCAGCGTAGGCAGGATGCCGAAGCGCAGTCAGCATCGAGTGAGCGAAGGGCAGGATGCCCGAAGCGAACGTCCGGCGACGGGGCATGGGCAGCCCCGAACCGCCGCGCAAGCAACCGCACACACAACCGTGTCTACTTCTCCGCCTTGGGCGGTGCGAACTTGATCTTCTTGATCAGCTCGACGACCTGCCCATCCTGAACGGTGCCGGAGACGGCCGTGATCGCTCGGACGACGTCGGAGTAATTGAGGCCGTAGTCACAGTCCATCTCGACCTCGGTCTTGTCCGCCAACGAGTCCGGCCCGCGGCCCGTGCCCACCAGCTCCACCACCTTCTTTTGGAGATCGTTGAAGTCGGCAAGCGGATTGCCGTTCATGCTGATGCCGGCGAGCGTCCCATCCGGGCCGGCCGAAAGCTTTAAGCGGATCGGCGGCACCTGCTGATCATCCACGACTGCATTGGCAGCCCTCCCCAGGGGCATGCGGATGTCGAAATCGCCCTCGGGAGAGATGACCTTCAGCGAGAACATGAAGAACGAGATCAATTGAAACACGACGTCGATCATGGGCGTCATGTCGATGTGAATCTTGTCGGGAAGTTGGGATTCTCTTCGGGCCATCGCGTCACCGCCCCTCGTCATACTGGGCCCGCAGCGCAAACTTCTCGAAGCCCTTTTGCTGGCAAATCTTGATGATCTCCTGCACCTCGCCGGTCTTGGCGCGGCCATCCGCCCGTACGATGACCGTGGCCGTGTTCGGATCCTTGCCGGAATCGAGCATGAACGACTTCTCCCGCTCCAGATATCCCGCGATATCGTGCACGCCGATCAATTCGCCGGCGTAGATCACCGAACCCTCGCTGGTGAGTTGGAGTGTGATGGGTTTCTCGACCGGGCCATCCACGGGCTTGGCAAGTTGGCTCAAAGGCAACTGGATGCGATCGTCCTGCTCCGCCTCCGAGAAGTTCATCACGAACATGAAGAACGTGATCAACTGAAACGTCATGTCGATCATCGGCGTCATGTCGATGTCGGTGCTTGCAGCCTGACTCGAGCGTTTTGCCATTGTGTTTCCGGCAGGGCCCTCGGGGATGCGGGCCGTGGCCAGTCCTCACTTCTTCTGGAACCGGGACATCAGCCGCATCGCCTCACCGTCGACGTCGCCATTGAGCTTCTGGAGCCAGTTCTTGAAGAGCGCAAAGCAGGCGATGGCGGGAATGGCCAGCCAGAGGCCAATGAGCGTCGTGATGAGTGCCTGCGAAATGCCGACAGCCAGCTCGGACGGCTTGGGCGCCGTGGCGGACTTGGCGATCACCATGAAGGCGGCCACCATTCCGTCCACCGTCCCAAGCAGGCCAAACATCGGTGCCAGCGCGCCAATCAACGACACGTAGCTCACCTTGTGGTCGAGTTTCATCGCCTGCTCGCCCTCTTCCGCCTGCATCGCTTCGACCGCCGGGCCATAGCCGGTGGGCATCTTTGCCATTCCAGCTGCAAGCACGTGGCCGAGGTAAGAATCGTCGGCCTTGGCCAGTTCGTAGGCCTGCTGAAACTCCTTGGCGTCCAGATGCTTCTCAAACGCTTCGCTCAGCCCCTTCGGCATCAAGACGGCACTACGAATCTGCAGGAAGCACATGACGAGCAGGGCCACGAGCGCAAACGACAGGGCCAAAAAGACGATGACATACCGCAGTCCCAGAGCCTTGTAATAAAAGACCAGCATGCTCTCGCCATCCGGTTCGGTCGCTCCGTCGGCGGCGGCATCCTCATCCTGGGCCATCGCCACGTCAGGCGCGACGATCGCTGGAGCGACAACGGCCCCCACCCACGGAATGATCGAGGCCACGATCAGCAGGCAGCGACCGATCCCTTGGAAAAAAAGGTCCTTCGGGCTGTGTTGCCCGCTGACGGTGATCCCGCACTGCATGAAGCGTCTCCTTACGACTACGTTTTGCGACTACGTGAGAATGCTCGAAAAATGATTGCGCCAAAATCGTTTCTGACCGCCGATCATGAGCGACTCTTCTGGGCCACAGACTAGCCGCGCCCCCCTCGGAACTGCAAAGCGACAATCCCAGGTTTCAGCAAACAAGCACACCCCACCATCTACGATTTGGACGGGTCGAGTCTGGCAGCCCAGGGGCTGGCCGGATAGGCAGCCTTGAGATTCTGCCTCGCCTCGCGGGCCCGCTCCGGATGGCTTCCCTTGTCCCAGAGTTCAGCGAGATTGAACAAGGCCTCCGCATGGGTTTCCGGTAGCGTGTTGTAAACCAGGTCGACCATCAGGAACTGGATCAGCGCATCCTGTTCCTTGCCACCCATCGCCCGGTAGGTTTCCCCCAGCACGTTGTAGGCCCGGGAGAGCAGTTCTTTCTCCTCGGGATTCGTATCGTTGATGATCTGCTTCGCCATCTCGATGGCCACGTCGTGCTTGCCCTGCAGCGACAGGCATCTGGCCTTGCCCACCTCGGCAGACCGCTTCTGCGTTTGGCTGGTCTTCTCGGTGGCAGCAAGCGATATGGCGGCTTCGTATTCCGAAAGTGCGTCTTCCGTCTTGCCCTGCGTGAGCAGCATTGCGGCCTTGGCAAGCGCGGCCCGTACCTGCAGGGCAGGGGGGCCACCGACGAGTCGTTGGTAGGCGGCCAGCGCGAGTTCGGGCTGGCCCGATCGCGCACGGAGGTCACCGAGCAACTCAGCCATCAGGAAGTAATGGTGGCTCGAAGGATGCTTCGCCAGGTAGTCGGCAACCATCGTGGCGGCCCCGGCCAGATCATTGCCGGCGTCGAGCATCGCCTGTCCGGCAGCGGCAGTCCTGACGAAATCGACTTCGGCGAGCACGAGCCGCTCGGCACCGTCAAGTTCGTCCGCTTCGATCTGGCCAACCTCGTCACGGGCATCGGCGGCTCGCCCGCGCTGAAGCATCGCACGGGCATTCTTGAGTGACTGGGGCTCCGCTCCAAACTGCACCTCGCGAACCGTTTCGATCGCGACCTTCTGCGTTGTGCCGTCGCTGCCCTCCACGTCGATGCCAACTGGCGAGACGTCGATGACTTTCCCGACGATGCTCGCACCGCCTACGAGATTCACCCTGTCGGCGACCTGACCCCAGGCCGTGCCCGCCAGCGACAGGCCTCCGATCGCAAAACATGTCAACACCTTCGCCCAATCGCGTCGACCGCCGGCCCTAATCGCTGTGGCGTTGATGCTCGTGCTGGTGTCCATGCCTGGTTTCCCATGCTGTGCGGTATTCATGATCGTTTTCGTCCTCCAGTCATCGTTTTCACCCCGCCGCAGCCTCGGCCGACTGCTTCAGCCCGTCGAGGCCACGCGGCGGCTTGTTCTGCCGCTTCTCGACATCCTTGAGGAGTTTGTCGAACTGCTTGCTCGTGTCAGGACCGCCCAATTCCGGATGCATTTTGAAGGTGATTGCGATGTAATCGAACGCCTTCTGCAGTTCCCGATCACGTTCCTGAGGCAGGGCATCCGCCTTCGCCATCCGACACGTGACTGCGTTCAGTCGAGCCTGAAAAAACCTCCGGCGGGCCTCCAGAGCCTTTTCGTCCGATCCGGAAAAAGCCTTCTGCTCGAGTCGATTGGAGATCACGGCCCAGCCCCAGCCCCAGATTTCGCCGTCGCCGCTCAGTCGCTTGTATCCGTTGATGGCCTGACCATAGGAGACCGCCTGCTGCGACGCATCAGCCGTGCTGGCGGCAGCCTGCTGCCGAAGTTCCGCGGCCTGCCACTGAAAGTCGAGTGTGTTTTGGCGTTTCTTGTCGGCGAGAATCCAGTCCATCTGTTTCTGCGCCTCCTCCCACTTCTCCCGCTCCCGGTACACAGTGGCAATCTTCATCCGTATGGAGGGCTCATACCTGGCGATCTCGTCGCCACCCTTGTCGAGCAGCCCCTCATAGATGTCGGCAGCGCTGTCGAGATAGCCCTCGGCCTTGGACTTGGGCACGGCCGACCCAATTCCCTTGCCTGAGCCCAGATTCAGATAGGTGGTGGCCGCCCAGATCTGCGCCGAAATCGTTGGATCCTTCGCCATTCTCTCCAGAAACGTTTCAAAGCCGGCCAGAATGGCGGCCGCTCGGGCCTGAGCCTGCGGCGTGCCGGCACTTGGCCCAGAGGCGAGATTCAGAAGCTGCGACTGCAGATCACGGCCCATCGCCTGATACATCGCCGTCAGTCTGGCAGAGGCCTCTGGACCGCCGGCTCCGGCCAGCTGCTCCAGTTTCTTCATCGCCTGCACAGCCTTGTCGTTCTGCTCCGTCTCGAGAAAAAAGCGGAGGCTGACGGTGGCTGCGGGTGAGGCGAGGGGGCCTGCCTTGAACCGCTTGAACTCCTCCTTGTCGACGGTCACGACCGTCCACGGGCCATAGTCCTCGTGCTCGAGCAAGGCAGCAACACGGTCCTTGTCGCCGTCCTCGAGCGCCATCTGACAGCGTGCGAGCGCCGCAGCGATGCCGACAGCCGCGTCTCCCATGCCCGGCGACATGCCCGCCAGCCCCTCGTCTATCGCCTTGGCTGACTCCGCCCGCCAACCTGCCAGCGATGCCGCGGGCGGACGGAACGCCACATCCAACTGCGACTTCTCCTGTACCTCCCGCCAGAGTGCGGTACCGGCTCGCAGCATCGCCTCGGGACGACGGGCTGAGGTCGGTGGAACCTTTGCCAGAATCTCGATGATCTGCTCCGGCGCGTGGGCCTCCGTCGCCATGACGATGGCGATCACAGCCGCAGCGGCGGCCTCCGGCCCGTTGGGCCAGGTCCGCATGATCGTTGCGGCAGCTTCGACACCCTTTTCCCGTGCCTCATCCGCCCAGCCGGCCACCGACTGCCTCTGTAACTGCTGCCAACTCACGATGACGATCTGGGCCGCCTCCGGGCTCCCCTTGGCATTGGGATAGCGAGCGATGAGAAACTCTCCGAGCGCGATCGCATCATGGAATTGGCGGTCCGCATAGAACAGGTAGGCGAGCCAGGAGCGTGCCTGGTTGAGCCCATCGAGATCGTCGGGGCCGGCCAGTCGCATGGCCTTCCGCAGGCTGGCAATCGCTTTCGACCGCTCCGCAGTCAGTTCTGTTTTGGCCGCCTCGATGGCTGACTCGTTTTTGGCAGACTCCGCCTGCGTGAGCTCGACCTGCCGCAACTTCATCGCCGCCAGAGACTGCCGCGCCGAATCCATGACCACCGCGAATGTGGCAGCGCCACCGTCGATTTCATCCGGCACCTCTGTTCCGAGTTCGGCCAGCAGCGCCTTCGACTCGGCGGAAAAATCCTTGTTGACTTTGGCCACCTCCATGGCGAGCCGTTGAGCATCCCGGAGGAGTGAAATCCGCTTTGGCTTCTCCTTGGCGGAGAGCGCCGCCGCCCGTCGTTCCAGCAGCAACGCGGAGCGATACTTCATGCCGAGCCAGTCGCTGTCGATTCGCCCGGGCGTGAGCGGCGCGATCGCCAGTTTCTGTAACCGGTCGTCGAACTCATCGTATTGCTTGTCCTCCAGCCAGCACTCCAGCGAGGAATTGATCGCCTTGGCCCGTAGGCCGGGCACGATGCCGTCGCCTTCGAGCGCCCGGATGTCGGCCAGCGCGGCCAACGCTTCCTTCCTTTTGCCGAGGACGAGGTAGTTCCGGCCCTCGTAATACCGGGCGAGCAACCCCGCCCCCCGGGTCCGGTACTTCTCGTAGAGCTCCCTGTACTGCTTCGCTGATTCCGTCAGGGCCGCCTCCCACTCCGGGGATTTCGGCTCCAGTGCCCGGGATTTTTCGTAGGATGCCCCGGCGATCAGCAGCCTGGTCTTGAGGAGTTGCCCGCGGAGTTCGTCCTGCCGCTCCTCCAACTCGGCCATCTGCCGCACGGCCCCGGGCTTGCGCGGCGGTTTCTTCGCTCTCGTCGCCGGCTTCCCCGCTCCTTTGCTGGCACCCTCGTTGTCGCCTCCCTCGCCGCGGAGATCCTTCAGCGACGCGTCCACTGCCCGCAGGCGTTTCAGCACCGCATCCTCAGCGTTGGCAACGACGTCGATCGGCACATTCTCTTTCCGCACCGCCCCCTTCAGGGTCTTGATCGCAGCCTCGAAAAAGGGCAATGATTCCGCCCGTAGTTTTTCACCACCCTGCTCGGGCCTCTTCGATTCCTCGATCTTCGCCTGCCCCCGTTCGATGAGCAGGGTGCCTTTCTGAAGGTAGGCCTGAATGGCTCGGTCGCCCTCCGTATTCGACTTCAGAAAGAGATCGATTTCCCGCACCGCCTTCTCCAACATTTCGGCGCGTCGCACCGCGTTCGACTCCGAACGGCCGATGGACTGAAACGCTGCTGCCCGATAGAAGGGCACTTCCTTTTTGAAGTCCTCGGCCGCCCGCGGGTCTTGCTGCAGCCGCTCGAGCACCCAGAGCGCAACGTCAGGCATCTTCCGCGCCTCGAGGCGATCAAGGAGCCGGGCTGTGGAGATCTCCCCGGTCGTGCGCGGCGACGGATCGGCAGCGACAGCCAGGCGACAGGCGTTCCCGCCACACATCACAACTCCGACCAGCAGGAGAAGCCGCAGGAAGCCCCTCCGCCTGAAGAGCGGCGAGACAATCGACCGGCAAGCGAACTGCTGACAGCCAGGAGCATTCATGAGGACGCGTCCCACGCGGCCCCCACACCCACCCTGAAAAGGGGCCTCTGCTCCCGATTGTGAACGTCCACGGGCATTCTGTGAAGAAGGCCACGGGCTGCGAGAGCGGATTTGGGTTCGCGATTTATTTCCCGGCCTGCACAGGCGACCGGCGGCCAGCTGCGGAGGAGGCAGCCAACCAGAACGGCAGTTGTCCGGCAGCCGGCAGTTTCACCACGCGGGCCGAACGGACGCCTGGACAAGCGAGGACGGCCGCCACCGCCTCGGGCGAAGGCTCCTGATCGAGGTTGAGCACGCCGATGGCGTCACCACCCGGCGTCGAGCGACCGACGGTCATCTGGGCGATGTTCACGCCCAAGCCACCAAACGCATTGCCGACACGACCGATGATGCCCGGCACGTCCTGATGGGTGAAGACCAGCAGGATGCCGTCGAGATAGGCCTCGAGACGGTGCCCCTCCAGCTGGACCAGCCGCGGCATCGAGTGGCCAAACAGTGTGCCTGCCGCGCGGTGCACCCGGTCACCCGAGACCAGATCGACGGCCACGACCGAGCTGAACGCTCCCGGGTCGGTCCGGCTTTGCTCCACCAGTTCGATGCCCCGGTCACGGAGCAGCACTTCGGAGTTGACGATATTCACGTCCTCGAGAGCCGACTCGAGCAACCCGGCCGCGAAGGCCGCGGTCACCAGACGCGTGTTCCGCGACGCGATCTCACCGCGATAGGCGATCGAACAGGACCGTGGCGGGCCCTCCTCGAGTTGGGCCAGCAAGACGCCGAGCCGCCAGGCGAGGTCCAAAAATCCACGCACGCCCTCCAGCGATGCCGGATCGATGGGGCTGGAGTTGACGGAGTGGCGGATGGCGCCGGTCGACAGAAAATCGACGAGCAGCCCGACGCCCTCGACGGCCACCTGCGACTGAGCCTCTTCGGTGCTCGCACCCAAATGGGGCGTGACGAGCACCCCCGGCATGCCAAACAGCGGGCTGTCGGTGCAGGGCTCCTGCTCAAAGACATCGAGGGCCACGCCGCCGATCACGCCGCTCTTGAGGCCCTCCACAAGCGCCTTCTCGTCATAGATGCCGCCGCGGGCGCAGTTCACCAGCCGCACACCCGGCTTCAGGATGGCCAGCTCGTCCATGCCGACCAAGTGCTTTGTGTCGCTGGTCAGGGGCGTGTGCACGGTGAGGTAGTCAACCTGCGGCAGCATACCCCGCACCGTTTCGACCAGTTCGATGCCCATCTCCGCAGCCCGCTCCGCGGAGAGAAACGGGTCGAAGCCGACCACCCTCATGTCGAAGGCCTGAGCCCGCTTCGCCACCGCCTGCCCGATCCGGCCCAGCCCAACGATGCCCAGCGTCTTGCCTGCCAACTGGACGCCCATGAACTTGTTGCGTTCCCAACGGTGGGCACGGAGGCTGGCGTCAGCGGCGGCGACGTTGCGGGACAGTGCCAGGATCAGAGCGAACGTATGCTCCGCCGTGCTGACGGTGTTGCCGGCAGGCGTGTTCATCACCACGATCCCCTGCCGAGTCGCCGCATCCTTGTCGATGTTGTCGGTGCCGACACCCGCTCGCACGATGGCCTTCAGACGATGATTGCCGGCAAGCGACTCCGCAGTGATCTTCACGCCGCTGCGGCAGATCGCACCGTCGTGACGCGCCAGAGCCTCGCGCAGACCGGGGCCCGAGAGCCCGGTGACGACCTCATAAGTGACACCCACGTGGGCCGCAGCATCGAGGAGCGCGAGGCCGTCAGGGCTGAGCGTGTCGAGCACGATGATCGAGGGCATTTGATTGGGGTTTCCGCAAGGACAGGGATGACTGTGGCCATCAACGGTCGGACCGCATCTTCAATGAGTGTAGCGTCTTTCCTTGACGATTCAGGGGCCGGGGGTCGGGGGAAGCCGAAGCGAGTGAGCGTATCCTCGCTTCGAGCCGGAGGCTTTCCCCGCCACCCGGCGGTTTGGGCCTCTCAACCAAAGTTGCATGCGATCTAGCTGCGCTGACTGCGTTGAAACTCCAGCATGTAGTCCCGTAACGACTCGACACCGGCCACCGGCATCGCGTTGTAGATACTCGCCCGAATACCCCCCACGGAACGGTGCCCCTTGAGGTCGACCAGCTTCCGCTCCGTAGCCCCCTTGATGAAGGCCTTTTCGAGCGTCTCGTCGGGCAGACGGAAGGTGACGTTCATGTCGGATCGACACTGGGGGCTGGCATGGCCGGCATAGAAGCCACCGGATGCGTCGAGCACGTCGTAGAGCAACTTTGCCTTGGCG
>CANFQO010000096.1 GCA_947449135.1 Planctomycetaceae bacterium | reverse complement strand
GTAATGGGCTTTACGCCCCCCGGAACCATCGGAATAATGGGCAAAGTTCGCCCACCTTTCCGGAGTACACCATGGCCAGCCCCAACCTCGATCAGACCGGCAGCGACGTTGTTGAGGGGGCAGATACCGCAAACGGACTCTCTGGTGGTGGCGGAGAATTGCCCCGTGGAGGGCATGCTCCGATGGCGATTGGCCAGATGAGCGACAGCACGAGCGGGCAGCCGGTGCCTGTCGACGGCGTCGCGGCGGTCGATGCCGATCCCACCGAAACGACCGAGTGGCTGGATTCGCTGCGGTATGTCATCAACAGCCGCGGTTCCGACCGGGCCGCCTATCTGCTGCACGCCATCGAGCAGGAGGCCTATCGGCTCGGCGTGCCGATCCCGTTCTCCACGACCACGCCCTACATCAACACGATCCCGGCTGAGAAGCAGCCCCCGTTTCCAGGCAATCGGGAACTCGAGCGGCGGATCAAGAGCATCATCCGCTGGAATGCCATGGCGATGGTCGTGCGGGCCAATCGCGAAGACAAGAGCATCGGTGGCCACATCTCCACCTTCGCCTCGTCGGCCACGCTGGTGGAAGTGGCGATGAATCACTTCATCCGGGGCCGCGGCACCGACAATACCGGCGACCAGGTTTATTTCCAGGGCCATGCCTCGCCCGGCATCTACTCCCGCGCCTTTCTCGAGGGTCGCCTCAGCGAGAAGAAACTGGAGAACTTCCGTCGTGAATTGGCCGATGGTGGCGGGCTTTCCAGCTATCCCCATCCGTGGCTGATGCCCGAGTTCTGGGAGTTTCCCACGGTGTCGATGGGGCTCGGGCCGCTGATGGCCATCTATCAGGCCAGGTTCAACAAGTATCTGCAGGATCGCGGCATCAAGGATACGAGCAAGCAGCACGTCTGGTC
Source organism: Planctomycetaceae bacterium (assembly GCA_947449135.1). Lineage (GTDB taxonomy): Bacteria > Planctomycetota > Planctomycetia > Pirellulales > UBA1268 > CAMCQY01. The sequence continues at coordinate 9,287 of CANFQO010000096.1, read as the reverse complement.
ATTCATCGGCGACGGCGAGTGCGACGAGCCGGAGACGCTCGGCGCGATTTCGCTGGCGGCCCGCGAGAAGCTCGACAACCTCGTGTTCGTGATCAACTGCAATCTGCAGCGTCTCGACGGCCCGGTGCGGGGCAACGGCAAGATCATCCAGGAACTTGAAGGGGTCTTCCGCGGTGCCGGCTGGAACGTCATCAAGGTGATCTGGGGCGACGAGTGGGATCCGCTGCTTGCCAAGGACGAGAAGGGCAAGCTCGTCAAGCGGATGAACGAGATCGTCGACGGCCAGTATCAGAAGTATGTCGTCATGCCCGGCGGCTACATCCGCGAGCACTTCTTCGGCGGCGATCCGGAGCTGGCCGAGATGGTGTCGCACCTCTCCGACGAGAAGCTCAAAAAGCTCCGTCGCGGTGGCCATGACCCCGAGAAGGTCTACGCGGCCTACGATGCGGCGATGAAGTGCCACGGCAAGCCGACGGTGGTGATCGCCAAGACGATCAAGGGCTATGGTCTCGGCGAGGTGGGCGAAGGCCGCAACGTCACGCACCAGCAAAAGAAGCTCAACGAAGAGGAGCTGCGGGCCTTCCGCACCCGCTTCGGGATTCCGATCTCGGACGACGAGGTGGCCAAGGCGCCCTTCTATCGGCCGCCGGAAGATTCGCCCGAGATGAAGTATTTGAGAGAGCGCCGCGAGGCGCTCGGCGGGTCTGTGCCAAGCCGGCCGAAGCAGGGGCCGATGCTCAAGACGCCGTCGATCGAAGAGTACGCCGGCTTCATCGAGAAGAGCGCCGGTCGCGAGGTCTCCACGACCACGGGCGTGGTGACGCTGATGGCGTCGCTGTTGAAGGATAAAAACGTCGGCAAGTACATCGTGCCGATCGTGCCTGACGAGTCGCGTACCTTCGGCATGGATCCGCTCTTCAAGCAGTGCGGCATCTACGCCCACAGCGGTCAGCTCTATGAGCCGGTCGATTCCGACCAGTTGCTCTACTACCGTGAGGCGAAGGACGGCCAGATCCTGGAAGAGGGCATCACCGAGGCGGGCAGCATTTCGAGTTTCATCGCTGCCGGCACGTCGTATGCCAGCCATGGCGTACCGATGATCCCGATCTTCATCTACTACTCGATGTTTGGCTTCCAGCGGATCGGCGATCAGATCTGGGCGGCCTGTGACTGTCGGGCTCGCGGCTTCCTCCTCGGGGGCACTGCCGGCCGGACGACGCTCGCCGGCGAGGGGCTCCAGCATCAGGACGGCAACAGCCAGTTGTTCGCCATCGCCTATCCGACCGTGAAGGTCTACGACCCGGCGTTCGTCTATGAGGCCACGGTCATCATGCTCGATGGCATGGACCGCATGTATGCCAAGGGCGAAGACTGGATCTACTACATCACGGTCTACAACGAAAACTACGAGATGCCCCCGATGCCTGCGGGCTGTCAGGAAGGCATTCTCAAGGGGATGTACAGGCTCCGAGAGGTGCCGGCAAAATCGACCGCTGCGGGGAAGCTGCCGCATGTGAATCTGCTTGGTTCGGGCGCCATCCTGCGGGAGGTGATCCGGGCTGCCGATCTGCTTGCCGAGCACTGGGGTGTGGCCAGTACGGTGTGGAGCGTGACCAGCTGGAAGGAGCTGCGTCGCGAGGCGCAGGAGTGCCGCCGCTGGAACATGCTGCATCCCGAGGCCACGCCGAAGCGGAGCTACCTCGAAGACACTGTGGCTGGTGCCGAGGGTGTGTTCGTGGCGGCCAGCGACCATGTGCGGACCGTTCCCGAGCAGCTCGATCCCTGGATTCCCGGGGGCTTGTTCACCCTGGGCACCGACGGGTTTGGTCGCAGCGACACTCGTGGCCCGCTGCGACGGCACTTCGAGGTCGATGCCGAGTGCATCGCGATCGGCACGCTGTCGCGGCTTGCCGCTGCCGGTGCGATCGGAGCCCATGTTGTGGCCGAGGCGATCCGGCGGCTTGGCGTGAACCCTGACAAGATCGACGCCGCCTCGGCGTGAGCCGCAGCATTGAGCCATCGGGAGAGGATCCCGAATCGACTGCCCTTCGTTTGAACCGCTTTCACCACTTCTAACCCTAGCGATAACCCCGAGTAACGGATTCCATGGCAACCGAATTCAAGCTGCCCGATCTGGGCGAAAACATCGCGTCTGGCGATGTCGTGACCGTCTTCGTATCGGAAGGCGATGTCGTGAAGCCGGGTCAGGCGCTCTTGGAGGTGGAGACAGACAAGGCTGTGATCGAGGTGCCCTGTCCGCCCGGTGGCCGTATTGCCCAGGTGCTCGTCAAGAAGGGTGATACCGTCAAGGTGGGGCAGGCGCTCGTGTTGCTCGATGCAGCCGGAGCGTCGGCAACAACTGCCAAGCCGGCTCCGGCTCCGGCGGCACAGCCGGCCGCAGTGGCCGCTCCGGCACCTGTGGCGCCCGCTCCGCCGCGGCCTGCGGCCCCGGTCGCCGCCGCTCCGGTGCCCGCTCCCGCTGTTGTTGCGGCCCGCAGTGAGCCGGCGCCTGTGCATGAAGTTGAAGAAGCGAGCACGGCCACCGCTGTCGAGCCCGCCGGGCCGGCAGTGAGGCGGCTGGCGAGGGAGCTTGGGGTCGATCTGGCCCGGGTCCGCGGCAGTGGTCCGGCCGGCCGGATCGTTCGCGAGGACGTGATCACCGCCGTGCGGCAGGCGGGCGGTCAGGGTTCGCCCACGCGTTCAGGGGCCGGCAAATCAGGTTCGACACAGCGGGACGACTGGGGCCCGATTCGCCGTGAGCAACTCTCGCGCATGCGGAAGACGATCGCGGCCAACATGGTCCGCAGCGTATCCACGATTCCGCATCTCACGAATTTTGACGACGCCGACGTCACCGAACTGGAGAGCCTCCGCAAGGCAAGCGCCCAGGAATACGCGAAGAGCAACGTCAAGCTGACGGCGCTCGGATTCGTGATCAAGGCGGTGAGCCTGTCGCTCCGGCAGCATCCGGTCGTCAATGCCTCCATCGACATGGAGAAGGGCGAACTCGTCTACAAGGACTACGTCAACATCGGACTGGCGGTGGACACGCCGCGCGGTCTCGTGGTGCCCGTGCTGCGAAACTGCGACGAGATGTCCATCCCGCAGCTCGCTCAGGCCGTTGCCGATACGGCTGAGAAGGCAAAGAATTCGCAGTATGGCATCGAAGACCTGCGCGGCGGCACGTTCACGATCAGCAACCTCGGGGCCATTGGCGGAACCTATTCGACGCCGATCATCAACTGGCCGGAGGTGGCGATCCTGCTGGTGGGACGGTCGCGGAAGATCCCGGTCGTTCGGGATGACCGCATCGAAGCCCGGCTGATGATGCCGCTGTCGCTCTCCTACGACCACCGGGTCATTGACGGTGCTGCGGCTGCCCGGTTTCTCAAGGAGGTCATCGGGTATCTGGAGAGCCCGGGAAGGCTGTTGCTGGCGATGTGAGCGTTGTCGACGTTCCCCGCCTTCCTTCAAGCCTTCGTTGTTCAACCTCGTCTGACCCACGCGACGAATCGTTATCGCAACGCCACGACCTGCAGGGCCACCAGTGAGCACGACCGACAGTATCGATACGGCGGGAACAGCGAACCTTGCTTTTCTCGAAGAGCTTTTCGAGCAGTACCAGCACGATCCTGCGAGCGTTGATCCTGACTGGCGGGTCTACTTTGATTCGCTCTCCAACGGCGCGGCCGTGGCGGTGCCGGCACGTGCTGCCGCCACCACGTCGGGCCAGGCAGGTCATGGTCAGTCGGTAAAGCCCACGGCCGCTGGCAACGGTGTGGCCCATGCGGATGCGTCGACATTGCCTCCGGTCGGCAAGCTCGTGGCCCCCGATGGCATTGCCACAGGGCATGCGGTGGCGATCGCCAACGGCGACGTGCGGCTGGCCAACGCGCCGGCGGGGGAAGCGATGCCGTTGCCGCTGCCTGTGGCTACCGGGACGGCCGGTGAGGAGCGGGTGGCCTTCCTGCAGGACCGCGTCGACCAGTTGGTGCGAGCCTACCGTGTTCGTGGCCATCTGATGGCCGAGATCGACCCGCTCGGCCGGCCGCGGCCTGGGCTGCCGGAGCTTGATCCGCAGTTCTATCACCTGACCGAGGCCGACATGGATCGGTCGTTCTCGACCGACACGATCGAGGGTCCGCAGTCGATGTCGCTGCGGCAGATCATCAAGCGGCTCCGCAACACCTACTGCCGGTCGATTGGCGTGCAGTTCATGCACATGGACGACCTGCGCGTGCGGCAGTGGCTGCAGGTGCGTATGGAGGGCTGTGAAAACCGCATCCAACTCGATCGCAAGCAGCAGCTGCGAATCTATCGGCAGATGACGACCGCAGCCGTCTTCGAGGAGTTCATCCAGAAGCGGTTTCTCGGGGCCAAGAGCTTCTCGCTGGAGGGATCGGAGAGCCTGATTCCGCTGGTGGAAATGTCGATCGAGCGGGCGGCTTCACAGGACATTGGCGACATCGTGTTGGCGATGGCGCATCGTGGCCGGCTCAACGTCCTGGCCAACATCATGGGAAAGAGTCCGCAGCGAATCTTTCGCGAATTCGCCGACATGGATCCGGAACTGCACGTCGGCCGTGGTGACGTGAAGTATCACCTTGGCCACTCCACCGACTACGGCGCCGCAAACGGCCGGAGTGTTCATCTCACGCTCTGCTTCAATCCGAGCCATCTGGAGTTTGTGAATCCGGTGGCGATTGGCCGCATGCGTGCCCGGCAGGATCGTTCCGCCGATCAGGCCCGCCAGAACGGCATGGTCATCCTGATCCACGGCGACGCTGCGTTTGCGGGCGAGGGAATCATCCAAGAAACGCTGAACCTCAGCGAACTCGAAGCCTACCGCACGGGCGGCACGCTGCATGTGATCGTGAACAACCAGATCGGCTTCACTACCGGGCCGCGGGAGTCGCGGTCGTGCATGTATGCCACCGACGTCGCAAAAATGCTGCAGATCCCGATATTCCACGTCAACGGCGAGGATCCGGAGGCCGTGGCGCAGGTGGTCAATCTCGCCATGGATTTCCGCCGCGAGTACCAACGCGATGTGGTCATCGACATGTACTGCTTCCGCCGACGCGGCCACAACGAGGCCGACGAACCGGCCTTCACGCAACCGGCGCTCTATCGCGTGATCGAGCGGCGACCGAGCGTGCACGAAAGCTACCTTGAAAAGCTGCTCAAGCTCGGCGAGATCACCCGCGAGGAGGCGATGCAGATCGCCGACGAGCACCGGGCCCGGCTTGATGCGGAACTATCGGTCGCCAAGAGCGACGACTACGTGCATCGCAGCGACGTCGGCGGCGTCTGGGCCTTCTATGTCGGCGGTCGTGAGCGCGAGGCCGCCGACGTCGATACGGGTGTCCGCCGTGAGGTCCTCGAGCACCTGCTCGACCGGCTCGTGGCCCTGCCCGAGGGTTTTCAGCCACACGCCAAGATTCAGAAGTTTCTGGAGGGTCGCCAGCAGATGGCGCGGGGCGGGCAGCCGCTCGATTGGTCGGCAGCCGAGGCATTGGCATTGGCAAGCCTCGCCACCCAAGGACTGCGGATTCGGATCTCCGGTCAGGACAGTCAGCGGGGCACGTTCAGCCACCGGCATGCTGTGATCCACGACGCCGTCACCGACGACACCTACTGCACCCTCGAGCATCTGTCGCCCGATCAGGCGCCGGTTGAGATCTACAACAGCCCGCTCTCTGAGATGGGCGTGCTGGGCTTTGAATACGGCTACAGCCTCGACTGTCCGGATGGCCTCGTGATCTGGGAGGCGCAGTTTGGCGACTTCGTCAACGTGGCCCAGGTCGTGATCGACCAGTTCATCGTGAGCGCCGAGGACAAGTGGAACCGGCTCTCCGGCATCGTGATGCTGTTGCCGCACGGCTTCGAAGGGCAGGGGCCCGAACACTCCAGCGCCCGCTTGGAGCGATTTCTATCACTGGCGGCCAAGGACAACATCCAGGTGGTCCAGCCGACGACTCCCGCGCAGATGTTCCACTGCCTCAGGCGGCAGGTACTACGGGTCTGGCGGAAGCCGCTGATCGTGATGACGCCCAAGAGCCTGCTGCGGAATCCGGCGTGCGTGTCGAACATGGACGAGCTGGTAAAGGGAACGTTTCAACGCGTGATTCCCGATGCGTCGGCCGTACCGGGCCGGGATATCCGGCGGATCCTTCTCTGCTCGGGCAAGGTGGCCTACGAACTCGAGAAGCGTCGGCAGGAGTTGGGGCGGCACGACGTGGCCATCGTGCGGGTCGAGCAGCTCTATCCACTGCCAAAGCGGGCGCTGGAGGCGGCGCTGGCCGACTACGCGCCTGGCACACCCGCCGTCTGGGTGCAGGAAGAGCCGGAGAACATGGGAGCGTGGAGATTTTTCCGCATCCACTTCGGTGAGAAGCTCCTCGACCGCTTTCCGTTCTCGGGCGTCTGCCGGCAGAGTGCCGCCAGCCCCGCCACCGGCTCGAAAAAGAGCCACGACCTCGAGCAGAACGAACTGCTCTCCGCCGCCTTCCACAGCTAGCGGCGGCGGCGTGAGCCGCTGTCGCAATCGTCCTCAAACCACCCGTTCCGTTCATCCACCCGCAACGTAGCGATCAACCAATGCCACTCGAACTCAAAGTCCCCGAAGTCGGTGAATCGATCACCGAGGTCATGATCGGCACCTGGAAGAAGCGGGAGGGGGATGTCGTTGCTATTGACGACTCGATCGTCGAAATCGAGAGCGACAAGGCGACGGTGGAGCTGCCGGCGCCGCGGGCAGGAACGATCACGAAGGTGCTCAAAGGCAGCGGTGAGAAGGCGCTGGTGGGCGAAGTGATCGGCTACATGGAGCCTGCGGGAGCGGGAGCGGGGGCAGGCTCGCCGGCTCCGGCGTCGCCATCCCAATCGGTCGTGGACGTGAAGCGGACGGAAGGTCGGACCGACATCGGTTCGGTTCAGCCTCCGCGGGTGATGCCCGCGGCGTCCCGCGTGCTCGGTGAGGCAGGCATTGCGGCGTCGGGCGCGACGGGCACGGGCCCCGGCGGTAGGGTAACCAAGTCGGATGCCATGGCTGCCGTGTCGAAGCCGGCCCCTGCGGCCCCGGCTCCGCGCCCGGCCGCGATCGTGCCCGCCAAAACCGGCGGGACCATGGCCGCGGGGGGCAGTCGAGAGGAACGCTATGTCCTCATCAGCCCGATCCGCCAGCGGATCGCCGAGCGGCTTGTTCAGGCCCAGCAGCAGGCGGCCCTGCTCACCACCTTCAACGAAGTCGACATGTCGGCCGTGATGGCGTTGCGGTCGAAGTTCAAGGATGTCTTCCAGGAGCGGCATGGCGTGAAGCTCGGCTTCATGTCGTTCTTCGTGCGGGCTGCCGTGGAGGCGCTCCGCGCGGTGCCCCAGGTGAATGCCGAATACCGTGAGCCGCACATTGTCTACCGCGACTACTGCGACATCGGCATCGCGGTCGGGGGCGGCAAGGGACTGGTCGTGCCGGTGCTCCGCAACGCCGAGACCATGTCGTTTGCCGGCATCGAACTGGCGATCAATGATTTCGCCCGCCGCGCCGCCGACAACAAGCTCAAGCTGGACGAACTCCAGGGGGGCACGTTCACGATCTCCAACGGCGGCGTCTATGGCTCGATGATGAGCACGCCGATCATCAATCCGCCGCAGAGCGGCATCCTCGGGCTCCACGCCATCCAGGATCGGCCGATGGCGGTAAACGGCCAGGTGGTGATTCGGCCGATGATGTATCTCGCGCTCACCTACGATCATCGTTTGGTGGACGGCCGCGAGGCGGTGACATTCCTCAAGCGAATCAAGGACACGATCGAGGACCCGAGCCGGCTGATGCTCGAGGTGTAGAAGCACGATCGATGTGGGGCTGAAGTCGTGCGGTTTGGTTCGCCGGTCTGCGGCATGCTCGTCGCCGGCGGATTTGGCTACAGGAGGCTCTTGGACGGTGGTAGTTCGCTCGTGAGTCGCAAAATTCACCGGCTCCTGCGCATGCCTCCGACCGGCTTCTCAGCATCAAGAGATTCTGTTTCTCGCATGTCGAAGAGTCGTGGAAGTTTTTGAGATAGGAAGCACATGGCACAGCATGATCTGGTGGTGATCGGTGGTGGCCCGGGTGGCTATGTCGCGGCGATCAGGGCCGCGCAGCTGGGGATGACGGCCGCTGTCATCGAGAAAGAGGAGAAACTCGGGGGCACCTGTCTGCGTGTGGGCTGCATTCCCTCGAAGGCGCTCCTCGAATCGAGCCACAAGTACGAGGAGGCCGGGCACGAACTGGCGGTGCACGGCGTGAAGGTGGCGGGCGTGTCGCTCGACCTGCCGACGCTGATGAAGCGGAAGGACGACGTGGTCACGACGCTGTCCAAGGGTATCGAGGCGCTGCTCGCGAAGAACAAGATCACCCGCCTCAAGGGCACGGGCCGGCTGGCCGGGCCGGGCAAGGTGGAGGTTACGGCCGCCGACGGCTCCAAGACAATTCTTGAAGCTGGAAAAATCATCGTGGCCGTGGGGAGTAAGAGCGTGGTCCTGCCCGGCGTCGAGGTCGATGGCCGGCTGGTGGGAACGAGCACGGAGGCGCTTGCGTTTGACAGTGTCCCGGCGCATCTGGTGGTGATCGGCGGCGGCTATATCGGCCTGGAGTTGGGCAGTGTCTGGCGACGGCTCGGCTCGAAGGTGACGGTGCTCGAGTATGCCGATCGCATCCTCATGGGCATCGACGCGGAGATCGCAGCGGAGGCGCTCACGCTCTTCCGCAAGCAGGGGCTCGATATCCGTCTGGGCATGAAGGTGAAGAGTGCCCGCGCCGTCAACGGCCGGTGCGTCGTGGAGTGCGAGGGTCAGCCGCCGATCGACTGTGATCGCGTGTTGGCAGCGACCGGCCGCTTCCCGGCCACGGCTGACCTCGGTCTGGATACGGTGGGGATCACGACCGACAAGCGGGGCTGGATACCCGTCGATGAACATTTCCGCACGTCGGCCGCGGGCATCTATGCGATCGGCGACTGCATCCCCGGCCCGATGCTCGCCCACAAGGCCGAGGAGGATGGCGTGGCCTGCGTCGAGGGCATGAAGACCGGCTATTCACACGTTGACTACGACCTTGTACCGGCGGTGGTGTTCACGCACCCGGAGATTGCGGCCGTGGGAAAGACGGAAGACCAGCTCGTGGCGGCGGGCACTGCCTTCAAGAAGGGCGTGTTTCCGTTCCGTGCCAACGGCCGTGCCCGCACGATCAACGACACAATGGGCAAGGTGAAGGTGCTGGCCGACGCGGCGACCGACCGGGTGCTGGG
>CANFQO010000095.1 GCA_947449135.1 Planctomycetaceae bacterium | reverse complement strand
TGGCGGCTCAAGCGGCTGATGCCGCAGGGATTCATGACCTGCGTCGCGAGGCTGATTCGCTCGACGGACTGAGGGCATCGCTGGCTAACGCCGCGGCTGGCGACACGGTCGCTACAATCATTCGTTCGCAGCTCCTTCTGCATTTGGATCGCGCCCCATGAGCTCACGTCACGAAGCCGTCGCGCATCGGGCTGCCGTGCGCTCCGGGACTGTGGACTCGGGGCCTGAGTTCGACCGGCTCGCTGGCATGACGCTCTGGCGGCCCTACTGCCAGATGCGAACGGTGAGCGAGCCGCTGCACGTGGTCGCCGCCGAGGGAGTGTGGCTTGAGCTCGAATCGGGCCAGCGGATCATTGACGCCCTCTCGTCGTGGTGGACCGTCTGCCACGGCCATCGCCATCCGCACCTGGTCGAAGCGATCGTGGATCAGGCCCACCGCATGCCGCACGTCATGCTCGGCGGCATCGATCATCCGCAGGTGGTGCGGCTGGCGGATCGTCTCGCGCAGCTGATGCCCGGCAGCCTCAACCATTCGTTTTTCTGCGACTCCGGGTCCGTAGCGGTCGAAGTGGCGCTCAAGATGGCGGTGCAGTTCTGGATGAACCGAGGCGAGCCAGCGAGGAAGCGGTTTGTCTGTCTGCGGCATTCGTATCATGGCGACACCAGCGGCGCGATGAGCGTCTGCGATCCCGACGACAGCATGCATCGGCACTTCCGTGGGTTCCTGCTCGAGCAATATCCGCAGGAGATGCCGGTCGACGAGGCTGGCTGGCACGCATTCGCTGAGTTTCTCGCAGAGGTTGGCGGCCAGTGCGCCGGCGTCATCGTCGAGCCCCTCGTGCAGGCCGCGACCGGCATGCGGTTTCACTCGCCGGACCAGCTACGGCGGCTGGCGGATCTGACGCGGGAGGCGGGGCTACTGCTCATCGCCGACGAGATTGGAACGGGCTTCTGGCGAACAGGAAAACGTCTGGCCTGCGACTGGGCCGGCGTTGTGCCCGACATTCTCTGTCTCGGCAAGTCGCTGACCGGCGGAACGCTGCCGATGGCCGTGACGATGGCGACCACGGAGGTGTTTGCTGCCTTCTACAGCGAGCAGCCTGACCATGCCCTGATGCATGGGCCCACCTACATGGGCAATCCGCTCTGCTGTGCGGCGGCCAATGCCTCGCTCGATCTCTTCGAGCGTGAGCCCGTCGCCGAGCGGGTGGCTGCCATCGAGCGAATGGGGCGGGAGTGGCTGACGCCGTTGGCCGCCCTCCCGCATGTCAGGGAAGTCCGCTGTCGAGGCGGCTTTCTCGCGATCGAAACAGAAAAAGCCTTTGACAGAAAAAAGCTTGCGCCGCTGATCCTCGAGCACTCCGTCTGGCTACGGCCGATTGGGAACGTGATGTATGCGGTTCCGCCCTTTACGATCACGCCCATCGAATTGCGGCAGGTGGTGGACGCGATGGCGGCGGCAGTCAGCGCGAACGCGTGACAGCGCGCGTCGCCGGAACGCGTGCAGACTGCTGGGTTAAAACACGTTCGGTATGAACCGGCCGCCGCGGCAGCGTTTCAGATAGTCGAGTGCCGCCACTTGTCCCGTGGTCTCGAGAGCGTCACGGTAGACCGGATCATGAAAGCCCTCGATGTCGATGCTGCCCTGCCAGCCTTGGAGCCGCAGCGTGCTGATCAGGTCGGTCCAGTTGGTATCGCCAAAGCCGGGCGTGCGATGGTGGACATACTGCACGCCGCCGCGGATGCCGTGCTCGTGGATCACGTCCCAGAGCACGGTCGCATCCTTCCCGTGGATGTGCCAGATGCGGTGCGAGTAGCGGCGGAGCTGCGGCAGCGGATCAACGAAGCTCACGATCTGGTGGCACGGTTCCCATTCCAGGCCGATCACCGGACTCTCTACCTCGCCGAACATCGCGTCCCAAGCCTGTGGGGCATGGGCGATGTTGCGGTCACCGGCCTCCCAGGTGCCGCGGGCCTCGCAGTTTTCAAAGGCGAGTCGCACCCCCTTCTCTTCCGCCCGGGCGGCGAGCGAACGAAACACCTCCCCAAACCGTCCATACGACTCCGGTACGGGGCGGCCTGGAATCCTGCCGGCGAACCCCGAGACGATGTCGCAACCGAAGGCCGGCGCGGCATCGATGAGGCGTTCCCAGTCGCGAACCGCTTCGGGGCTCGTGAGCGGATTCCCGTAGACGCCGATTGCGCTGATGCGACGCGGTAGTTCGGGCTTGGCCGATGAGCCATAGTCGTCGAGGACCCGCTGCACGGAGGCGGCCAGCCCGTTCAGGTCGAGATCGCCGACAGACCTACCGAAGCTGATCTGAAACGTCTCGAACCCGTGCGGCAGGAGTTGCCGGATCACTTCCGCGGTGCGGTCGTGGGCGGGCACGAGCGTGCCGATGCGGATGTCGTGGTGGCCGGGCGAAGCGGAATCGTCATGGGCGTGCATAAGACTGCCTAGGCTACAATCTGGTGGCTGGAATGTCTGCACTTATAGAGATCGGGAAATTAGAGATCGGGAAATCAGCACTGTCTGGATCAGGTTGTCGAGAATTGTGAATAAAGCCTTCTGCAAGGAGCCCGATTCGAGTCTGCCACCGCGGTGCCCGCGGTGTGGTGCCGATGGCGTGCAGGTGGGGATGGGAACGCTGCTGTCCCATCTCCCTGCTAAGGCCGCCGAATCACTCGGCGAGCCGGCCTATTGGTGTGCGACAGAAACCTGCCCGGTCGCCTACTTCGACCTGCTCGAGCGGACCGTGGCAGCCGCCGAAGCGCATGCGCTCTACTGGCCAAAGGATCCAGCCGGGCCGCTCTGCTGTTGCCACGGGCTGACTGTCGACGACGTCGACGCAGATCTTGCAGATCCGGTCCCGACCCGCGTGCGAGCGGTGGTGCAGCAGGCCGGCCGTCCCGATGCCGCCTGCGGGACGATGAGCCCCGACGGCCGCCCCTGCGTGGCCCGCGTGCAACGCTACTACATGCGGCAGAAACAGAAACGCTGACCACGGCCACCAAGACGGTTCCCCCATGCGACTGCTGAGTTGGAACATCCACAAGGGGATCGGCGGCCGTGACCGGCGGTATTCCCTCTCCCGAATCATCGACTGCATCGAGGCGGAGAATCCCGACTTCATCTGCCTGCAGGAGGTGGATCGGCTCGTGCGGCGGAGCCAGTTCGATGATCAGCCAAGGCTGCTCGCCCGCTACTTCCGGGCCCATGCGGTCTATCAGTCAAACGTGGCGGTCGGCGACGGCGGCTATGGCAATCTCGTGCTGTCGCGGTGGCCGGTGGAGAGCCGGCACAGGATTCTCCTCCGGCAGGGTACGCGGAAGCCCCGCGGCGCGCAACTGCTTCAGATCGACAGTCCAGAGGGGAGCCTACACCTGGTGCACACGCATCTAGGGCTCGCCGAGCGGGAGCGGCACTGGCAGATGAAACGCCTCCTCGGGCACATGCTCTTCCGGTCAGCTGATCCGCTGCCGACGCTGGTCGTCGGCGACTTCAACGACTGGCGCGATACGCTTGCCACTGCGAGCCTGGGGGCGAATGGCTTCGCGCAGGTGACCAGCCCCATCGGCAGATTTCGGTCATTCCCAGCGTGGCTGGCCGTGGGGGCACTCGACAAGGCGTTTGTCCGCGGGCCGATTGCGGTGCGACAGGCCCGGATCGTGCGGACAAGCCTCGCGAAGACCGCCAGCGACCACCTGCCGCTGGTGATCGATTTTCACCTGCGGTGAGCTTCGGCCAGGTGCAGCGTGTCCTCAAAGGAACGCAGGCCCGCGGTGGCGCCCACGCCCGTCACACAGCAGGCGGCCGTGGCGGCGCCGAGCAGGCCGGCTTCGCGGATCGGCATGCCCCGCAGGATTCCAGTGACAAGACCGGCCAGAAACGAGTCACCGGCGCCGGTTGTGTCGACGACCGGACCGGGGGCGGGAAGGCACGGAATTTCGAGCATGTCGCCTACCGCCGTGCTGAGGAGCGCGCCCCGTGTGCCGAGCTTCACTCCAACGACGCCCGCCGCTCCTTGCTGCCGGTAGCAGGCGATGATTTCTCGCGGATCGGAGAGACCGGTTTGGTGGATGGCCTCGTCGAGGCTCGGCACGTAGATGTCGACCTGCGGCAGCGCCGACGCGATCTCGGCGAGCGAGCCACCCGAGCCGCCTGTTTCCAGTGCCACACTGCAGCCCGTCGCCTTAATGATGGCGAGCGCGTCGGCCAGCACCGGCTCGAGCGAGGGGAGCAGGCCAAAGTAGCCGATCAGCGTCATGCGGCTGTTGCCAAAGTGGGCAGCCTGCCGGCGAATGAAGGCGAGGTCGATGGCCGCCGGTGCTCCGACATGATGGGCGAAGCTGCGTTCACCACTCGGATCGATCAGCGCGGCCGTCGTGCTGGTGGCTAGTGTGGCGTGTGATTCGAGCGCCGCCGTGTTGATGCCTTCGGCTGCCAGTCGCGACCGCACGACATCGGCCCAGAGATCGTTTCCCAGCAGGCTCGACGCCGCCACCCGCAGTCCCAGCCGCCGCATGGCGGTGCCGGAGTTGCAGACGATGCCGCCCGTGGTCACCTCGATCGGCTCGACATGAAACAGCCGCCCGCGGCCGACCGGCTCGGAAAGTGGCACCGGTCGGACGAGGATGTCGGCCACGCAGGTGCCGCAGACGATGCAATCGATGGCCCCGCCGTGGGACGCATCGCCGTGGGGTCTGCCGCTCATGCCAACGCCTCGCTCATTGAGTGCAGTGGGGTGGTGTCACGGCCAGGCGCATTCGCTGGGAGTGACGGCCCGCACTGTGAGCGAATGATTGTAACCCGCATTCCGTGCCAGATCGTGGCCAGTTCTGCCGGTGGCAGACTGCTCGGCGATCAGAAGACAGCCTTGAGAATGACCCCAATCGCGGCGGCTGCCGCCACCACGACCGGTGTCGAGGCCCAGCCGCGGAGCAGTGCGATGCCGCTGGCAATCGCCACGGCCACGGGCAGCAGTGCGGGCTGACCGTCGGGCAGAAACGAAGCTACCGCCAGTTTCAGCCCGAGGAGCACGATCGCCGCCACCACGACCGCACCAATCGCTGCCATGGCCCGGCCGAGGCCCGATGTGGGGTGAATGCTCCGCACCAGCGGCGCCAAACTGAAAATCATCGCGAAGGAAGGAATGAATGCGAAAAGCGTCGCGATCGCCGCCCCCTCCAGGCCAGCTGTGGCGGAGCCTGCAGCAGTGGTCTTCCAGCCGGCGAGAAAGCCGATGAATGTGACGACGAGAATCAGCGGGCCGGGCGTCGCCTCACCCATCGCCAGAGCGTCGAACCGCTCTGCGGGCGCGAGCCAGCCGCGGGCCACTGACTCATCGAGCGCCCATGGCACCACGGCATAGGCGCCTCCGAGCGACAGGAGCGTGGTTTCAGTGAAGAGGGTGGCGATGGCGGTGCCTCGGCCACCTGCCAGGTGGAGCATGAAGACGATCAGGAAGCAGGCTCCCCAAACGGCGGTCCAGATGAAGGCAGTCATGACGGCATGGCGAATCGGGCGGCTCGTGCTCGTCGATGTGCCGTCCGCAGCGTCGACTGCCGCGGGCTGGGTCGACTGGCCGGTCTTTCCGCTTGACTGTGCCGCGAGGTCCACGGGCAACAGGAAGCCAAGGATGCCTGCCACCACCACAACGAGTGGGAAAGGAATGCCTGCGGCAAGCGCCGAGAGTGCCGTGATGGCGATCGCGACAGCGGATGCAGAACGCAGTGATTTTTTTCCGATCCGCCAGGCGGCCAGTGCCACCAGGGCCACGACCGCCGGACGCGTGCCCGCAAACGCCGCCGCCACCAGCGGATACTGTTCGCCCGCGGCATGCAGCCAGGCCAACGCGGTCACGAGCAGGGCCCCGGGAATGACGAAGAGCGTGCCGGAGAGCAGGCCGCCGGCCACCCCGCCCCGCCGCCAGCCCGCATACGTCGCCAACTGCTGGGCCTCGGGGCCAGGCAAGAGCATGCAGAGCCGCATGGCAGCGAGGAACTCCTCCTCATCGAGCCACTGGCGGCGCTCCACCACTTCGCGGTGCAGGATGGCCACCTGCCCCGCAGGGCCGCCGAAGCCTGTGGCCCCGATCATCAGCCATGTCTTCCAGTCGTCGGCCTTCATTCGGATTCGCTCAGCATTGATGGCGTCACGAGAGCACCTGCCGGATCACGTGGCCGTGAACGTCGGTGAGCCGCCGCTCGATGCCGTTGTTATAGAAGGAGAGCCGAGTGTGATCGAGGCCGAGGAGGTGCAGGATCGTGGCGTGAAGATCGTAGATCGTGGCGGGGTTCTCAACCGCCTTGTAGCCAAATTCGTCCGTGGCGCCGTAGTGAAACGCCCGCTTTACGCCGGCACCGGCGAACCAGACCGTAAAGCCCGCAGGGTTGTGGTCGCGGCCGTTGGCCCCCTTCTGGAACGTAGGCATGCGGCCGAACTCAGTCACGAACGCCACGAGCGTGTCGGCGAGCAGGCCGCGAGCCTTCAGATCGCGCAGAAGCCCGGCAACCGGCTGATCGAGGATCGGGCCGTGCACGGCGTACTGCTCGGCGATCTTCCTGTGGCCATCCCAGTTGCCCACCCCCTCGCCCATCGCGTAGCCGCCGTTGAAGAGCTGCACGAATCGCACGCCCCTTTCCAGCAGCCGCCGGGCGAGGATGCAGTTGCGGCCAAACCGGGCCTTCAGCGAGTTGCTCGAGTCGTCGGCACCGTAGGCCTTGAGCGTGTCGGCCGACTCGTCGGAGAGATCGGCGACCTTCGCCGCCGACAATTGCATCTTGGCAGCGAGTTCGTAGGCGCTGATCCGCGCGGCGAGATCAGTGTCGCCTGGATGGCGGGCGAGATGGTCCTCGTTGAGCTGTGCGAGAAAGTCTCGCGTGGCGATGTCGGCGGCGGCTGAGATCGAGGCTGGGCGGGTGAGGTTTGGAATCGGTCGATCGGCGTTGAAGCTCGTTCCTTGGAATGCCGCCGGCAGGAACGCCGACTGCCAGTGCCGCGGCCCGTTCTGAGGCACACCCCGCGGGTCGGGGATGGCGACAAAGGCCGGCAGATCGCGGCACTCGCTGCCGAGCGCATAGGTCGTCCAGGCACCGATGCCCGGGAAGCCGTCGAGCGTGAAGCCTGTCGACATCTGGCTTTCAGCCGGCCCGTGGGTGTTGCTCTTGGCAGTCATCGAGTGGATGAAACACAGCTCGTCAGCCAATTCGCCCAGGTGTGGGAGCAGATCGCTGGTCATCGTGCCGCTCTCGCCCCGCGGCCTGAATGTCCAGAGCGGTTTGATCAGGTTCCCCTGCTCTCCCTGGAAGGTGATCAACTGCTCGCCGCTTGCCGTCGGCATTGGCGTATCGTGCCGCCTCACGAGCTCGGGCTTGTAGTCGAACGTGTCGATGTGCGAGATGGCGCCGGAGCAGAAGATCATCAGTACGCGATTCGCCCTCGCTGGAAAATGGGGCGTCCGCGGTGCATACGGCTGGGAGGGATCAATCAGCGGCCGGATCGGCGGCTCGCTGCCGAGCAGCCGCTGCTCGTGAAGGAGTGCTGTCAGCGCGATCCCGGAGAGGCCCGTGCCGCCCCACTGCAGGAACGAACGGCGGTCGAGCATATGTCGGCCGGCATGGGAGAGTTCGTTGTGCATGGTGTGGGGGCTGATCGCTGCCGTCGGTGTCAGGGTGCTAATAAATCGTGATGAACTCGCTGGCGTTGTAGAGGCTGCGGCAGAGGATTGGGAGGCCGTGGGCGAACACGAGCGACTCGCCTGCAGCCAGTTCCTTGTCCGTTGCCTTGCGGCCAAAGGCGAGTTCCATCGCGCGGGCCACCTGCAGGCTGGGGTCGCTCCCCACCTCGCGTTCCACCCTCGCTGCAAACCGGTTTGCCTGATCGAGGAGGAAGGCACCGTTGAGCATGTTGAGCGCCTGCAGCGGCGTCGTGCTCATCGTCCGCTTCGGCTGCACCTGACCGGCATCGGGGCAGTCGAACGCCCCGAAGAAGGAATCCAGCTCGGCCCGCGGCTTCGACTGATAGACCATCCGCCGGAAATCGTCGTCTGTGAAGGTTGTCTTGGTGTTGTAGACCTTCACGTAGTTGGTATTCGGCTCGAAGAGGTCGAAGCCGGGCCCCCTCATCTTCGGATTGAGACTGCCGCTGACGGCGAGGATCGCGTCGCGAAGAGGCTCGGCCTCGAGCCGCCGGGGTGGATATCGCCAGAGGAGCCGGGACCCGGAGTCGATGGCGAGGCCGTCGGGCCGTGCGACGCTCGTCTGCCGGTAGGCTCGGCTGGTCACGATCATTCGATGAATCCGTTTCAGCCGCCAGCGGTCGGCGGGATCTGCCGGATCGACCAGTTCGCTGGCCAGCCAGTCGAGCAGCGACTGATGGCTCGGCACGCCTCCGTTCACACCGAAGTCGCTCGGCGTGTCGACGATCCCCGTGCCGAAATGATGGTGCCAGAGCCGGTTGACGATCACGCGGGCGGTGAGCGGGTTTGTCGCCGAAGCGATCCAGTCGGCGAGCGACCGGCGGCGATCCGCCTCCATAGCGTCAGTCGGCAGTTGCCAGGCCGGGCCGAACTTCGTGAGACTCCCCGGGGCCACCTCCTCGCGCGGCTGCATCGGGTCGCCACGGTAGAAACGGTGGGTTTGTGGAGGAGTGACAAACTGGCCCGCGTAGACCTTCGAAAGCTGTTTGAGCTTGTCGAGCTGCTTCGTCAGAACTGCGGCGGCTGCAGAGAGGCTCTCCACACCCGCCAATTCGTCTGGTGACAGCTCTACGGCCGACCTGATCGGGCTGGACGTTTCTACGGAGTCTTGCGGCGGCCGGTCAGTGTGTGAGGACACGACTGTCCATTCCTGTCCGTCGAGCGATGTGGCAATCTCGTAGCTGGTGGCGATTCGGTCGGTGAACTCCGGTTGTGGGCTGCGGTCGCGGCTCCAGACGACCCGGGCGATCTCCTCGTCCTCGGGCAGTTCCATCTGGACCCAGCCCTTGCCCGTCTCGCTAGAAATCCACGACCGATCGTTGCCATAGAGGCCGTCGTTGATGTGCTCAAGCCTGTGAAACGGGTTTGTGCCATCCGCGAGCACGCCCGAGGCCGAAGTCCGCGAGTTGCGGGCAACGTTGCGACCGTCGGTCGTGAACACCTCCAATTCATCGAGGCAGGGCTCTGCTGCAGTCGTGGCGAGCACCGTGAAGCGGAGAAACCTCGTCTTTGTCGGCGGAAAAGCGACGACATGTTCACCGGTGATCCTCTTGCGAATCGTCAGCAGTTCCCGCTCGAGTGTGGCGATCTTCTGGAGCCTGTCAGCATTGTCTGGTGGCAGGATATCGCGGTCGGCGTGCTTGACGCCGGCAAACGCGGCTTTGATCCGATAGTAGTCACGCTGTGGAATCGGGTCGAACTTATGGTCGTGGCAGCGGGCGCAGCCGACGGTCAGGCCGAGGAGCGCCGAGCCTGTGGTGCTTACCATGTCGTGGAGCTCGTCAGCCCGCTGGTTTTCTGTCAGGACCCGATCGGGCGAGGTGACTTCGTCTCTCGGTCCGCCGACGATGAATCCGGTGGCTGCGTCGGCCCCGAGCTGGTCGCCGTAGAGCTGCTCCTTCACGAACTGGTCATACGGCTTGTCACTATTGAGCGACTCGATCACCCAGTCGCGATAGGGCCAGGCGTTGGGGCGGGGGTTGTTCATCTCGAAGCCGTTGCTTTCGGCAAACCGCACGACGTCGAGCCAGTGGCGGGCCCAGCGTTCGCCGTAGTGTGGCGACGCGAGCAGCCTGTCGACGAGTTCCATGTAGGGGCGATCGACGCTCCCGGCGGAACGACATGCATCTTCGAAGGCAGTGATCTCCTCGGGGCCAGGCGGCAGACCGATGAGGTCGAAATGCAGACGGCGAATCAGCGTTCGCGGATCGGCCTCGGGGTTCATCGCCAGGCTTCTGGCCGCGAGGGCTTCCTGCACGAAGGCATCGATCGGTTCCGTGCCGACAGGGACTGTGGGCACGGCTGGCCGAACGAGTGGCTGAAAGGCCCAGTGATCAAGCCCCTGAATGCGTCGGGACATATTCTCCGGGATGAGCTCGGCGAGCGACTGCATGGCGTCCGGCCAGACCGCGCCGGCCGCGATCCACTCTTTCAGGATCTCTTGTTCGTTGGTGGTGAGCGGCTCGCCCTCTGCGGGCATCCGTAGCGCCGCGTCGGCTGTCGAGACTCGGATAAAGATCTCGCTGGCGTCGGGCCTGCCCGGCACGATCCCAGCAGCACCAGAATCGCCACCTGCAACGGCCAACGCCCGATCATCGATCCGAAATCCGCTCTCAGCCGTGTCCGGGCCGTGGCAGGCTCCGCAGCGTTCTGCGAGCAGGGGCGCGATTGCGGTCTGAAACGCAGGATCTGCCGGTTCGTCAGCAACGCCCTCGACATGTGCCATCAGCGCCATGAAGGCAACTGCGGCTTTGGCGATGGTGGCTCGCATCTTCATCGGCCCGTGCCTTTGGGCAATTGGTGATTGAGAACGAATCC
>CANFQO010000094.1 GCA_947449135.1 Planctomycetaceae bacterium | reverse complement strand
TTCATGGCCGGCGTATTGCGAACCGTCCAGGCAATGATCGATTTCACGGGGCTGCCTCCACAAGTTGCATGCCTTCCCGTGGATTCGCGAGCTGGCTGGTGACAACGCGGTCGGTCGGCAGCAGGCCGCTGTCCGCCTCCTTGAGGGCGACCACGCCGCCGCCGGAATGAAACGGCCGCGGACGCATGATCACCAGCTTGTCATCCCGCATCACGAACATTTCGCCCGAGGGCCGCACCGCCTCCTGCGGCACAGAGACCAGCGGCTGCGGCACGTTGACCTGCACAAGCACGTCGACAAACATGCCCCGCAGCAACGATCGCGGCGCCTCGGGAGGGAGCGTCGCCATCGTAGCGCCGTAGCGGTCGATGGCCTTCACGTTCGCTGGATTCGCCACGAGCACGCGACAGGGAAGCGTGCGGGTTTTCTCGTCGAGCCCCCGCCCCTCCTGCCTGGAGAGCACGCCGTCCCATTCGTACGTCCTGTCACCCAGCGTGAACACGACCCTGGCAGGAGCGTCGGGAAGATCGTGGGCCCCCAGGCCATTGCCGCCGGCCGGACGGCCGCCCCAGACCTGTGCGAGTTCGTCCATCCTGAGGCTGGTCTTCACCTCGACCGCGCTCGTATCCTCCAGCATGACCAGCGGCGTGCCCTTGGCGACGAACGAATCCTGCTCGACTTTATCTTCGACGACGACGCCGTCCACCGGCGCCACAACCTGTGTCCGCGACAGATCGAGCTTGGCCCGCTCAAGCATTGTGGATGCCAGCGACTGCGCCTCGGTGAATCGCTCGCGTCGCTTGATCAGCACACGTTTCTGACCCTGAAGCATCGTCAGGGCGTTGGTCGCCGTGAGTTCTTCCCGCATGGCCCGCTCGTGTTCGGTTTCGGTGACGATGCGGTTGGCCTTCAGGTTGTCGAGACGGCCCACCTCGCGACCCGCAAGATCCACCTGTCGCCGCGAGAGCTCGGTGGAGGACACGTTTTGCGCAAGCTCTTCGTCGATCTCCTCGATGTTGAGGGCTGCCTGCCTGACCTCCCCCTCGAGCCGCTGTACCTCGAGTTGGTAGTCGCGGGGGTCGATCTCGAAGAGGACGTCGCCAGCCTTCACCGACTGGCCGGCGCGGCAGGCTTCAGACTTCCGCAGCACACGGCCCGGCACCTCGGCGGCCAGCGTGACCTCACGGAGCGGGACGACCACGCCGTCGGCATCGATCTCGATCCGCCCTTCCATCTTTTGGAGTGGCGTGGTCCGCACGGCCACGGCCGTTGGAGCCGCGGCCTCCCTGCGCGGGGGTGGCTTTTGACTCCCGAGAAACATGAACGCGGCGGCCGCGGCCCCGAGGATCAACACGGGCAGAAGCCAGCCGAGCACTTTTCGAATGATGTTCATGATCCCATTTTCCTTGCATGCTGCGGTGCGGCAGTCGTCTGGAGCGACGCTCTGGCCAGCGGCGGCGTCAGACCCAAGGCCGCCAGGGCATAGCCGGTGACGTGGTCGGCCAGCGGCCCCAGAGAATGGTGCGACTTGAGTTCCTCACGTGGCACGAGCATGCCCACCACATCCCCTGCTGCGCGGTAGAGAAAACATTGACCGATGATCGAGAGGGCCACTCTCCGGAGTTCGGTCTGCGAGAACTGGCCGTCGACGAGTTCGTCGAGGATCGAGACGAGTAGTTCGAACCGCGGCCGCACATAGTCCTCGACCAGTTCACGACAGGCGTCCGTCGGATGGAGCACCTCCCGCATCATGAGACGGACCTGCCAGGGCGGCTCGCCGAAGCCGAGCATCCGCTCAAGCAGATTGCCGACGAAGTCGCGGAGTTTTCGCTGCGGTGGCGTGCCCGCGGTCCACTCTGGCAGCGGCACCTGCCCAGCCCGCTGCTGATGAGCATGTTTGACGCTCTCGACATAGAGCCGCTGCTTGTCACCGAAGTAATAGTTGACGGCGGCCAGGTTCACGCCGGCGGCCAGGCAGATATCGCGGATCGTCGCCGCCTCGTAGCCCCGTTCGGCAAACTCCCGCCCGGCGGCAGAAAGAATCCGTTCCCGCGGCTCGACCGCGGCGAGTTTTTCGGCCCGAGCAGAGGGATCGGCGAGAACCATGCAAACAGGCCTTCATTCTCGATAGGATCGGCGTGTCAAACACGCGTTTCAATCAAGTGTATGCACGGTGGCAGCGGAGGGCGAGTGCGCTTTTTGCGAAATTCCTGCCGGGGCTGCACGGGGCCGACGGACGCGGGGTCAGGACGGTCGGAACGCCGCCGGCTAGCCGTTCAGCAGGTCACGGTAGACGCCGAGGAAGTGGGCCCCCACCTCCTCGGTAATGTGCTTCCAGGCCTCGTCGATGAGCGTACCTGCCAGCAATCCGTTGACCGCCTTCGAAGCCACCGTGCCCATCACTTCCGCGAGCCCGGTGTGTGGATGGGAGCCGAGCAGTCGCTGCGAGTCGACGTGCATGAATTCATTGGCCGCCAGTGACAGGGTCGGGAGTTTCGGCACCGGATCACGGCCGTTGATGTAACGGAAGATCCGCCCCTTGAACTCGCGGTTGAAAGCCTCGCAGGCCGTTTTGTTGCCGATCATCGGCGCGCCGAACGTACAGACTTCGTGCACCGGCACAAATTTTCTTTTCAGGAGCCACGCGGCCAGGAGCGCCAGCGCTCCTCCCAGGCTGTGGCCCGTGATCCAGATGGGCCGATCGGACTTCTTGACCTCGGCCTCCACCGCGACGGAGAGCGGCTCCCA
The DNA here is from genome assembly GCA_947449135.1 of Planctomycetaceae bacterium. Taxonomy (GTDB): domain Bacteria; phylum Planctomycetota; class Planctomycetia; order Pirellulales; family UBA1268; genus CAMCQY01. Next base: position 7,930 of record CANFQO010000094.1, on the reverse strand, counting down.
GATCGCGGCGATCGCATCAACGAAGCCCTTGTGAAATCGGGCGCCGACGCCAGCCGCCGAGAGATCGTGGCCCAGCCGCCCCTCCGGCACCACGAGCAGGTTCATGGCGTCGGTGATCAGAATGTCCTTGAGTCCGTCGAGGCTGCTGGGCGATTCGGTGCCGCGGAACGCCACGACGATGTTCCCGTCATCAACCGCCAGCCAGGCCTGCGTGTTACCGACACTGAACAGCCGGGCGGAGAGTCCAAGGAGTTCCGCATAGGCCCGCGTGCCCTCGGCTTCGGGAAGATAGGCCAAGTCGCTCGCCTCACAGAGGAACCTGGCACTGTCGGGATTGCCGAGCGGCTCTTCAACGAGCTTCCACTCAATTGACATAGCGACGTTCTCCGTCTGCGAGCCTCTGCGGGGCGTTCTGCGTATCGTTTTGCCCCACGGCCGCGTTCTTCCACTGCCGGAGGATGCTCGTGGGAATGTCGTTGCCCGACACGTCGATCTGCCGCAGCCGAGGTGGCGGCGCGGCCAGGAACGCCCGCACCCCCTCCGCCGTCACCTGCGTTCGGGCGATGCGGAGCGACTCCAGCCGCGGCAGCTGGGAGAGCTTGGCCAATCCGGCATCGGTAATCGCCGAGTCGTTGAGCGTGAGTTCCTTGAGCTTGGGCAGGTCGCTGAGTATGGCAAGCGTGTCGTCGGTGACGTCCTTGTTGCCCATCTCCAGAATCGCCACGTCAGGCTTTTGCTTGAGGATCTCGTAGCCCTGGCGATCCCAGCCGGTGAGGTTCAATGCCCGCTCGCCGCTGATCACACGCTCGCGTTCACCGAGGCCCACGATCGCCAGATAGGCATGCTGATAGGCGAACGGCACCGCGCCGACGACGAGCCCTGCCGTGAGCAGCAGCAATGGCGACAGAAGCTGCCGCACCGTCCTGCGCCGCACGAGCACCGCCAGGCCGCGGCCCACCAGCCAGCAAAGGCCGGCGGCTGCCAGCAGCAGCCCGAGAAAAATCAGCGTGGCTCCGATCAGTTCGTTCATGCCCTGAGCATATGGCACAGGGCCATTTTCAGCCCAGTGCAAGCACAGCCTCGGCGCAGGACCGGCCGCTCGCCAGCGCCCCGTTGATCGAGGCGGTGGTGCAGTGGTCGCCGCAGATGAAGAGGCCCGGGGCGAACTGTGGCGCTGCCACGCGACCCCGCCTCGCGGCGGGTGATTCGTCCGGCAGGGCGTGATCGATGCGGACCGTCTTCAGGTGCCGCCAGGCGTGGGTCGATTGTCCGAACCAGCCGGCCGCCTGCCGTCGCACGGCATCGTGCAGGTCACCGTCATCCCCCTGCCAATCCTGCCGGATGGAGACATAGACAACCGCCGCCCCCGGCGGCGCGTAGCCCCCCACCACGTCGGAGGGCACTGTCACATTGTCGATCGGCCCGCCCTCCTCGGCGCTGACGACGACCGTCGGGCTCGAGAGCGGCGACCGCGTCGCGGCGAAGGCCACCATCCGCGTCGCCTTCCATTCGCGCGACGCCACTGTTCCGCGTTGCCCCTCGGTCAGGAGTGCCGTGGCAGCAGAGCCTTCGGTGGCCACCACGATGTTCTTGGCGGCGAGCTCGCGGCCGTCGGCCAGCACTACGAGGCCGGGCTTCACCTGCCTGACGGCCGTATCGAGCAGGATTGCTCCCGCCGGCAAACCGGCTGCAAGTTGCTTGGGAATCGCCTCCATGCCACCACGCGGCAGGCAGGCCCTTCCCAGCGCAAACATCGCAAACGTGAACTCAAACACGGCCGCCGAGGTGTTGAGCTGCCGTTCCAGGAATACACCGCCAAAAAACGGCTCGAAGAACCGACGAATGAACCCCTCTGAGAAGCCGCGGGCATTGAGTTCCTCGCGGGTCGATCGCTCGACCGCTGGACTGGTCCCATTCGAACCAGCCGTGCCGCCGCGAACCGCCCGCACGCAGTCGCTCCTCAGCCGGGCTGTTCGCAGACCGTCGGCGATCCCCACGCTGCCCGTCAGGATCGAGCCGACCGCCGCCAACGGCCGCCGCCAAGGATCGCTCACGCTTCGCAGCCGGCCGCTCTCGGCCACGAGGGCTCCGGGCTCGAAACATCCGAGGCCGAGTGCCGCCAGATCAAGCTGCCGCCGGCCCTCAGGGTAGGCATCGAGATAGACCTGGAATCCACGGTCGATACGGAAGCCGTCGACCGTGTCGGTCGCCACGCGACCCCCCACTCGGTCGGCAGCCTCGACCACGATCACCTGCCGACCCGCCCGCGCGAGTCCTCTCGCGCAGGCGAGGCCGGCCAGGCCGGCTCCAACAATAATCGTGTCAGTGTTCACAGCGGCCGCACGACCGACTGGCTCCGCCAGTAGTCGAACAGCGTCTCGATCGAGTTCACACCGCCACCCGTGCCGCTCTTGTTCACGCCACCGTAGGGCACGCCCCGCGGGAACAGGTTGTGGGCGTTGATCCAGCTGTTGCCGGCGATCATCGACTCGGCCACGCGGGCAGCCCGACCGAGGTCGCTCGTCCAGACACTGTTGGCCAGTCCGTATTCGGTGTCATTCGCCATGGAGACCGCCTCGTTCTCGTTTGAGAACTTCGCGAGGTATGCCACCGGTCCAAAAATCTCCTCGCGGGCGGCGATGTTGTCGAGCTTGCCCGCGAGCAGCGCCGGCTTCACGTAGAAGCCCTGATGGCCCGAGACCTCGGCCGGCCCACCAGCCACGATCGCCTCGGCCCCTTCCTTCGTGCCCTTCTCCAGATAGGAAAGCACCCGCTGCCGCTGCTTGGCATTGACGACCGGTCCCATCTGCGACTGCCCAGCAAGCTGGTAGCCCACCTTCACCTGCTGCATCCGCGACCGGCACTCGTCGACGAACTTGTCGTAGATCGACGAATGCACGAGCCAGCGGGTGGCGTCGCAGCAGACCTGACCGGTGTGGAACGTGATCGCGCCCACCAGTTTCTCGGCTGTCGCGGCGACGTCGACGTCATCAAACACCACCGCCGCGCCCTTGCCGCCGAGTTCCAGCTTCGCCGGCACGAGGTTCCGACCGCATGCCTCGCCCACGAGCCGCCCCACCTCGGGCGATCCCGTGAAGCTCATCCGCTTGATGCCGGGGTGGGCCGAGAGCGCCGCACCGGTCACCGCGCCGGTGCCCGGGATAACGTTGATCACGCCGTCAGGGATGCCGATCTCGCGGGCCAGCCGTGCCAGATAGATCGCCGACATCGGCGTGTCTTCGGCCGGCTTGATCACGACCGTGTTGCCTGCGGCAAGCGCCGGCGAGATGCCCCAGCCGATCAGCAGAAATGGAAAATTCCAAGGAAAGATGAAGCCGCAGGGGCCCCACGGGTGCCGAATGGTCCACGCCTCGTGCCCGGCGACGGCAAGCACGTTGCGCCGCTGCACGTGCTGGGCCATGTCGGTGAAGTAACGCATGGTGTCGACGAGGTTCTGCACGTCGCCAGCCGCCTGACCGAGAATCTTGCCGGCATCGAGCGACTCGATCTGGGCAATGATCGGCTTGTGCTTCTCGACCGCGTCCGCGAGCCGTTGCAGATGCACGCCCCGCTCGTTGGGAGCCATGGTGGCCCAGCCCGACGTCTTGAAGGCATGGGCCGCCGCATGGATCGCCTTGTCGACATCCGCCGCCGAGAGAACGCAGAACTCGGCGATGGGCGAGCCGGTGCCCGGGTCGAGCGTGGCCATCGTCTTGCCATCGGATCCAGCCACATCCTTGCCGCCGACGACGCCCTTGAGCGGAGCGGTGGCGAGAAACTTTTTGACTTCCGGCAACAGATCGGTGGACGGTGCGGCGGCAGTGGCGGTGGCCATGATGGAACAATCTCCCCAGAAGAAGGTCGGGTGCAAACGCGAGAGCAGCATTGTGCCGCGGAAGCGGGCCGCCCTGCAAGTATGGCGGTCGGCCGGAGCCCCTGCGCGGATTCCGCGCTGCTCATGACGGAAACCGTGCAGGGCCGGACGGTTCGGCCTACTGCACCCGGACCCACTCGACGGTCTTCGACATGATGCCCGATCCGGCGACCATTTCGAAACCGTTGGCGGTCATCTTGATGGTCATGGGCACAAACTGGCCTCGCTTGAGTGCAAACACTTCTCCCCGCCACATGTTGCTGGCCGGATCGTACTGAATCTCCCGGAGCAGCTCCGTGTTGACGAGCGCCTGATTGGCTGCCTTGACCACGCCGCCGACATACTTGCCGTCTTTGGGGAAGATTCGGATGTCGACGTCCATGTCGGTCGGCTTCCAGTCGCCGACGATCGCGTCGGCTCCGCTCGCCTGAAGACCGACGGCGGGAGTCGCTTCGGCGGCCTTGGCGTCACCGGCACCGATGCACGCTGCCTGCAGACCGAGAGCCAATGCCATTGATGCTGCAAACGAACCGAAGCGAGTCGTGGTCATCGTGAAGCCTTTTCCATGAATGGATGATGTGAAGACGAACGTGCGGCAGATGTCTGGCCGGCTTCGGAAACGATAGACGTGGCATCGAGGCTGAAGCCATGCCATTTGTGGGCCGCAGAACCGCCCCCGACGCCCGCTCGTGGCCGCGAAAGCTTTGGCACTGGTACTCTGGCACTCCGAGGCGAAGATCAAGAAGAAGTCCCCGCCGCGGAGGAGATGCCGTGTCGTTCTGTTGGAAATCTGCCCGCGATCCTCTCCGACTGCTCTGCCTCGGGCTGCCCTGTCGCGCATTGGTCGGCCTCTGGCTCTCCGTGGCAGGTGCGTATGCCGACGATGCCGTGAGGCCGTCACAACCTGCTGCCGGCATGTCGATCGTGTTCGTCGGCGACATCATGCTCGACGGCGGCCCGGGCCACGCAATCTCCTCGGGGCACGATCCCTTTGCGGCATGTAGCCAGCTCTTGGCCGATGCCGACTACAGCGTGGGCAATCTCGAATGCGTGCTGGGAACAGGCGGCGAGCGGATGCTCAAGCCCTATTCATTTCGCGGCGCCGCCGACTCGCCACGATTCCTCAAGAAGCACTTCTCCGCCGTCTCGCTGGCCAACAATCACAGCGGCGATTTTGGCCCCGCCGGGCTGGTCGAGCAGCTGCAAATCCTCGCCGACGCCGGGATCACGTCGTTCGGCGCGGGCCGCACGCTGGCAGACGCCCGACGGCCGCTGATCCTCGAGCGGAATGGCTTCAAGCTGGCGGTGCTTGGCTACAACGGCTTTCGGGCCCTGACCACGGCCGCCACCGCCGATCAGGCCGGCTCGGCCCCGCTCGTGGAAGAGCAGGTGCTGGAAGACATTCGCGCGGCGAGGTCATACGCCGACGCGATCGTGCCCTTCGTGCACTGGGGGCCGGAAAACACGCCCCAGCCGCGGCCGGCGCAGGCCCGCCTCGCGCGGAAGATGGTCGATGCCGGCGCCGCAGCGGTGATCGGCGCCCACCCGCACGTCACCCAGACGTTCGAAATGATGCGCGGCGTGCCGATCGTCTACAGCCTGGGGAACTTTGTGTTCGACTACTTCCCGGGCGATCCGCCCGAGTGGACCGGCTGGGTGGTGAAGCTGACCTTTCGGCCCGGTCTGCCGGTCGACCTCGCGATGCACTCCGTGAAGCTCGACGGCAGCGGCATCCCCCATCCGGTCGTGGAGGAGGATCTCCTTCCCAATGCCCACGGCAGCATGCCGACAGCAGAGCCGCCGCAAGTGCCCCAGCAGGCCACTCCTGACGCAAGCGGACCGTCACTGCCCGGTAAGTGATCCGCGGTCGGACGGAACACCGCAACCACACCTGTCTGACGATCTCACGCAGCCTGCAGGAACTGCACGCTGTTGACGTGGATCAGTGCGCAGAACTTGAAGCAATCACCTTCGGCGTCATAGATGACGACCTTGCCGCCGCCAAACATGATGCACTCCGGGTGACGCACTTCGTGCACCTCGCCGTTGGAGAGATGGATCGCAAAGGGCTGGAAAGGCTGACGGCGAACCAACTCACGAATCGCTTCGGCATTCATGAAAAAGGCCTACTCGCGAACGCATGACATGAACGTGCGGATATGTTATCAAGCGATGGCTGGCAATTCAACCTATCCCGGCGAGCACACGGCCGACCCAGCGGCCGGCGGCCAGGCCGCTCGACGCGGCCCCCTCGACCTTCGGCCCTCCAAAGGCGTCGCCGCAGCAGACGATCGGCGGCGATGTGACCGCGGCCACGAGCGGCGCGGGGATGATCGTCGTCGGCGCGGCAAACTTCCAGCGATGCAGCGACTGGCCGACGATAGCCGTCGAGGGATCGCCAGCGATCCATGGCCGCACCAGGTCGATGAGTGCCGCGGCGACCTCTTCCGCCGGGGCGTCGAAGTGCTGCTGGCTGAAGCCGCCCGACGCATGCACGGTGAGAGCGGGCACCGCCGAAATCCCCTTCTGCTGGTTGTCGGCGAGCCACGAGATCGGCCCGCCCGCGAACTGGATCCCGCCCGGCGGCGGCACGAGGCTGGGGCGATTCAGCACCAGCATCATTGCGAAACTGGGGTCGTAGGTCACCGTCGCCAACTGCCGATGCGCATCGGCGTCGATTCCGTTCCCCTCTCCGAGCAATCCCCCGGCCGCGAAGAGATCGAGCGACTGCGGCACAGGCGACGTGACGATCGCCGCCGCCGCGTGCACCGTGATCGGCTCGCCCGACTCGGGGCCAGAATCGACAGAGATCCGCACGCGGCCACCATCCAGACCGATCGCCGCCACCTTCGCGGCCGTTCGCAGCAGGCACCTGTCTGCCGGAAGTTGCGCCGCAAGCCGCTTGGGCAGATCGGTCATGCCGCTCATGCCTCGCCATCGAGCATGGCCATCACTGGCCGGGGTTACCACCGCGCCGATCGAAGCCGCCTGCGAAAACCCCTCGCACCAGGTCGCCACCGCGGCCGCCTTATGGGCCTCCGCAACCATGCCGCCAAAGGCCGGGCCTCGCACGGTGAAGAACTGCGCGCCGTGATCGCAGACCGCCTCACCCACTCTCCGGGTCGCCATCCGGCCGCCAACGCCGCGGGATTTTTCCAGCACCACGACCCGCCGCCCATTCGCGACCAGCTCGGTAGCCGCAGACAGGCCCGCGATGCCGGCACCGACGATCACTACGTCTGGCTCGAACGGGATCGACCACTCGCTGCTCTCGGTCATGGCATGCCCCTCGGAGAAGCTTGTATTTCGACGTTCACAACCGCGCAATCCGTGAGGGGCTGCCCATGCCCTGAGAGCCGGCGTTGCTCGGGCACCGATCCGTCTCAGCGGATTGGTCGGCGGAGGCAGGATGCCGGAGCGCAGTCAGCATCGAGTGAGCGAAGGCAGGATGCCGTAGCGAACGTCCGGCGACGGGGCATGGGCAGCCCCGAACCGTCAACTATTGGATGCTCCCGGTATGAGCAACTGCATCAAGTCGCCCGTGCATGGGATGCGGCTCGACGCGAGCACCTCGCCTGCGTCGCAGCCGCCCATCATGCCGACGGTGGCTGCCATCGCCCGCACGCGGGGAAACACATGGGCCTTCTCCACGGGAAACTGCGACTTGTAGCAGGCGATCGATTCCAGCTTGCATTCGAGCTGGCTCGAGATGTTCACCACCAACGGCCAATGGCCATGCGGCACCTGAGGCAATCCGGCAAAGAGAAAGTAGGTGAGAAAGTTCGGCACGGTGTGAACGGGGAGACCGTCGAAGGTATCGTCCCACTTCGTGAGCCGAGAATAAAAGACGGCCGCCTCGGTGATCGCCACGGCCTGGGCGTGATCGGGCGAGGCCAGCGGGGTCTTGTCTCCGAGGCCAAGCACGAGACGAGGCCGCCATCGCCGAAACACCTTCGCCAGCGCCACTCGAACCTCGAAGTCGTCAAACAGCCGACGGTTCGTGAAGCCGAGCTGCTCGCGATGCACCACCCCGAGCACCTTCGCCGCCGCCGCCGC
>CANFQO010000093.1 GCA_947449135.1 Planctomycetaceae bacterium | reverse complement strand
GCCTGCAGGTTCAAGTCCTGCCGGGCGTATTTGAGTTGGCGATCCAGTGGCGGAGCGAGGCCCGAAGGGATCGCGACGCCGGAAAGCAGCTTGCAGGTTCAAGTCCTGCCGGGCGTATTTGAAAAGCACTGGGAAACCAGTGCTTTTCGCATTTGAGGTGATGAGTGAGTTTCATCGCTGAAAAGTGCGCATAAGTTGCGCAAAGCAAAAAATACCATCAAATATGCGGATAAATCGAGATGTCTGTCTGACTCGAAATCAGATGCCCAGCAATGGGTTGTGGGTTCGAATCCCATGCCCTCCGCTCTTGTGTGTCACTCGTTGCCGATTTGCCGACGGTAGCTGGCCGGCGTGAAGCCGGTCAGACTGCTGAACAGCAGCGTGAAGTGACTCTGGGACGAAAAGCCCAGATCGAGGGCGATCTGCGACAACGGTGTCGAGCTAGTCCCCAGCAGTGCCATCGATGCCCGCAAGCGCCTTCGGTTGACGAACCGCTGGAGGCTCAGCCCTGCCGAGTGGCGAAACTTCTTCGCAAAATGGCTGGGAGACGTTTTGCACAGGAGGGCAAGGTCCGCGAGGGGGACGTAGTGGTGCAAATGGGAATCGATGTAGTCGGTGATGTGCCCCATGGTGCGGCTGTCGAAAATGCCGGTGTCGGCATGCCAATCGGGAGCCTCGCCCTGCACGATCTCCACGAGTCGCAGGACGAGGGCCCTCGCCGCGATCTCAGCGTTGAGGCCGCGCGTGACGCTGCCTCCCGACGTGTCGGTGACCAGCCGAGCGAGCAGCGCCCTGATGATGGCGTCGTGAAAGAACGGGCGTGCCTGCAGTTCAGAGGAAGGCGTCAGGCCTTCGGAAGTAGCGATGGACTGCAGGTGTGCCGGGGGGATCGCGAGGATGAAAGCCTTCGCATCGGTGTCGGTGCGTGAGACCATGGCCTGTTCTTCATTATCGGCTGAAAAGAAGCCAACCATGCCACTCGCCGCGTCGCAACGCGTCTCTTGGCCGCTATGAATCCACCGGTTCGACCACGCTCCCGACACGATGAGGACGGCCAGATGGTTCACCTGCCTGAGATGCAGTTCGGTGGGCACTGGAGACGGGCCGATATTGTGCATGAATCCAAACCATGACTGGCTTGGAAACATCGACATCTGTGAACCGTCCATGGCGTGCTCCGGAATGGGGAGGAGGACACTCGTTCCAGCGTGATGCCCCCCAGTTGCGACCAGGAACTGAACGCTGAAACCCAGCAGGCTGACCGATTGAGTCGAAAAAGTCGCCCCCCCCCGCTGGCTTCAGCTCGGCACCCTTGGTCGTGGGTGAAGCGGTGACCGGTCGGTGGCACGGCTGAGACGAGCTTTCGTGATCGTGTTGTGACAAAAGAAAATCGGGCTGTCGTGGCGTCGGAGCGGTGGTGAGGGGATGTCGTGCGACGAAAGACAAGCACTCCGATGATCGCATCATGAAATACCCGGGCGATGACAGTTCTGTATCAGTCCCCCCACGCCAAGCAGCGAGCTTGGGGATCGTTCTTGCAAAGGAGTGTGCCCGTGGTACCGAATACAATTGTGTCGCTTGCAACGTGTGCGATCATGACGATGGCGGAGGTCAAGGCCGCGATCGAAGCCTTTGAGCGGGGAGAGGTCAGCGCGTTTGATGCCCTGGCCACCGTTGGCATGGCATGGGAGGCGTATGAGGGTGGAGTTCCGGCTCGTCGTCAGGCGGCCTGAGTTGTAACGACGGCGTCCGCAGGATCCTCATAGTCCGGCACGAGATAGGGGTTTGGGTTTGCGATTGGATTTGAGGATTCCTCAAATCGGTACCTTTTTCCCGCCTCTGGACGGTGAAACTGACGGCTGCGGCGAAACGGGATATGCTTTCCGAAGTCATTGACCGGCAACGACTAACGGTCGATTTCGTGATTACTTCGGGAGTTGCGAAATCGATCCGCCTCAAGCTTCGGAACCGAGGCTTGCAGGTTCAAGTCCTGCCGGGCGTATTTGAGTTGGCGATCCAGTGGCGGAGCGAGGCCAGGTCACCGCCGCTCACTGTCTGACTGCAGCAATTGGTAGTTGGCCTGGAAATCGGCATTGTTCGGTTCGATTTCCAGGGCGCGACGCAGCATCCGTTCGGCGGTTGCGAGGTCTCCCTTCTGGTAGGCCATCACTCCCAGATCGTTCAGGGCAGACAGATTGCGGGGGTAGTCTCGCAGCAGGCGCTTGTAGGTGCTCTCCGCCTGATCGAATCGCTGGAGCCGCATCTGCGTCTGGCCGATATCGGTCAATGTTTTTTCGACGTCCCAATTGAACTCGAGAGCCCGTTGCTGGTTTTGCAGTTTCAGTTCATAGGCGTCCATCATGCTCAAGAACATATTGAGCATTCTGCAGTCATCGAGCCGCGCGGGTTTCGGCGGGAGTGCGGCGGTCGAGAGGTCGATCGGCGGTGGCAGATCAGGCGTGTCGTTGCGCATCCACAACGATATCGCGTGATCGAAATGGACCAGCCGCCAGGTGTCTTGCGATCGTAGCTTGGGCAACAGCGCCTTCGCTTCAGCTGAGACATGCTGAAGCAGCAGCCCACGGATGCCGTACGTGGACACCATCCATTCCCATGCCTCTGGATCGCTCGGCGCTGCGAGGATTTTTTCCAGAATGGTCATGTCGTAGACTTCAAAGCGATTGTCAATCAGCGGCAGCCGCTGCGGATAGCCCTCGTAGAGATAGAACCCCCCAATGCCATGGGAGTTGTAGATCTGCCCTTCGAACCCCGCGCGGTCGAGGATCTGCGGCAGATCGTGCGGGTACAGCGACGGAGTGGCACCCAAACCAAATCGGCTGGGGGTTTTCGTGTTCAGCCAGTAGGCGCCGGACAGTGAATAGCCGGCAGCAGCCAGCATCGCCAGCGAGAGCATCAGGCTCATCACCATCTTGATTCTCTCGTTTCGGATGCCCTGTGGGGAGAGTAATCGCAGGTTTTCTGCAACGAATGGTGCGGCCACAAGCATGAACGGCGGGATGCTACGGCGTCCCGTCAGCGCGACCGCGAACAGGCCCCCGACGATCAGCAGTCGGGCGAGGGATATCCGACCGCGGAGTGCCACTGGGATGGCGGTGATGATCGTTGCAGCGAGCATCACCGCAAAAAACCAGAACGCCAAACCCGAGCGGCTTGCCGAGCCGAATATGGGGCCGAGTTCGCCAATCGTCCTGAACAAGGTGGGCTTGCCGGGACCGACCTCAGAGAGCAAAAGGAATGCATATCGCCAGCCTCCCCCTCCATACGGAGAGATCAGCGTCGCCGCAGTCACCATGCCGAGCAGCCGTGACAGCGGCATGAAGTCCGACTCGCCGCCCTGCACTCTGCGCAAGGCCGCCACGAGCCAATAACAGCCGACCATGAACAGGCCGATGACGAACAGCCCGTGCGCATTGGCCCAGACTGCCTGGAGCGCACCGAACAGCAGCAGGTCGTTCAGCCGCAGGTATTGGCGTTCCTGCAGCAGCCAGGTGTAGAGCGAGACCATCAGGAGAGTGATGATCTCCGGGCGAGGGTCAAATCGCTCGATCGAGGCCATCGCGGCCAGGAACAACAGCAGGGTGCCGGCCAATGGCGTTGCCCATCGCATGATCGAGCGACGGCAGAAAAATAACGTCGTGGCCCAGACCCCGACCATCACTGCCTGCACACCGACCATTCCGCCAGCCCGATGGGCCAGCGCGAGCACAACCTGATACAGCCATTGGGAGTCGTGGTAGGGGCGGCCGAGCGTTGCTGCTGCGAAATGATCAGTGACCGGCACTGCACGACGCGCGAGAATGTCCCCACCGATCACGACATGCCACCAGACGTCGTAATCCCAGACCTGGTTGATCAGGAATGCGCCAATCGCGGTGACGCAGGCCGCGAGGAGGAACGTGTCGAATGCCGAACCAAACCGGCCCTGAATTCCCGCCCGACTCCTTGCGTCGATCGGTTCGCAGTCGATGGGCACGGTCGTCTCCTCGTGTCTCGAAACCAGAATGTCCGGCCGGCCGGGCACCAAGAAGACCGCGTCTGTAGTCGTTTCAGAAAAAGTACCGAATCAGCCAGCCCTCCTCAACCAGTCGCTGCTTCTGGGCGGCATCCGCACTCTGCCATTGAGAACCACGTGCGGCATTCGGTCAGGACAGCCTCGCAGTGGAGTGCCGCATCGCCCGAAAGGGCTTGGAAAGCCGCAGTTTTATCAGCCACCACAGGGCGATGAAGCCGTCTCTGGCCTTGATCTTCTTCCCTTCAAGAATCCCTCGAGGGTCATACCGGATCGGCACCTCGTGAATGGCATGGCCGGCCTGGAGCACCCGGCTGGTGAACTCCGGGCAAAACTCAAAGCCACGGCTCTTCAGGGTAAGCGAGGGCAGGATCGATCGTCGGAAGACTTTGTACCCCGTTGCCTCGTCGGTGATCTTCTGGTTGTAGAGGACTCGCGTTGTCCAGCTCAGGATTTTATTCGCCACAAAGTTTGGCAGTTTCATGCCCTTCGGGTTGCCGTTCATGAATCGCGAGCCATAGACGACATTCACCGATTCGTCCTTGAACGGTGAAAGAAGGACCGGATAGTCCTCGGGCAGATATTCGAGATCGCCATCTTGAATGATGATGACGTCGCCAGTCGCCAGTACGAATCCGGCTCGAAGCGCCGCACCCTTGCCGTGATTGATCAGTGCGCGGTGGTATTTGATCGACGGGGCGTGCCGCGGATGATCTGCAACAAATGCCTCAATTTTGTTGACCGTGTCATCCGTAGATCCGTCGTCGACGATGACGACTTCGCGGGTCAGCGGTTCGAGCGGAACGGCGGTCACCCGTCTCAGAAGCTCGTAGATGGCCAACGACTCATTGTAGACCGGTATGATGACTGTCACGCTCTGCATCGTGTGTCCTGGCAATGAAGGAGGAGATCGCAGAGCGGGCCTCGCACGCCGCGGCGGTCCATCCGCATGAATGATTCAGTGAAGTGTTGTGGTCGACTCACCGTGTTGTATCGTCGAGGCCACGTGCCTTGCGACACGAATGGCATTGGCCATGAGCGTGAATGAAAGACCCTTTGCGGGCAAATAATTCCAGCTTGCGCTGTCGCCGATGTAGACATGAGGCATCGCCCTGACTTGGCCGTTGGAGTAGGTGTAGGCAGGGAAGTGCTCGCTCTCCGAAGGCAATGTCCCGGCGTAATGAATCCCACCGGCGGGGCCCGTGTCAACGGTTTTGAGAGGGAGGAGCCGAAGCTTTCTGAGGAAACGCCTCAGGGTCTTTTCGCGAGCGAGTATTTCCCTTTGACGCTCGTCCTCAATTGAATATGTGAATTCAAGTGACGGCAGTGCCGAGAGTTCTGTGCTGGCTCCGAGTGCCGCATGTCGCAGCGTGCTTTGCCTGCACGAGTGCCATACGGCAACGATCGACAATGAATTGACGATTGAGCGGGCGAATAAAAAGCCGAGCTTCGGAGGCAGTGGAAACTCTTTGACGAGCTTAAACAGCAACAGTGCTCGGTAGGAATACATCTGAAAAGTCACCAGATCCTGTGGGTCGTCCGCCGGGCGATACAGCCCCAAAAGCTGCGCCATGCTATGGCGACGATCTGCAACCGAGCGGCCGAACGTGTTGCGGTTGAGGCACACGACATAATGATAGGGATTGGCAAGAATCGGCGTCGTCGTCCCCGATCGGCCCAATGAACTCAGCACAATGCGGCCGGTGTTGATCGCACCGGCGCACACGATGAGTTTCCTCGCACGCCACACGTGATCCACGCCCGTGTCGACATGGCGTGTGCGGACCTCGGCACAGTCGCTGCCACTCTGAACCGACTTTACCAGGTGGCCGCCAGCGTATTGGAACGTCGATCGAGCGCGCATCTGCTCGATTAAGTATCGGGGCCTAAAGATCGACCGGCGAGCGTCGGAGTAGAAGTCCATGTCGAAATACGGGTTGGCGCGTCGGCCATCATCGCGGTCTCTTGAAAGGATGGCCAACGGGATGCGGCCCATGGCGAAAGGCCCACGCTCTGCCCGGCGAAGCCTGTCGTAGCGTGTCAAAATGGACGTGTTGTTGTCATCCAAGTCCAAGGGCGGCTGCACAGACTTCGGGTCGACGTCGAGTGCATCGCGGGTATCGTCTTCCAGGCTGGCGCTGACGCCGGCGATTTCTGCTGCTTCGGAATAGAAGCTGCTGAAGTCGGGCTGCCAAATCCCGCAGCGCTTCAGCTCATCAGGGTCAAACGTAAAGCAGACGGCGCCCCAGCCCGCCCCCAATCCTCCGAGCGCGAGGCTCTGCATCGGGGAGAAGGTGGTGGATGAATAGGGGAGGAACCGTTCGGTGTCCTGGGTGATGAATTGTCTCGGTGGCGTCAACTGCGCGCCGACGCGAGCGTTGCGCTTGCCGATGCCCTCGTCGTTGTGCCCAAGAAAAATGGGTTTCGCCAACGTCGCATCTTTGATGATCTCAGAGAACGGCAGGTCGGGGATCGCATCTCTCGAAGCGGCATCGTCGTTGCCAACGTCGAGCATGAGAACCCGAAGACCCTGCTTCACGAGTTCGTGCGCTGCAAACGCCCCGCTTATGCCGGAGCCAACCACGATGACGTCAGCGTTGAATTCCACAAACAAGCCTCTGTGAAAGGCGAAAGAGCTGCGCCAGCGGAGAAATGGCCAAGCACATTGCGATGATCAGTGCATTTCCGATTTGACCCAACGCGATTGGTCCGCCCCTCCCATGGGAATAGTCTTCCAATTCCTGATGCGCGAGTCGAGCGATCTCGTCGTCTGTCGGCTGCAGGAACTTCATGGATGGCTCGTGCGTCTGTCTTGCCAAAGGTTCGTGACGATGCGGTGAATCAGCTGCGACCCGGCAATGCCACGCGTGGAGAAGATAGCCGCTCTACGCATGTGAATCCAACGATGCGTTGTCATGCATCGCTCGGAGAAAAACGCTTCTCAGCGCGGCGGCGCAGACAACTGGCCGGCTGGATCCCCCTTCGAGTCGAAGAATTCCACGACGCCCTCGCGGTCGTTGTGCTGTGTGCCCACCGCAATCGTGTCGACACCATCTTGATCCTTGATCTCGATCCGTCCACCACCGCCGCCCACCACCCGACCCATGTGTACGAGGATCGTACCGTCATCGTTCTCGATCACGATCTCCTTGCAGACCAACCGGGTGGATTCGAGAGCATCGACGCGGGCGGCGCCAAACTCCCCCTGCGGAACGGCGATCGCCCGCATTGCCAGGCCCAGTGCAAGAAAGAGCAAGGGGTAGACTGTCCAACGCTCACGACTGGTCATCGCCTCAATCCCCGTGGAGTTGTCGCAGACGGGCAGAGAGCCTCAGGATCAGGTGCACCCGCTCAAACTGTTCGAGCCAGTCGGAGGTGACCGCCGCGATCTGATCAGCGGGAGGAGGAGCCGCGCCGCTGGCACAGCTGTCGCCCAGTTGGGCCGATGCTGCGGCCCGGTAGGCAGAGAGGGTTCTGTCGCCGTAGAAGAGCACGGGCTCGAAGTCCTCGCTGAAGAACGCCGCCACAGGTACCCGCTGACCGCCGCACACCTTGAGATGCGCTGCGATGTCGGGACGGGCGTCGCGGTCGAGGAACCGCAGGTCGATGGACGGTGCTGCCGCGGCAAAATGGGCGAAGATTGGGCACTGATTGACGCAGTCGCCGCACCAGGCGCCGGCAAGTACGAGCACGGGCATCTTCCGCACGAACCTGCCAAGCAACGCGGTCTGGGGCGGCGTGAGGGACACGCGGGAATGGAAGCCATCCCAGCGGCTCCTTTGATCCGGATTGGCGTGGCGGGCCAGAAAATCGTGGTAGGGCAGAGCCGCTTCGAATGCGGTCTTCCACGCACCAGGGGTCGGCGGGCTGCCAGCCCCCGCGATCGGTGCGGCAAGGGCGGTGGGCATGATTGCATCGGCCATGGGTGGTCTCCGGTGGAAAACGTGCCGCGATCATAGCCTTTTGCCGGTGACGCGGTGGTCGCGGGGCGTGGGTATGGGGAAAAAGGCTCTGAAAATCGCGGGTAAAATGGCAGTGAAAACGGCCTTGACCCGAAAAAACACCCTCCCTAATGTCCCCCAAGCCTGAAGGCGTGAGGGGCGAAGGCCCACTCGAAGTCAGGCGGCGGCATGGAAGCCGGCCGTCGCTTCGAGCCGATTCTCACACACCACAAAAATTCGCGGTCCAATCGCTCCCGGAAACGGTTCAGCTTCCCCGCCCCCCTGGGATCTGGACCGTTCCGGGGGCCTTTGTTTTTTCAGGGCCAGTGGTGACGCCACGGCCCGTGGGCGTATCCTTCTCGGTATGCCTTCTCCTGCAACGCCATCGCCGCCGGGTGCCGAACGGATCCTCGCCTGGATCATGGCGGCCCTCGTTGCCTGGGGGATCTTTCATGCTGTGGGCGCCTGGACGCTCAACCACGATGCGCGGCGGCCGCTGATCGTGCTCGCCTGTGTTGCGGCGTTTCTCGGATTTTGGCTGGCGCTCCTCGCCGCCCGCAGGAAGCGGCTCGACCACCAACAGCAAAGGTGAACCATGGCACTCGTGCTCGGCCAGAGCCTCGACAACGGCCTCGTGGCCATGTCGCCCACGCGGCCTCCGGTGGCGCGGTCGGAGAGTGTCACCAGCCTGTCGATCGGCCAGTACCTGATCCGCCGGCTCTCCGACTACGGCATTCGGCACGTCTTCGGCCTGCCCGGTGACTACGTGCTTTCCTTCTACAGCATGCTGGAGCACAGCCCGCTCGACCTCGTCAATTGCACGCGCGAGGATTGCGCGGGCTTCGCCGCCGATGCCTATGCCCGAGTCAACGGGATGGGTGCCGTCTGCGTGACCTACGGCGTGGGGGCGCTGAGCCTCGCCAACTCGATCGCGGGCGCCTACGCAGAGAAGAGCCCAGTGGTGCTGATCTCGGGCGCCCCGGGGCTTGGCGAACGGGTCAACGATCCGCTCCTGCACCATCGCGTGCGGGAGTGGCGGACGCAACTGGACGTGTTCGAAAAGATCTGTGCCGCCAGCCGCGAGATCGTCGATCCGGCCACTGCCTTCCGCGACATCGACTTCCTTCTCGACATGGCCCATCGTCAGAAGCGGCCGGTCTACATCGAACTCCCCCGCGACATCGTTGGCGTGGTGCCCGACCAGATCCGGCCCTACACGCATGTGACGCCACGAAGCGACCCGCCCGCCCTCGCCGAGGCCGTGAAGGAGGCAATGTCACGGATCACAGCCGCCAAGAAGCCGGTGATCATCGCAGGCATCGAGTTGCACCGCTACGGACTCCAGGCTGAAGCGGTGGCGTTGGCTGACGTGTCGGGCATTCCGATCGCCGCCACCATGCTCGCCAAGAGTGTTATCAGCGAGGTGCACCCGCTCTATGTCGGCCTCTACGAGGGGGCGATGGGCCGGCAGGAGGTGACCGCTTTCGTGGAGGAAAGCGACTGCGTAATCCTGCTGGGGACGATCCTCACCGACATCGATCTCGGCATTTTCACCGCAAAGCTCGATGCCAGCAACAGTATCTTCGCCAGCAGCGACAGCCTGCGGATCAGCCATCACCACTTCCACGATGTGTTGCTGGAAGACTTCCTCCGGGCGCTGGTTGCCGCCCGGCCACGCGGCGCACCGCGGACGCTGCCACCTGGGCCGGCTGCGGCCCGGGGCCCGTTCACGCTCCAGCCAGATGCGCCGATCACGACCAGACGGCTCGTGCGCCGGCTCGATGAGTCGCTCGACGACCGCACCATCGTGATTGCCGACGTCGGCGACGCGCTCTTCGCGTCGAGCGAATTGGTGATCCGTGGTCAGACGGAGTACATCGCCCCTGCCTACTACACCTCGATGGGATTTGCCGTGCCGGCGGCGCTCGGGGCCCAGATGGCCCGCCCCGACCTCAAGGTGGTGGCCCTTGTCGGCGACGGCGCCTTCCAGATGACCGGCATGGAACTCTCCACCATCGTGCGGCGGGGGCTCCCGGTGACGGTGATCGTGCTTGATAACAAGGGCTATGGTACGGAGCGGCTGATCCTGGAGGGGAGTTTCAACGACATCAACCCCTGGCAGTACCAACTTCTTCCGCAGGTGCTTGGCGGCGGTACAGGTTGCGAGGTGCGGACCGAAGGGGAATTCGATGTGGCGATCGCGCGGGCTCTGGCCGACACGTCGGGCATGAACATCATCCGCGTGCACATCGGGTTGGACGACCGCAGCACCACGCTCGATCGCCTCGCCGCGGGCCTAGCCAAGAAGGTCTCGAGGTGAATTCCAGCGACCTCGTCGAATCCCTCGCGAAGGCCACGACCACCGACGAGCAGTTGGCCATCCTGCGATCCACGTTCCACGTGGAGTTGCTGCAGCCCGACCATCGCTTCGATCCAGAGGCCTTCTACTTCGTCATCGGGGCCACGAGTAATTCCCTCGTCCAGACGAAATCGCCGGCGATCGTTGATGGGCAGTTGCATTTTCGCTCCTGCATGCACGACGTACCGATGAAGCCGCTCCCGCTCGATCGTCTCCATGCCGCGATCGAGCGCCAGCGTGTCTATTTGGTGCAGCAGAAGCCTGTCGATCCCGCCGAGCGCGACCA
Source organism: Planctomycetaceae bacterium (assembly GCA_947449135.1). Lineage (GTDB taxonomy): Bacteria > Planctomycetota > Planctomycetia > Pirellulales > UBA1268 > CAMCQY01. Next base: position 90 of record CANFQO010000093.1, on the reverse strand, counting down.
GATCCTTGACGTCGGCTCCTTCAGCCAACTGATCGACGCCGCCCAACGAAGCGGCCTCGTGCCGGGCATCGCCACCATCATCCAGGTCCG
>CANFQO010000092.1 GCA_947449135.1 Planctomycetaceae bacterium | reverse complement strand
GTCAACGACGGTGAGAGCCTGGTTCCTCGCGACGATGCCGCTCGGCTCCAGACCGTGCACGAGCCGGACGCCGCAGTCGTGATAGGACACGCTGCGGACACGCGGTGCGATCGAGGCCCTGGCCATCGTCCCCCCGGCCCTCCGCAGGATAACGATGACATCGCCCAGTCCGCGGCCGAGAAGCTGGAGGCCATGGAGGGCCGAACCCTCGGCAAAGAGCAATCGATCCGCACCGGCGTAGCGACGAAGCTGTTCCACCAGCGGCAGCGTTTCCGGACGCAGGATCTCGACACCTGCCCGGGCGAGTGCGGCTTCGATCGCGATTTCCCCTGCACAATGCCACCGCTGGCCCGCCCGCGATACGTAGACGGTGCCGCGACGATCAGGCGTTCCAAGGCGTTGCCGGACCAGGGCGTCGAGTGCGTCGAGGTGGTCGGGGGTTGGACCGACCTCGCCTCCACCAGTGCCGAACTGCTCTGCCTGCGGAGCGACGCGCAGGCGGGCCGCGACGGTGGGGCGAGACACGATCCGGATCCGTTCCGGCGACGCACCAAACCAGTCGAGAACCTCGGCGAAAAACGGCGGCGCTGTGTCGCGCGAGACAATGCCGTAGTCCGGCTTCACTCCAAAGGCGAAAACCGCGTCGGGCCACTCGCGAAGCGTCGGCAGGAGACGCATCGAAAATTCGGCGATCTGGTGGCCGAAGTGCCTGACGATGGCTCCGCCCCAGGCCACAGGTTCGGCGATCACGTCCTGTAGCGTCAGCACATCGGGGGGGACATCGACCGGCCGCCCGTTCCGACAGTGGCGGGCCGCGACCTGCCGCTCCCAGTCGGGCCACAACGGACCGCCGCAGTGAGCGGCGCCACCCGGCTTAAAGGCCTCCAGCAACTGGCTGTAGGGCAGGATAGGGACGTCGTCAAAGGTGAGGAGCGGCGGCATGGCGTTTGGGCGTGGTGGCGTTCCGAGGCAGGTCAGTCGCGGCGTGGACGGCCGACCCGGACACAATCGGCGGGCCAGAGGTATTCGCGCATGAGAACGCCTCGGGCCGGTTGTGGATCACGAATACTCGGACGCCGCCCCCCTGGAGGACTCGATCCTTCATGACACTGCGTTCCCCGCAGGGATCGTGTATCCATACTCCCGCATCGCCGGCTCAAAGAAGTCGAAATAGTTCTTGCCGGTGTCACGCTCGCAGCGGCCCACCGTTTCCGGCCGCACCGGGATCCGGGTGAGCGGGATGCCGAGATATTCCTCGAGCCGCGCCAGCGTGCGGTCCTGATCCAGGACGAAATCTTCGAAGCGAACCTCAATCCAGTGCTCGGGTCGCGGGGCGTTCTTCACGAGCTTGTATTGATAGATCCAGGAATAGGCCCGACGCAGCCTCAGGTCTTCCGTTGGCGGATATTCAACGCCCCACCTCGCGAGATCGTCGGTAAAGTGGCCACCGAGAATGCAGTCGCGCGGGTTGCGGATCCAGAAGATGTAGCGGATGTCGGGAAACATCCGCTGGATCCAGGGATGACAGAGCGTCGTCTCAGGGAGTTTCCACCCACGGTGCTCTGCCGTACTCGCGAGCGGACTGGCAAGATACGTTCTCACCGCCGCCACGAACTCATCCGGAATCGGCATTGTGTGCAGTTCCGACCAGTCCCACTCGATCCCGCCAAGCCAGCGCACGTGTCGGGCGAAGATACGGCTGGCCTCGTACAGATCCTTCGCCGGCACGAGGTCGCCGGAGACGTTGAGCCGCTCGCCCATGAACACACCGCTGGCGGTCAGCGTATGCGACATGGCCCTGGTGCCTGAGTGGCCGCGACCGATCACCGTGACGAACATTCTGTCGCCCTTGCTGTGGCATCGAACCAGCGAAGTTCAAAGCCCGATGATACGAGAAGCTGCTCGCGTTGTGAATGTGGCGGTGACTGTCCAGGGCTGTGGGTCGGCTGGTACCAAGTTGGGGGCAGCGTCAGTCTTCGCGTTCACGACGGCCGTTCTTGTTCTTCTTACGCCCGTCATCATGTTCGTGTTCCAGTTCACCCCCAACGCCACCCTTAAAATGGCAATCGCCGCAGGACTGCGTGAGCGACTGGAAGCCGTCCCGAACGCCCTTTGCATCTCGACGTTTCACGGCGGCGACGAGCTCCTTGACGGCATCCACGTAGCCGTCTGCTGAGCCCTTGATGTCGTCGTTTGTGGATTCCAGCAAAGCTCGGCACATCGGCTCAAAGCCCTGCGCGGCCTGCTCAATGACAGGCCAAGGGGCTCCGGGGCCTTCGAGGCTTTGTCGTAGCTGGCGATATGGCGACCGGCGACCTTCGTGCGTGCGTTCCATGAATTTATGCACCTGACCATCACCGCCCTTCCGGTCGTCTGCATGCGCCGCAAACGCGACACACAACATGACCGCCATGCACAAAAACCCGATCTTCATGACGCCTGTTTCTCCCATGACTCCCCAAGCCGCTTCAGTGCCCATTCCAAGAGCGTAATTCCACACAAGGACTTATTCCCATGACACAACCTGAGGACACCAAGATGCCGTCCAACGCCGAGCTCCAGCAGCAGTCCGGCCACAGCCAGATCCAGCAGGGACGTTAGTCGCTCGCACTTGTCACAGCGGACTCGGCGAGCAGTTCCTCAATCCGCTCTCGCATCCACGGATCCCCTGTCGCCCCTTTCCACTTCAGCTCACCGGGCCAGAAATACCGGAGATAGCCGCGCTTGTCGACCAGATAGACAGACGGCCACATGGAGTTTCCCCACGCGTTCCAGTTGGCCTTTGTGCCGTCTATGAGCACTGGGAATTCAAATTCTGCACTATCGGCTTTCGCTTTCACGGTCGCGGACTCTTGTTCGGCGGCTGTCTCAGGCGTGTGAATCCCAAGAATCACCACGTCTTTGCCTCGAAACCGACTCTGCCAGTCGAGATAGGTCGGGTAGTTGTTGATGCAGTTTGAGCAGCCAAAGGCATAGAAGTGCACGACGACCACCTTGCCGGCCAGAGCCTTGATCGTGAGCGGCGCGGAATTCAACCAGTCGCCGGAGTCGACCAGTTCGGGGGCTTTGAATGCAGGCCGGCCGAGTGTTGTCAGGTCGAAATCTCGGCCAATTGCCTTCTGCCAAATAGAACGCTGGGCTGGCGTCAGAACGCCAGTGACTTTCCGCAGTTCGTCTCGCTTGAGCTCCGAATATTCTTTTTCCAGAGGCTCGCGGGGCTCGCCATTGCCGACACGCTTTTCGAGCTCTCTGGTTGCGGCCAGCGTTTCTGAGACCACCATTTCAAGCCGCTCTTTCTGCTGCGGCTTGTAGTTCATCAGCTTCGTCATCCCGGCCTGCAGAAGCGCCGTGGTTCCCTGCTGTCTGGTCTGTATCTCCACAAGCCGACGGAACTGTGGCTCTGAGAGCAGGGGCTCCAAGCGGGATGTCGCGTCGGCCAGTATTTCGGCGGCACCTTTGGTGGCTTCGTCGTTCGGCTTGTTTCGAAGTGGGAAAAACTTTGCGTCGAGTTCATCCAGCAGGCCACGAAACTGCTGGCTCTGGGTGGGCGTCAGCACCAGTTCCCGAGCGACAGCAGGCTCGTGAAGAAGGCTCCACGCCGGGTCTGCCCCCCAAAACGGGTCTGCAGCAGGACTTCGGCTCACACCATTGACGAGCCCCGCGAGAAGAGCGAGCGCGGCGAGTCCGAGACATCGCATTGGAAGGCCTCACGAGACGTTGAACCGTTGCCTCAGCATAGCAATCCCCGGGGTTGAACGCGTTTCCGCCGCTGTCGAATCCGACCAACTTCACGAGCGCCACGGGGGCACCTTCACGTTAGCTCTGGCCGCCGGTCTCGCGAGAATCTCCACGGCCACAAATCAATGACTTAGGCCGTAATCACGTCAGGCTCCCCAAAGCGTGTTTGCCACAATTGGGTGGACTACCCTACATTTGGGCCGTTCCCCCCCTGTTCCTAGGAGAGAGATTATGTTGCACACCCGAATCGCCACGACGTTTTTTGCGGCTGCCCTCATGCTGGCTGGTACGGCAAGCGTGAAGGCCGCTGACATTGTTGAAACGGCCGTTGGAGCCGGTACTTTCAAGACCCTCGCGGCTGCTCTTGGAGCCGCTGAACTCGTCGATACGCTCAAGGGAGCCGGTCCCTTCACGGTGTTCGCACCGACCGATGCGGCATTCGAAAAGCTGCCCAAGGGTACGGTCGAATCCCTGCTCAAGCCGGAAAACAAGGACAAGCTCAAGGCCATCCTCTTGATTCACGTCGTTCCCGGCTCCGTCATGGCAGCAGACGTTGTGAAACTCAAGGAAGCCAAGACGGCCGGCGGAGCTACTGTGAAGATCTCCACGGATGGTGGGGTGAAGGTGGGCACTGCCAAGGGCATGTCCAACGTCACCAAGACCGACATCAAGGCCAGCAATGGTGTCATCCACGTGATCGATGCCGTGATCCTGCCTGAGTGATCTGCAGGCTTCCCAGACTCCTTGATTCGGCACCCCGTACGTTTCACCGTGCGGGGTGCCTTTTTTATGCGCCGATGCTGAGCCTGCCTCTTCCATGAGCCGGGGATAAACGGATCGTCAGGCTACTCTCCCGACCACGTGAACATGCTGTCGAGCAGTTCCGTCTGCTTGAGAGCGGCCACGTGGCCATCGCAGTAGAGCGCCATGAACACGCCTTGATGCCGCCGGGATGGATAGTGGGTCGTATCTGTGTCCAACACGTAGACACCGCCCGACTGCTTCCACGGGCCTCTTGGAGCGGCAATCCTGGAGTTGGCACAGCCCGGCGTTCGCCCATGATCCCAGACGAGGAGGACATTGGACGTACCGTTGCCCGACGAGATATCCGGCAACTTGCGGCCATTGGGCCCGTCCGTGACGTAGTTCATGCCGTAACTGCATTGGAAGGTCTGGCCATAGGTGGCGCTGGCGAGGTCGATATCGATTCCTTGCGGACAGTGGAAGATCGCCGGGTTTCCCTCGATGTAGGGCCAGAGAATGCCGCGAGGGTATCCGTCGTCGATAGACTTGCAGACGGTTGAACCCGGTCGGTTGTCATACGGCGCCCACCACACCTCGTTCGGGCCTGTATAGGTTGTGGGACTCGTCAGGGAGTTGCCATACACATCGGGTATCTGGCCGGTAATGGGATCAGCAACAGTCAAATCGGGGCAGAGCCGATAGCGGGGCAGCTTTTTGTTGGCCTCGTGATAGTTGGTGCAGGCGATCCCAATCTGCCGAAGGTTGTTCCCACACTGGACACGCGCAGATGCTGCCCGCACAGACTGAATAGCTGGCAAAAGAATTGCCATCAGCGTGCTCAGGATCGCAATCACGACCAGCAGTTCGACGATCGTGAACCCTGTGCATCGCCGCTCCTGGATGCGTTCGTTCACGGGTGCGTGCATCAGGTGGCCCACCACTGGGACTCTTTCTTAGGTTTCGGGGGGTCAGTATCCCGCTGCCTCACCCTTTTTCAAATAACTCACAAATAAACCACCGCACCTATGTCCACAGCAGCCACCACATCCCACGACAACGGCGAGCAGAATTGCCTGCGTGGGGGGATTCTGCTCCTCCCCCAGAACTCTACAACACGGGTGGCCTGTTGATGGGCTCTTCAGGAATCCGACGGAGGCGTTGGACGACGAAAGAGAATGGCTGCATCAGTCGGTGATCAGGCCGCTTCCCATCCTCATCCTCGACGCGCTGGAGCCACACCTCGGCTCCTTGCAATTGTTACAGAACGAATCAGGCAGTCACTCGGCCGCTGTTTTCCGCGTTATTGGAGTCAGGCAACCTCCCTCTATCTCGTCTTCCAGTGGTTCGACGGAATCGCCGAACTACCATTGAAGACACGTAGGAGCCCACATGATCAAAGCCAATAAAGACTCGAAGAAGATCGAAGAAATCATCAGGATGTGCCATGCGGCCATCGCGAAGCAGGTAGAGCAGAACCACAAAGGCGGTTTCGGCATCGACGATTACACGGATGGCCGAACCGTTGGCGGAGCGAGCTTGGCTCGAAACATACTCCGACTGATCGGCAGCGCATACTGAAACTCGCCTTACCGGCTCAATGAAATACCCCGCCCGGTCGTGGTCGCGGTGTGGCGGGGCAACACTTACTTCTTCCTCTGATTCGACGGGCCGATGTGAGCCGAGAACCCTTTCGGTGAAACTTCCCGACTGGCATCCTTTGCGAGTCTGAGGTCAGGCTCTTGTATGGCGAGAATCCGCATCATGTTGTCGCGGATGCTGTGAAGATGCTGCCTACTCAGCTTATCGAGGCTGAGCCTAAACCACTGCGGCGGAAGAATTGACGAGCAGAGGTGACTCACATCAATGCCAGCTTCGACGTGCGATTACGTCTTGAGGCTTTGCGCGTTTTCTGGGACTTTCCCGGTGACGCCACGTGACCGTCGGTGGCGAATTCCATGCACACCCAAAGTCTTTCTCTATGCTCCGGAAAAACATCTGGAATAAACGTGCATGGCTCGTCGGATGTGCGCTGCTCCTTCCTCTGACAGCCTTAGCGGAAGACCCACTGCTTGGGATTCCACCGTTGCCCAGCGATGAGCAACTTGCCTTACCGAAGAATCTGGGAACTCTCTTTCTACGTGATCGCGGTTCGGCGGACGCGACGAGCCAACTTCACCTTGAACCAATCGCCAAGCCTATCGACTCCATCGCCCAGACACCGTGGAAAGCACCCGCCTACACCACGACACCACAACCCGGTGTCGTCCTGAGGCAGACCCAGAAACTGCCTTGGGGACTTCAGGCCGAATGGCGGGTCGGTGTCGCGGGCCATGCCAATGCGACAGGAGCAACGGACGTTCTGGAAGGGTCTCTATGGTCGGTAAAGACGGGCATCGGCGACAAGTTCTTTGTCTATCTCCACGACAAAGGCAGCGGGTTTGTGAAGTATTTCGGCGACTCGCTTTCCGTCTACGGCAGGGTCATGAACGGCACCGACAAGCGAACGACGCCACCAACGGTTCAGTTCGGTGCGTCGCGGTCTTTCTAAGCCCTCCACAACCGCTACGGACGCATCGGCCACACTGGATGACGGTCCTTTAGAAGTGGCAAGCCCCGGGAACGACTCCGCAGTGTGACGCACGCTTGTGCCGATAGGCCCAGTAACTCTGTTGGTTTCACCACACCTGGAGATGCACATGAGACATCGCAAAACAACTGAGATGGATAGGGCTCTTCAAATCACGCTCCCGAATGGCTCCAAGGTGGTGGGCGGGCGAAAGAGCGTTGGGGAAATCCTACGACGAACGATGTTTCGAGGTGATGCCAGCGGTTCCCATAAGCCCGGTAGCGCTGCACCTCAAAGACGGGCGTTCTGAAAGAATTCCCTTGATCACCCTTGGTTGTCGAGTATTCGCCGCATCGGGATCATGCACGACGGCCCGAACCCATGGCGGCCGTAGAACCGCTGAGCGGCAGCGTTGTCGGAGTCGGTGAGCAGCGTTACTCGCCGGCAACCCGCCGATCGAGCGAATTCGACGGCGGCATGCAGGAGTCGCGACCCTACCCCGCGACCGCGAGCACTTGGCCGAACCACCATATCCTCCAGTATCGCCACCCGACCGCCCAACGCTGTGGATGGCAGGAACAGCACGGCGACCATACCCACCACTGTCGGCCCGTCCCGCAAAACCAATACCTGCCCCACTTCAGGTCGGCCAAGCATGGATCGTAGCCCGGCCGATTGCCGCTCCGGGTCCGGGCGGAACTCGGCCTCTTGGGCAAACAAGATGCCGAGCAATTCGCACAGGGCGGGCAGGTCGTCTTCTGATGCAGGACTGACGTTCATCATTAGTTCCACCGGTCTTACCCCGCGTGCCCCCATCGCCTCACAGGCATCAGCGCACTTCGTGCAGCAGGGCATCGATTAGATGCGAAATTGACGTGCCCGTCCAAAACGGCCCTACTGCCATGCCACGAATTGGCCGGCGTGAGCGACGAACGCACGTGAGCCTCATCACATTTCGGCAGGTCAGCATTCGGTCAGCGAGAATCATCGCTAGCCCAGGAAATGACTGAGATTCTTCCCCGAGCACACGCCATGCTCGCGACTGGGCTCCCACTGCTGCTGACTGTTTGTCTCAAGTAGGCGTTGACAAAAACACCCACCAGGACGCGTGGCTCTCCATGAGCGGAGCCTTTGGAAAGGGGCTAACGGAGGAATCCACCGCCGAGCCGGTCGATCTTGTCGGAAAAGCGGTCTGGGAGCCCTAGCTGTGCCGTCGCCGCGGGGCAGACACCTCTCATCGGCCCATGCCCGCTTGCCGAAGAAACCCTCTCGGTGTATGATATGCCACTATTTAGGGGAGTCGCTTAGAGCCTTTCGGGGTGGAATCATTCTTCCATTGGCGGGCTGTTTATGCCTTGCCGAATGAACGGGTGATTGTTGCCGAGGCAGTGAGGCGGCGGCATTTTTTCAGCACCACATTTACAAGGGGTGAAGCGATGATCGAAGGCTTGTGTCTGTTTGGGGCGGGGATGCCCGACCTGTCAGTGTTTCAATACAACGCGGTGGACAACATCTTTTCGATGACGGTCGCGACGATGGGGGCGGCCGCCCTGTTCTTGTACATGTCCCGGGCGCACGTCGATCCGGAATACCGCCCGGCTCTGCTGGTGTCGGGTCTGGTGGTTTCAATCGCCTGCTACCACTACTTCATGATCCGCCACAGCTGGCACGACGCCTACTCGCTGGTGGGTGCTGCTGGATACAAGGGCACGGGCGCTGCCTTCAACGACTTCTATCGGTATGCCGACTGGATCCTGACGGTGCCGCTGCTGATGGTCGAACTCGTGTCCGTCCTCCGGCTGCCGGCGGCCAAGGCGACGAGTCTGCTCACACGGCTTGTGATCGCGGCTGCCTTGATGATCGCGCTTGGCTATCCGGGCGAGGTGATCGCCGACCCGGCGAGGTGGTCCGAGCGGGTTATTTGGGGTGGGCTCTCGTCGATTCCATTCTTCTACATCCTCTACGTGCTGTGGACGGAACTGACGAATTCGCTCGACAGCCAGCCACCCGCGGCCCGGAAGCTCCTCGAGGTCGCCCGGCTGGTGATCCTGATCACATGGGCGGTCTACCCAATCGCCTATGCGCTTGGTGGCACGCCCGATGCTCTGGCGGCGAAGGCCGGGACCGCGAATGCCGCTAGTGGCCTCTCTGGTGCTAATGGTGTCGTTGGCCTGCAGATTGGATACGCGATCGCCGACATGACCGCCAAGGCGGGCTTCGGCGTGCTGATCTATCTCATCGCCAAGTCCAAGAGCACGAAGACTGCGTCGGCTTAGGCGTATGGCACCGCCTGAGCGGCGGGACCCTCTGCGAAAGAACAGTGTTTGACATGCACGCGGCCCCGGTAATCTTGCTCTGTTGGGCTATGATCGGGGCCGCGTGTTTTTTTTCTCAGGCCATGGCCGGCGTCACAGCCGGCGTTTTGGCGGTTCTCGTCGCGTTGATCGGCCTGCCGCACGGCGCGGCCGACCATCGCTTTGCCAGGCCGCGGCTCGAACCGGTTTTGGGGATGGCCTGGCTGCCGGTGTTTCTGGCCGGGTATCTGGGGGTTGCGGCGCTGGTCGTGTGCGGCTGGTTCGTGGCACCGGCCGCCACGATCGTTGCATTTTTCCTGGCCTCCGCCTGGCACTTCGGCCAGGAAGAGCCGCGGCTCCCGGTCGGCCCGCGGCGGCTGCGGCCGGTGTTCCGATTTGCACGCGGAGGGCTCGTGATCTGGACGCCGCTCGTGTTTCACGCCAGTGAGGTCATCGCGATCCTCGGTCTTGCTGCGCCGGCGGGCTCGGGCCTCGCCATCCAGAATGCCACTGGCCTGCTGACGGCGTGCTCGTGGATCATGCTGCCGTTCGCGGCGGTCGGTTGGACTCTCCAGGCCCTGGCGGCCTGCGGACGCACCGGGCAGAGGCGACGGGTCTTGCTCGCCGACAACGCGGTCGTCGCGTCATTGGTGGTGCTCTTCGCTGTCGCGAGCCCGCTCGTGAGCTTCCTGGTCTATTTCTGTGGCTGGCATTCGTCGCGAGGCCTTAACCGACTCCGTCGGGAACTTGGAGAAAGTTGGCCAGAACTGGCCAGGAGCCTCGCGCCTTTGACCGTGGGGGCGATCGCCCTTGTCGGGCTGGCAGCTTGGCTCGTGCTCGGCGGGGCGGGCTGGAATGGCACGCTCATCCGGGCGACTTTTGTCGGCTTGAGCGCCGTGGCCATGCCGCACCTGCTCCTGCACGGCGTCGCCCATTTGTACGAGGCGTCCGCCAGGCGGCGGACGCAGTCGCTGCAGTTGGCGCCCCGCATGACCTTGGGGAGCCCCGCATGACATCGGCCCCGGAGTTCGACTACGGAATCGTGGGGGGCGGTCTTCAAGGCTGCCTCTTGGCCCATGCTCTGGCCTGGCACAAGCCGGAGGCGAACGTCCTGCTCCTCGAACGGGCCGACGAACTGTGCGGCAATCACACCTGGTCGTTTCACGAGACAGACGTCGCCGAGCAGGCGCGAAGCTGGTTCGACCCACTCGTCTCCCACCGTTGGCCCGGCTATCGCGTCAGGTTTCCGACGCTGTCGCGGCGGGTAAAAATCGCCTACGCGACGATCACGTCCGACCGCCTCCGCGAGGCAACGCTGTCGCTGGCAGGCGGAGCGGGGAGCCTGGCTCGCCCCGGCAGGCTCGTCGTTCGCACTGGGGAGTCGTGCAAAATCCTCTCGCCGACCGCCGTGAGACTCGGCGGTACCGCCG
>CANFQO010000091.1 GCA_947449135.1 Planctomycetaceae bacterium | reverse complement strand
TGGGGAACCGGGTTCAACGGTGACATGAAGATCAAGAACACCGGCACGACGGCGATCAACGGCTGGACGATGGAGTTCGACATGAAGGCGAACATCGTCAACATCTGGAACGCGGTGATCGTCAGCCACGTCGGCAACCACTACGTGATCAAGAACGCCGATTGGAACGGCACGATCGCGGCCGGCGCAGAGATCTCCTTCGGCTTCCAGGCTGACGGGGTCGCCGGTGAGCTGCCGTCGAACAAGAAGGTCAACGGTGTCGCCGTGTAACCTCCGGGACGGGAGCAGAAACATCGTGGGGGCACGTGTTGACTACCGGATGCGTCCGATAGTTGACACGTGCCTCTCGCAGGTTGGCCGCGGTTCGGGGCTGACCGGAACCCATCGCCGGACGTTCGCTACGTCGACCGATCCGCCTCCGGCGGATCGGTGCCCGCTGTCCTTCGCTCACTCGATGCTGACTGCGCTAGCCAGATCGCCTCCGCTTCGGCATCCTGCCTACGCTGGTCAACAACGCCGGCTCTCGGGTCCCGGCCAGCCCCTCACGGATGCATCGGATTCCATACAAGCCCCCGGCGGGAGCCGGGGGACTCCGGGTTTGAATGCCGTCCAACGTGCCATGCAACTCCGGGAAAAGCCCAATGACCCGGTGTCCCCGGACTTCCGTCCGGGGCTTTGAGTCAACCGCGCGTCAGGCCCGGAGGGCCGGGTCAGCACCAGCCGACGGAGGTCGGCCAAGCGAAAATGGCAGGATGCCATGTTTCGCGTGAACACAGCCGGCCGGGGCAGCACCAGCGGGCGGAGGCCCGCCGAGAAAAAATCGCAGGATGCGATTTTTTCGTGAAGGTTGATACTGAGGAGCCGGTCGGAGGCACGCGCAGGAGCCGGTGAACTTTGCGACTCACGAGCGATTGACCATCGTCCGAGAGCATCCTGTAGCACACCGCAGGTGGGTCGGAGACCTCAAGTCCGCCGGCGACGAGCATGCCGCAGCCGGCTCACTAATACCGCCCGTCAGCACCAGCTTCAGCCACTTCGAACAGACGAGCGGCAGGCCAGTGACCGGGCCCGTGTCACGTTGACGATCGCCTCGTCGACCGAGTCGGCCAGCGCCGTGAGATGCCCCATCTTGCGGCCTGGCCGCGGCTCGCTCTTTCCGTAGAGCACGAGGCTCACGCCGGGCACGGCGAGGGCAGCGGGCCAATCGGGCTCGCCGTTCGTCCAGCAGTCGCCGAGCAGGTTTGCCATCGCCGCCGGCGCGAGCTGCCTGGTCGAGCCCAGCGGTAGCCCGCAGATCGCCCGCACCTGCTGCTCGAACTGCGAGGTCTCGCAGGCAGCCATCGTGAGGTGGCCGGAATTATGTGGCCGTGGGGCAATCTCGTTGACGAGCACCCGGCCGTCCCGCGTCACGAAAAACTCCACGCAGGCGACCCCCACGACATCCAGCTTTTCGAGCACGGCTGCAGCCATCTCACGTGCCGTCTCGAGCACGGCATCGGGCAGCCCTGCCGGCACTGACGAGATGTCGAGAATGTGATGGCTGTGGTGATTTCGGGTCGGGGCGAACACCGCCGTAGAGCCATCGAGCCCTCGCGCCGCCACGACGGAAATCTCGCACTGAAAATCGATCCACCCTTCTAAAATGAGCACGCATTCCCCGACACCTGCCGGTATCAGCACGCCGCCACCGACACCTGCTGTCAGCATGTCCCAGGCGGCGTCGATCTCCTGCGAGCTGGCACCGGCTTCGAGCTTTCGCTGCCCCTTGCCGTCGTAACCGAAGGCCGCGGTCTTGATGACCGCCGGTAGGCCGAGGGCTGCCACGGCCGCATGGAGATCCTCTCGCGATCGCACGAGTCGATGCGGAGCACACGCAAATCCCTCGCGAACAAGGAATGTCTTCTCGCGGCCGCGTTGCTGCGTGGTGAACAGCACTTTCGGGGCCGGACGTACCGGCACGACACCGGCGAGGGCCTTGAGAGGCTCTGCCGACACGTTCTCGAACTCGAACGTCAGCACATCGACACCCCGTGCCATGGCGACCAGCGCCGCCGGATCGTCGTACGAACCGACGTGCACGCGGTCGCAGTGATGAGCCGCTGGGCAGTCGGCCACGTCGGAAAATACCTCGACGCGATAGCCCATCCGCTTGGCCGCCATGGCGAACATCGCGCCCAACTGCCCGCCTCCCATGACGCCAAGCGTGGCGACTGGCGAGATCACTTGTCGCTCTGACGGTCCGACCATTGCGTGCCTTCCATTTCCAGCCGCTCGCCGAGGATGCGGTCGGTCTGCGCGGTGCGATAGGCAATCAGCTTCTGCCTGAGTGCAGGATCCTCGAGCGCGAGGATGGCAATCGCCAGGAGCGCGGCGTTCGCTGCCCCGGCGGGGCCGATCGCCAGCGTGCCCACGGGAATGCCGGCCGGCATCTGCACGATCGAGAGGAGCGAATCGACGCCCCGCAGCATCGACGATTCAACCGGCACGCCCAGCACTGGCAGATGCGTCTGGGCTGCGAGCATCCCGGGAAGATGGGCGGCGCCGCCGGCACCGGCGATGATGACCTTCAGTCCACGATCGGCGGCCTCATGAGCGTAGGAGGCGAGTTTCTCGGGCGTGCGGTGGGCTGAGACGATGTCGCACTCGTGCGGCACCCCGAACTGTCCGAGCGTCTCGGCGGCCCGCTGCAGCGTGGCCCAGTCGGACCGACTCCCCATCACGATGCCGACACGTGGCGAACCCTCAGAAGGCGGGCCACCCGCATTCGCCGCCGAGCGGTTGGGCACGTGGCTATCGGCCATGGGACGGGCTCCGTCGGGGTAGGCGGGCTGGGATCCGCGTGGTGGAATGTGTCAAATCAGAGTCAAGCATCTTGCTCTGACCCCCTTTTCCTTGCAACCTCTGCCCATGGCCCGCCCACTTCCCGAGATTCTGCCTGTTCCCTGGCCGGCCGGCCTGCCGGCGCCGCCGACTCACACCGAAGAGGCGATCGTGCGGGCCGCACGACTGCTCGCCGATGGTGGCCTGGTGGCCATTCCCACGGAGACGGTCTATGGACTGGCGGCCAACGCACTCGACGCCGATGCCATCGACCGCGTCTTCGCCGCCAAGGGCCGGCCCGCCGGGAATCCGCTGATCGTGCACGTTTCTGACATCGCGATGGCCCGAACACTTGCCGCAGACTGGCCGACGGCCGCGGAGCGGATCGTGTCGAGCCTCTGGCCAGGGCCGGTGACGGTGATCGTGCCCCGCAGCCCACGCGTGCCAAACGCCGTAACCGCCGGCGGGCCGACGGTGGCTCTACGTTGCCCGGAGCATCCGCTGGCCCGTCGGCTGATTGCGACGCTCGGCCGGCCACTCGCCGCCCCCAGCGCCAATCGCTCCACGCAACTCTCGCCGACGACCGCCGGCCATGTGCTCGACAGCCTGGGTAACCGTGTCGATCTGATCCTCGACGGCGGGCCGTGCGGCCGAGGTATCGAATCGACCGTGGTCGACTGCACGACCGATCCGCCCTGCATCCTGCGTCCCGGCCCGATCAGTCGCGCGGAACTCGAGGCGGTGCTCGGAGGTCCTGTCGTCGCTGCGTTGCCAGGGAATGTCGACGCCGAAACAATGCCCGCCCGATCACCGGGCCAGCTCGCCCGGCACTATGCGCCGAAGACGCCGCTGGAACTTTCAGCCGCCGCCGCGGAACGGGTCGCGACACTCCTCGAGGCGGGGAAAAGGATCGCCTGGCTGACTGTCGCGACCGATGCCCCGCAGGTGCGACAGCTGGCCGCCTCGCGGGATTTGCTCGTCGTCCCAATGCCCACCGATCCAGCGGCATTTGCCGCCAGCCTCTATGCCATGCTCCACGCGGTCGATCGCCGCAGCCTCGACGCCATCATCGTCGACACCCCTCCCGACACGGACGCCTGGCGTGCCGTGGCCGACCGCCTCCGCCGCGCAGCCAAGGCGTGAGTCACACACAACGCAACGTCACCTCTCCTCGGCAGACGACATCACGTCCAGTGCATGGTCCTGGGTACGGAGGACGTTCCCACTCAGTCACGCCACATCGAGACCGGAGAGCGCCGCCACGAGCGTGCGCGTGCGTGGGCCGGGCAGCGCTCCCGGGTGCATGGCGCTGGGGATGAACGCGAATCCCAACCCCTGTTCGGGATCGGCAAAGGCAAGCGCCCCACCCGCCCCCGGGTGTCCGAAGGCGGTGGGCGAGGAACCGTAGACACCGTGGACGTTCGTCATGAACCCGGCAGAGAAGGATGTCGCATCGATGAGCACGCGGTCGGGGCCGCTGCTCACGGTCGTGCTCATCGCGGCGAGCATTTCCTCCCGGAAGAATGGCGAGCCACCGCTGGCGAGGAGCGAATAGAAGCAGGCCAGGGCGTCGGCTGTGGAAATCACTCCGAGCGAAGGAATTGCGGCACTGCGCATGGCAGGCGTGTTCATCACCGCAGGGGTGAGGGGGCCGCCGGGCTCACTCAAGGCGCGGCGGGTGAGCGACGAAGGATCACCGAAGGCCTTGGAGAAGGGACCGGGGGCTGGAGGAACCCTGGGAGCGATGACGCTGGCCGCCGTATCGATCAGTCCCTCGGGGAGTCCGAACCAGAGGTCGAGGCCGAGCGGCCTACGGAAGACCCGTTCCCAGCGCGAGCCCAGCGTTTCTCCGACCGCACGTCGAACGATCTCGTCGAGCAGAAAGCCGAACGTGCGGGCCCCGTAGCCATGGCTGCCATCCATCGGCCAGTTCGGTGGCTGCGACGCCAATGCCGCCACCACCGCTTCATGATCGGTGATCGCGAGCCCTTTCTGTTCGATGACGGCGAGTCCGGCACGGTGGGAGAGCAGATCCATCAGCGTCGTCCGCTCCTTGCCGGCGGCCGCGAACTCCGGCCAGAGGGCTGCCACGGGCGTCGTGAGCGGAATGTTCTTCTCCTGCAGAGCATGCAGAACGCACGCAGCGGCTACCCCCTTGCTGGCCGACCAGATCAGGCATGGAGTCGATGCGGTCCACAGCCGTCCCGGAGATGCCTCTCCGCCCTGGATCGAGAGCAACGGCCTTCCGTTCTGCCAGAGCGCAAGTGCAGCTCCTCCGCCGCCCGTGACACCTGATGTGTCGCGAATGCTATCGGCGAAGGCCACGCGGAGACGATCGACGGCGGCTTCCGGCTGGAAGCGGCCGTCAGCATCCGAATTCGAGACGGATCGGTGCGGGTGCGGGATCATGGCTTCGCAAAAGCTCCTGGAGACGGCCGTGGGCACAGGTCATTCCACGCAGCGTGCACCGGCGGGAAAGCTCTTCGGCAGCCTCCGCCAGTTCTACCGCTCCGCGCCAGACTCGGCCGTCGATCTCATGCCGAATGATCATGATTTTCGAAAGGCACGGTCCGGCCAGTCACCCAACAAAAAACGGGCGGTGCCGCGAAGGCACCACCCGTTCTCTTGTTCATTCGGCATACCGCCGCCGACCTTGCGGGTCGGAGCGGATCAGTTGAACTGGACTCAGCTCACCATGGCCTTGAGGTTCTTGAGCGCACGCACGCGAACCTTGACGCTGGCCGGCTTGGCGGGCCGATCCTGCAGTTCGCCGGTGAAGGGATTCTTGACGCCCTTCTGTGCCGGACGGGCCGGAACCTTACGACGCTCGATCTTCACGAGGCCGGGGATCGAAAACACCCCGATGCCCTGTCCCTTGAGGGACTTTTGAATTTCGTCCGTGAGGGCCTCCATCACCGCGACCACGTCCTTCTTCTGCAGACCGGTCGTCTCCGAGATGCTCCGCATGATCTCGGTCTTCGTCATGGGCTTGCTTCCCGACTTCTTCGCCATCGCCAATACCTCCAAATATCAAAAATTGTGTGCGGTAGTTCCCCACCGCTTACCGGAGCCCGGCACCGGGTGCCGAAAGCGACGCCGATTAGAGACTCTGGGATTGAAAATGCAACCCAAAAATATCGTTTCGTGCCCGAAAAATCGGTGTTCCTCTCGGAAACCCGCCGAAAAATGCGTGTTTTAAGGGCAATTTCGCCAGCGGCAGTCGTTTTCACAGCCGAATTCGCGGGCTGTGATACGATGCTGAGCAGGTGATTTCAGCCCCAGCCTTCCGGGCTTGAATGGCGTCCTCCAGGGTGTCCACGGCTGGCGGCTCCGTGTCGTAAGTCATTGGATTTTGGGGCTACCTTCCTATGCACCCGAACAAAACGCTTGCGGTTTGGTCGGCACGACGCTGCCTCTTGTTCGCTGTGGTTCTGATGGGCGGCATCCTCGTGGCTGTCCGAGGAATGCCCGACCGGGGAGTCACGAGGGCCGACGACACCGCTGAGGAGGAGGTTGCCGGCGATGCGGCCGAAACAACCGAGGATGATGGCGAAGGGGGCGTCGGCTTTCCCAGCGACCGTCTTCGCGAACGACAGTTGGACCGTGCCCGACGGCTCGTCGACGACCAGCGATGGAGCGACGCCGCCACGTTGTTCGACGAGATCCTTGCCGCCGACCGCGACTCGTTTTTTCGAGTGAATCGACAGCAGCGGACATGGCAAAGCATCAAGTCCGAAACCAATCGGTTGATCGGCGAACTTGAGAAGCCGGGCCGCGACGCCTACGAACTCCAATTCCGAGCCCGGGCCGACCGGATGCTCGAGCAGGCCATCGCAGCCAATGACATCGCCGGGATCGTGGCCGTCGCCAGACGGTGGTTCCATACACCTGCGGGATACCGTGCCACGCTGCTGGCTGCGCTCGAGGCGCTCGAGGCGAGCCAGCCGTTGGCAGCAGTCGCCTGGCTGGATCGCCTGGCGTCAGTCGACGGCGTGGCTTCCTTCGAACCCACACTCTCGATCATGCGTGCAATTGCGTGGCTGCGGGCCGGTGACCGGACTGCCGCAGCAGCGATTCTCGACCAGGCACGCGGAGGCGGCAGAAATTCTGTCCGCATCGCCGGAAAAGAAGTCGCCCTGTCGTTTCCCGATGGCGGCGGTCTTGCCTGGCTGACGGCGCTCGTCGGCGAGCCAATGGGCGGACACGGCGGCCGTGGAGTCGATTCAACCGGTGGAAATTGGGTGATGCACCGCGGTGATCCCGCGCGGAACGGCATTGTGGACGCGTCGTGTCCGCTCCTGGCACCACGGTATCGCGTGCCATTGGCCCGCCATCCGGAAGAATCGAGACTCCTCGACTCCCAGCGACGACTCCGTGCCGATCAAGAGATCGCAGTCCTCCCGGTCGGCACGCCACTGGCGGTGAACGGAACGATTCTGGTGCACACCACCATGGGGCTGTTGGCGGTGGACTTCGAGACCGGCAAGCGGATCTGGCTGCAGTCCGGTCCACACTCGGCTCCGCTGCAGGGCTCTGCTGCCGCGGGCGAGGGCGGCGTTGATGTGGCCGACCCTGACGCGAGCGGTTCGTTCAGCAGCGTGTTCGAGGATGCCACCAGCGGGACCCTGTCGAGCGACGGCCGGCTGGTGTTCGTCGTGGAAAGCCATCCCGACGCACTGACCTCACGGCAAGCGGGAGGTATCAACTTCCGCCCCGGTCTGCAGGTGGGGGGTGGCGGCTTCCCGGGAAGTGGCGGCTGGCGAGGAGGCAACTCGCTCTCTGCCTACGATATCGCCGACCGTGGATCGCTGCGGTGGCGGTTGCCTGCCCGCGGCGCTGTGGCGGAGGAGGGGGTGCCGCCGGTCGCCGCCACCGATTGGTACCTCGGCGCACCGCTGCCGGTGGGCGAACAGCTGTTTGTACTCGTCGAGGAGAAGGGGGAGATTCGGCTCGATGTGCTCGATGCCGCCACCGGTCGTCGGGAGTGGTCGCAGCCGTTTGCCGAAGTCGACGAAGAACAGGCGATCGACAATCGCGACAGCCATACCCGTCGGCTCGCCGGCCTCTCTCCCGCACTCTCCGAAGGTGTGCTCGTCTGTCCAACGGGCGCCGGAGCCGTGGTCGCCGTCGATCTGGCAACCCGCACGCTGCTCTGGGCACATGAATACCCGCAGCCGCGGCAGGCCGGCATGGCCATGCTTCCCAACGGCATCCGCGTGCCGCGCAACGGGCCCATCGCCGGAGGATTCGTCGGCGATGGGGCCCGCGAACGGCCGGTGGGACATTGGCTCGACTCAGCGCCGATCCTGGCTGGTGGCCGCGTTCTGCTGACTCCGGGAGAGTCTCAGGAACTGCTCTGCCTTGATCTGCGGCGGGGCACGACAGAATGGAGACTTCCTCGCAAGGATCGATTCTCTGTGGTCGGAGTTGTCGATGGCCGGGCCTTCGTTGTCGGCCGGCGAGGCGTGGAAGCCATTGACGTGGCCAACGGTCGCGTCGTCTGGCAGCGGCCGTTGACCGCCGATCACGGTAGCCCAAGCGGCCGCGGCATCCTCACGGCGAACCGTCTCTTCCTGCCGCTCGACACGCCGGAGGTGCTGGAGATCGATCTCGCCGACGGTCGCTTCGTCAGTCGTTCGTCGGCCCGCGGCAACTTCGTGCCTGGCAATCTTCTGGCCTATCGTGGCGAGGTGATCTCCCAGGGGCCCGACTCGCTTGATGTGTTCCACCAGTCGGCGGCACTGGAGTCGCGGATCGAAACGGCGATCAAGTCCAACGCCCGAGATCCATGGGCCATGCTCTGGCGAGGCCAGCTCGCTCTCGACCGTGGCGATATCGCCAATGGCATCGCGGCAGTGCGTGAGGCGCATGCCTTGCAGCCGAATCGAGTGCCGGCCACGGTTGTGGCCGCAGCGCTGCTTTTCGCACTTGAGCACGACTTCGCCCAGGCGGCACCCCTGTGGCGGGAAGCCGTCGCCTTGAGCGGATCGCCGGCGACAGCTGTTGTCACATTACGGACCACGGTCGATGGGTTTCTCCGCACCGGCGATCTGCCGCAGGCATGGGAGGCTGTTCGGCAGCTGCTGGTTCAGACCTCCGCTTCAGCCGCTTCTCTGGCGATGGAGCCTGGCTCGGGGTTCGCGGCCACTGCCTCGACAGATGGACTCATTGCCGATGGGACCGATCCCCAGCTGGCCGTCACGCCCACGCGGTGGCTGCACGGGCGGCTCGCCGAACTGTTTGCGAAGGCGCCGCCGATGCTTCGCGAGGAGCTTGATGCTTTTGCGAAGAGCGAGTTGGCTGAGGTGCTGGCGGCCACGCCCGCGGTGGATGCCGGACAAACCGTCGACAACGGTGTGGCAGAACGCGTGGTGAAACTTCGACAGTTCATCGAGCTGTTCGGTGTTCACGATCGTGCCCTCGAGGCGCGCCGGCAGTTGGCCGGATTGTTAGCAGAGTCGATCGAGGCAGGCACGCCTGGCGATGACAGCCGGCAACTTGTCGTTGAACGTGACTTCGTGCTGCTGGACCTCGTGCGCGTCGGCAAGCCGGCCGATCGGGAACAGGCCGCCGCGATGCTCACCGGGATTCGGAGCGAGTTCCAGACGGGACTCGCCGGGCCGACCGGCCTGATGGACCCGGGGGGGGCAGAGGCGTGGCCGATCGGCAGAGTCGTGCAACGACGGACTGGCGGGATCCGCAGCGGAGGCAAGGGGCAGGGCGATGTGGATGAATTGCGGTTCGTTCGATCACGGCTGATGAACATCCCTTTCATGGCCGGTTCCGATTCGTTCATCCCCGGACTCGAACTCGCCTTCGACCAGCATCAGCAGGCTGGCATCATCGCTACCGACGGCTTCGGAAGGCCGGTCGGAGAGCCCTTTGGGCTCAAAGCGAGACCGGATGGCGGCCGGCTGATGCCGATGTTTCAGCAGGGTGGGATTGATGAGGCCTCCGTTCTCGGCCGGGTCGTGTTTGTCCGCGCCGGCACGAGTGTCGCCGCCTTCGAAATGGCGTCTGCGGGCGGGTCAGGGCAGGGGGGACGTAGGAATCGTCTGCTGTGGATGCTGGCCGACAAATCCAATCAGGACGGAGATTCGCGGGCCATTGGATTCGTCATGAACGTGGGCGCCGGAAAGGCAGCGCGGCAGGGGAGCATCCCCCTCGGGGCACGCGTCTCCGAGCCGCGGAATCCCGGGGAGGGCGGCCGCCGAGGCGGGACGTTGACCGCGGCTGCACGGTGTCAGGGCGTGGCGATGATGATCGACCGGACACTCAAGGTTCACGACCCACTCAGCGGACGACTCCTCTGGGAACGTCAGCGACTGCCTCAGGCCAGCGAACTGATCGGCGACGGCGATTTCCTCTGCGTCTGTCCGGCAGATGGTCGCGGTGCAGTCGTCCTCTCCATGGCCGATGGGAGGATCGTGCGAACGCTCGACCTGCCGGGGAGCGAACGGCGGCTGTTCAGTAGCGGGCGCTCCATGGTGTTGGTGCAGCCGACCACCGAACAGACCGAAAACGCCGCGGCAGCGGGGGCTGGTTTCACTGCGGAGCGGACCGTGGCGAGCCGGGTGCGAATCGACCGCCTTGATCCCGTGGACGGGCAGCAACTTCCGCTTGGCGACTACCCCGGTGAATCCCGGACCTGCGCCGCTGGGGATGGACGGCTTGCGATCGTGGAGCCATCCGGGGACTTGATCGTGCTCGACATCGAAACCGGGCGGGCGGTATTTCGCACGCGACTGCCCGACATGCCAGCAGGGCTGGAACATCTGCAGGTGCTGTCATGGGCGGGGCGGTATTTCGTGCTCGTAGGACGAGCTGAGACAGCCCATGAGCAGAAACAACTGGAGCGCATCGGGGCGATCGCCACGCTCCCAGGCATGCCAGGCCGGGAGATGCCTCAACTCGTCACCGGCTCACTCTGGGCCGTTGATGCCACCAGTGGCGACATGCTCTGGCCGGTGCCGGCAACAATCCTGAGACACTCTCTGCAGAGCCAGACAGGATCGCAGCTGCCAGTGCTTTTATTCGCCCGCACCATCCAGTCCGCACGCGAGCCAGACCGTCAACGGCTCAGCGTGCTCTGCCTCGACAAGAGAACGGGCCAGGCGATCTATGCTGACGACCGCTTCAATGGCCGGTCTGCGTTGCGGCCCGATATGATGGTGCTCGGCTGCGGGATCAGCGGAGACCCAGCTACGCACACGATCGACCTCGCTCAGGGCCTCGCTTCGGGCCTCGTACAGGGAAGGCGGGAAGCCCCCGATCTCCAACTGGAGTTTACGGGGGCTCCTACGGCGCCCCGCCCGCCGTTTCAGGCGTCAACATCGCGTTCGTCATCCGCCACCGACCCCCTCGTCGAAATCGAATACTGGATCAAGAAGGCGCTGACGATTCCGCTCCCGTTCTGAATTCTTCAACGCACGCTCCACCTTCCCGAGTCACTCCCGCATGCACACCATGCTCCGTACGCTCGCCATCTGCATTGCAACGCTGGCCGTTGCCACTGCACCACGTTGCGAGTTGGTGGCCGCGCCGTCCGAGGACAAGGTCGATCTCGTCATTTCGAAGGGGCTCGACTGGCTGGCCCGCAAACAGTCGCGTCGCGGCAGTTGGGCAGCGAACGAAGGCCGCTATCCGACGGCGATGACGGCGCTGGCGGGCACGGCG
>CANFQO010000090.1 GCA_947449135.1 Planctomycetaceae bacterium | reverse complement strand
GTTTTTCGCGAAGCCCGCCGGTCGGAGGCACGCGCAGGAGCCGGTGAATTCTGCGACTCACGAGCGATGCTCGATTCGTCCAAGAGCCTCCCGTAGCAGAATCCGCCGGCGACGAGCATGCCGCAGCCGGCGGGCTGGTTTCAGCACGCAGCGGCCGCACGTAACTACCGGACACGTCAAAAAATTGCCGTCCCCGGCGGCGCGTCGCGAAGAGCCGGTGACTCGTCGCGCACCCTACTCGTTGACGTAGGTCTCGAGGAAGCGGGCCAGGCGGTGGAAGTCGCTGCCACGTTCGACGTAGCGAACGACCGTGACGAGTGTGTTTGGATCGACCAGCTCCTCGAACGGCACGTAGTTCAGGTCGAGCTGCCCGGACACGCTCACCATCACGCCGTTGAGCCCCCGCTCGGCCAACGCCCGGTAGGCTCCCACGCCCAACTGGCTGCCGAGCATCACGTCGAAGGCGTGCGGCTTGGCACAGCGGGCCTCGTAGCCCAACTGCAGGCCGACGACCTTCCGAGAGCGTCCCGTCTGCCGTTTGAATTCGTCGGCGACCAGCTTGGAGAACATTCGCCCCAATTGAACCTGGGCGATCGAAATGTGGCCGTGCTCGTCGCGAGGAATGCCCTCCAGTTGCTTGCTCGGCAGATATTCCGCCAGCCCCTCGGCAAGCACGATCACGCCATATTGCTTGCCCTCCTCCTCCTCGCGAACCCGCATCGTCTTCACGATCCGGCCCACGACCTCCTCGGTGTTCATCACCGGCTTGATCTTCGTCTGGCCGGAGGCGTCGGTGACGGTCTCCTCGCCCCGGTACTTGCCGTGGATGTCCTCGACGCTGATCACCAGGCTGGCCTCGCCCGAGATCGCCGCCCCATACGAGAGCCAGCCGGCGCTGCGGCCCATCGTCTCGCAGAGGTAGTAGCAGCGACCCGCATCCGCGTCGTACAGCAGGTTGCGGATCTCACCGCCGAGCGTATCGACCGCCGTGAAGTAACCGAAAGTGAAGTCGATTCCCATGTAGTCGTTGTCGATCGTCTTCGGCAGATGCACGACTGGGATCCGCTTGCTGCCGGCGGGGAGCCGGTCCTGGTACATCTTGAATTTGTTGGCCGTCTTGAGCGTGTCGTCGCCGCCGATCGAAATCAGTGCCTCGACCCCCAGCGATATCAGACCTTCGTAAACGTTCTTCAGGGGGGCGACCCGCTGGGCGTCGTCAAAGTGGGCGGGCGATGAGATGTGCTTGCCCGGATTCGTCCTCGCGGTGCCAAGCATGATCCCCTGTCCGGAGCGGGTCCGCTTCAGGAATTCCGGAGTCACCACCACGTAGTCGCGGCCCTGCACGAGCGGCTTGTCGGCCGAGAAGTCGGCCAGCGACGAGTAGCCGTGCTTCATCCCGATCACCTCGGTGCCGCTCCGCATGAACGACGTAGCCGCCGTGGAGATCACCGCATTGGCACCGGGCGCCGGACCGCCTGCAAAGAGAATAGCCACTCGGCGGAACTGATGATCTGCCTTCGGCGGACGCGACAACGACTCACTCATGGCTCTCTCCTGATAGCAAACAACCTGGCGGCGTGATGGAAAACGGTCATGTTCGTCTGAAAGGGGGGCACTCGTGGCATCTGCAGGGACTCCGGCTCGGGGTTGCCCAGAGCCGGTCACGCTGGCTCATCCGGCCAGCATCCGCTCCACGAACGTCGTGTCGACCTGCGACGCATGGAAGGCCGTGTTGGCCAGCACTTCCAGATGGAGCGGCACTGTAGTCTTGATTCCCTCGACCCGCAGTTCCTTGAGCGCCCGGATCATCGTCTGGATCGCCTCCTGCCGCGTCGGCTGGTGCACGATCAGTTTGCCGACGAGCGAATCATAATGCGGTGGCACGGTGTAGCCGGCCGTCGCATGGGAATCAAACCGCACGCCGAAGCCGCCGGGAGCGATGATCCGCTCGATCCGCCCCGGGCAGGGACGGAAGTTGTGGGCGGGGTCCTCGGCGTTGATCCGGCACTCGATTGCATGGCCCCGCGGCACGATGTCCTTCTGCGTCAGTCCGAGCTTTTCACCGGCCGCAACCCGGATCTGCGCCTTCACGAGATCGATGCCGGTCACCATCTCGCTCACCGGGTGTTCCACCTGGATCCGCGCGTTGACCTCGATGAAATAAAAGTTGTCTTGCTGGTCGACGATGAACTCGACCGTGCCGGCGGAGTAGTAGCCGGCGGCCTTTGCCAGGCGGACCGCGGCGTCGCACATCTTCTTGCGGGTCTCTTCGGGCAGTCGCGGCGAGGGGCTTTCCTCGATCAGCTTCTGGTGCCTCCGCTGCGTCGAGCAATCGCGTTCCCAGAGATGCACGATGTTGCCATGCTTGTCGCCCAGAATCTGGATCTCGACATGGCGAGGCCGCTCCACGTACCGCTCGATGTAGATGCCGGGATTCCCGAACGCAGCCTGCGCCTCAGCCGATGCCTGCTGCCAAGCACTTGCCAGAGCCAGTTCATTCGCCGCGACACGCATGCCCTTGCCACCACCGCCGGCAGTGGCCTTGAGCAGGACGGGGTATCCGACATCCTTCGCGACCCGCACTGCCTCCTGTTCACTCGACACCAGCCCATCGCTGCCTGGCACCGTCGGCACTCCAGCCTCACGGGCCAATGCCCGAGCTGAATTCTTGTCGCCCACCCGCTCCATTGCCTCGGGTGTCGGCCCGATGAAGCCGATGTCGCAGGATCGGCAGACCTCCGCGAAGTGGGAGTTCTCCGAGAGGAATCCGTAGCCGGGATGAATCGCCTGCACGTTGCCGATCTCGGCCGCGCTGATGACCCGGTCGATCCGCAGGTAGCTGTCGGCCGCCCGGGCCGGCCCGACGCAGATCGCCTCATCGGCCAGCTCCAGATAGGGAGCCCCGCGGTCGGCCTCGCTGAAAATGGCCACAGTCTCGACGCCCAGTTCACGGCAGGCGCGGATGACACGCAGGGCGATCTCACCTCGATTGGCTATCAGAATCCGTTTGAACATAGTGGGTCCCGCCAGAAACTCAGGCCAGTGACGAAAGGAACGGGTCGCAAGGCAGGCCTCGCGATCACCACACGCAGGGCAGGTTCACGCCCCCGGATCCACCTTGATGAGCGGCTGGCCGAATTCGACCGGCGCTCCGTTTTCCACGAGGATCGCCACGATTTGGCCGGAGACGCCGGCGGGGATCTCATTGAAGACCTTCATGGCCTCGACAATACAGACCGTCTTTTCTGGGCCGATTCGGTCGCCGACCTTTGCAAACGGCGCTGCATCCGGTCCGGAAGCCTTGTAGAAGGTTCCCACCATCGGGCTCTTGATGATGAGCATCCGCGAGTCTTCGGCAGATTGTCGGGCAGGGGCCTCGGCTGCCGAGGGAGTGGCGGCTGCCCTGGCCACGGGCGCCGCCGTTGTGGTGATGACTTCGCCACCCCGCCTGATCCGCACGCGATGGTCCGCCTGTTTCAGGTCGATCTCCGACAGGTCGTGCTCCTTCATGAGCTCGATCAAGCGGCGAACCTTCTTCACGTTAAACAGATCACCCGGTTTTTCAGCGTCACTCATGAGGGGGCACCCATCTCCTTGTCATCCAAGCTATCCTGTCGAGTGCCGGCGAAGGTAGCCCCTTTCGGACGTTTCAGTCAAGGTAATCAGTCGGGCCCCAGAGAATTCACCCCGCTGCTCCCTGCCCGGGGGGCTGATAAGCCGCCAGCGGCACCCGGCCACCCGCCATCCATCGGAACTCGCCAGCGATGCCCCCAACCGACCTGCCGCGGCTGCCCAGCCGACAACGCGACACGAGCAAATACGACTACGGACGGGTGGTGGTGGTCGGCGGTGCCACCGGCATGGCGGGAGCACCGGCACTCGCGGCCATGGCGGCGCTCAGGAGCGGTGCCGGGGTCGTCGAAACGCTCGTGCCGGAGCAAATCGTGGCGATCGCTGCCTGCTTCGACCCCTGCATCATGGTTCGCGGACTCCCTGGGCGGGTCGACGGTACGTTCGCCACCGACGCGATTGAGGCGATCGAGTCCCGCACGGAGCGGGCGGACGCGGTGGCCGTCGGCCCGGGGCTCGGCCGCTCCGACGCCGTCGTCCAGATCGTGTCGCACCTCTGGCATCACCTTCCGCATCCCGCCATCTTTGACGCCGATGCTCTCTGGTCGCTCGCCCGCATTGACCGCGGTACGCTGGCCCGCCATGCCGGACCGCGTATTCTCACGCCGCATGCCGGTGAGATGCGACGGTTGCTCGGAGCTGATCCCACGTCCAGCCAGGACCGCGACCGCGGGCGGCTCGAACGGGAGACAGCCACGTTGGCCGCATCGATCGACGCGGTGATCGTGCTCAAGGGACCGGCGACATTGATCGTCGATAGCACGCAGCGGGCAACCAACGATACAGGCAATCCCGGCATGGCCACGGCCGGCACTGGAGATGTGCTCACCGGCGTCACCGCCGCGCTCGTGGCCCAACGGCTGCTCCCGTTCGACGCGGCCCGGCTGGCGACGTGGGTGCATGGCCGCGCGGGCGACCTCGCCGCAGAGGCGCTCGGCGAGGTCTCGATGACGGCCCGTGACCTGCTCGAACGGCTGCACCTCGCCTTCCGGGAGATGGCTGGTTAACCCGTGGCACGCACCAGTCGCGTGACGTCGGCCACGCCGTCGTCTCTCGCGATCCAGAACCGCATTTCCTCTTTGGGCTCGATGCGGTGACCGCCAGTGAACGAGCCGAAGGCGGGCAGTACCAAGACCGTGGGCTCGGCCACGAAGCAGCGATCGGCAAGCCGATCACCGCTCGGGCTGCGAAGAGCGATGGTTGGGTGCAGGTGACCAGCGACCGTGAAGAGGTCTCGGGCGGAGGACTCGACTCCCGTTGCAGGCTCATGCACGAAGTGAAACGGTGGCTCATCGAGGCAGGGCACGCAGGCGTCGAGCCCGAGCGAATCAGGCAGCCGACCGACCGCATGGTCGTGGTTGCCCATCACGAGCACCACGGCCGTCGTGGCGATCTGGGATCGCAGCGACGCAAATTCGGCGAAGACCTGCGGCGTACAGCCACTCTTGGCATGAAAGAGATCGCCGAGCACGATGAGCCGTCGCACCTCGTAGCCGCGCACCAGTTCCGCGACCCGCGCGAGGTCTCGCTGCGCCGAGCCCTCGGGCACGGGGATCCCCGCCCGACGGAACGTCGCCGCCTTGCCGAGGTGGAGATCGGCCACGAGCAGCGTACGAGACGCAGGCAACAGTGCCGCCCGTCCCGGCAGTAAGAGGATGTCGGGGAGAGGCGTGTCGACGGTGGCGGCACGGTGAGGAGCACCACCACTCTGGGCGCATGCAATCCGCACGCCCATCGCTTCAGTCGTCATGCCTGCGTTGCTCCCGCAGCCTGTTCAAGTTCGCGGGCCATCTCGGTGATGCGTTCGAGCCAGCCCTGTGTGGTCAGCCGCGATTGCACCTGCTCGGCCCAGATCGGGAAGGCCAGCGGCGAGAGCCTGTGCGTCTCGACGATCCGGATTTCCTGGTCGGCAATCGCTTCAACTGCCGCACGGAGGCGGCCGAACTCGAACTGCTGCTCAAGTACCTCCCGCCGGGTCTGTGCGAGCAGCATGTTGTCCGCGTCATGCTCGGAAAGCACGTCGAAGATCAGCCCGGCCGAGGACTGTGTCTGCCGGTTGGTTCGCCGGCCGCCCGCCACGAGCCCGGCCACGCGGGCGATCTCGCGAAAATGCCGTCGCGCCATCTCCGTGCCATTGAGGCAGGCCAACAGATCTTCGAGCAGATTGGCCGGGGAGAGCACCTGTCGCCATTCCAGTTCCTGGGTGAAGAAAGGCTCCCGACCCGCCAGTTCGAACCCCCAGTCGGTGGCGGCCATCGTGAATGTGCTCGGCTTTCGCTGGGCCATTCGCCAGGCGACAAGCGCCGCCAGTCCTTCGTGGACGAGCCTGCCGGCAAAAGGAAACAGGAAGGCATGGTGGCCGTCGCGGCATTGCACCCTCTCGATGAGCAGACACTCATCGGGCAGCCGGCTCCACCGTGCCTGTGTCTGGAGGAGCGGCAGCACGGCCCTCACCTCCGGCAGCATGCCCGGCGCAGCCTTCGCTCGTGGTGGAGTCAGTCGCCCCGCGACCGACTGCATGAGGTCGAGCACCGCCTTTGAGAGCAGCGTGGAGAGCGGCATGCGTCCGCCATTCCAGCGTGGCACCTGGAGGGTTGCTCCGCCGCGGGCCCGCTTGACCCAGGCGGTGAGGCCGTCGAACTGAAAGAGCGTGAGGGGCCGGCCGGCGAACAGGAATCGATCCCCGGGATTCAGTCGCGACATGAACGACTCTTCGACGGTGCCAAGGCGGCCGCCTCGGAGCCACTTCACCTCCACGGTGGCGTCGCTGGCGATCGTGCCGATCGCCATGCGATGCAGCCGTGCGATCGCCCTGCTGGCGACATACCAGCGGCCGAAGCGTTCCGTGATCCGCGCGAAATTCGGATAGGCGGCCAGAGCCGGTCCGCCTCGTGCTGCAAAGTCCATCGCCCACCGCCACGAGACATCGTCGAGCCCCGCGAAGGCCAGCGTGTCGGAGACCTCGGCGCGGAGTTCGTCCGCACGGAAGCCACCGCTGCAGGCGACGGTGACAAGGTGCTGCGCCAGGCAGTCGAGCGCGCCAGTGAGCGGCCGGCGGGCTTCCACGACTCCGGCGATGACCGACTGCCTGGCCGCCGCGCATTCGATCAACTCGAGCGCGTGGGTCGGCACGCAGACAAGCCGGCCCGTCGCACCGGGCGCATGGCCGCTGCGGCCGGCCCGCTGCAGCAACCGGGCGATGCCCTTGGGGCTGCCGATCTGGAAGACCTGGTCCACCGGACCGAAGTCGACGCCGAGATCGAGGCTCGACGTCGCCACGACACACTTGAGCCGGCCGCGGCGGAGGCCGTCCTCTGCCGCCGCACGCTGTTCGCGATCGACCGAGCCATGGTGCAACGCGATCACCGGTTTCCAGTCGGGCCGGGCGGTGCCGATCGCCTCGAACCAGCGTTCTGCCTGGGACCGGGTGTTCGTGAACACCAGCGATGTGGACGCGGCCTCGATCTGCTCGATCACCTGTGGCAGCAGCCGCATGCCCATGTGGCCGGCCCACGGAAATCGCTCCATCGGTTTTGGAATGAGCGTTTCGATCGCAAGCCGTCGGGGCACCTTGGCCTGAACGAGCTCTGCGGAGGCCGCTCGCGACGGGCCGACGAGCGCCGCGACCGCCTCGTCGAGATTCGCGAGTGTGGCGGAGAGCCCCCAGGTGATGACATTGGGGGCAAGGGTCCGCAGACGTGCCAGTGCCAGTTCCGTCTGCACGCCGCGCTTGGTCGAAAGCAGTTCGTGCCACTCATCAACGATGATCGTTTCGAGGCCGGCAAAGGCCTCGTGGGCATCGTCCAGCGACAGCATGATCGAGAGGGTCTCAGGCGTGGTCACCAGCGCTGCGGGCGGCCGGCCGCGCAGACGCCGCCGGTCGGCGGCCGACGTATCGCCGGTGCGGACGGCCACATCCCACTGCCCGGGCAGCCAACCCGGGGAGAGTGCCGCCAGCGGTTCTTCCAACGCCCGCACGGTGTCGGCGGCCAGGGCCTTGAGCGGCGTCAGCCACACCACCCGCAGCCCCGTGCGCGAGCCGAGCGAACGTGCGCGGCCAAGTGCTCCCAGCCAGGCGGCGAGCGTTTTACCGGTGCCGGTGGGCGCATGCAGGAGGCCGCTTGTGCCGCCGCCCATCAGCCGCCACACCTCGCGTTGAAAGGGAAACGGCTTCCAGCCACGCGACGCCAACCAGGCGGCTGGCCCATTGACGCCGCGGCAGCCTGTTCTCGCCGATCCGCTGACGGCAGGGCGCCGAACAGTGCTTCGTGGTTGGCTGCGTGCCAGCCGCGGTGTCATGGCGTCATCTCCGGCTGCGGTGAGGCATCGATCGTCCCCGCGTCGATCAATTGCACGAGGTCGGCGAGCGTGCCTGCCTCGGAGGGCGTCTTGTCACGCCGCCACCGCACGATCCGCGGAAACCGCACTGCCACGCCCGACTTGTGTCGCGTCGAATGCGAGATGCCTTCGAACGCCAGTTGGAAGACCTGCGTCGGCTGCACCACTCGCACCGGACCGTGCTTGTCGAGCGTCGTCGCCCGCACGATCCGGTCGAGCTCCACGATCTCCGCATCTGCCAGTCCCGAATAGGCCTTGGCGACCGGCACGAGCCGCCCGTCATGCCAGACACCGAGTGTGTAGTCGCTGTGCAGGCCGGCGCGTCTGCCGTGTCCGGCCTGCGCATAGAGCAGCACGACGTCGATTTCCAGCGGCTCGATTTTCCACTTCCACCAATCGCCGCGGACGCGGCCCACGCCGTACACACTGCTCCGCCGTTTGAGCATGATGCCCTCCACGCCCCGCCCCCGCGACGTGGCCCGTGCGGCGGCGAGCGCATCCCAGGCATTGCCAACGACACACGGCGAGTGCAGCAGACGTGGCTGGGGGCTGGCGGCGGTTTCGAAGGGAACGCCGACAGCCTCGCTCGCGGCCGGCTCCGCGCCGGCGGTGCAGGGCAGAGGCACGAGCGATTCGAGTCGCAATCGTCGTTCAACCAGCGGCAGGCCTCGGATGTCGGCGCCGTCGTCTTCGAGCAGATCGTAGGCCACAAAGATGCAGGGGACTTCTTCGAGCAGCTTCCGCGGCACGCTGCGGCGACCGGACCGCTTCGAGACGGCGGCGAATCCGAGCAGCTTATTCCCACGCACGGCCAGGAGTTCCCCGTCGAGTACCGTCCCGTCTGGGATCGCTGCGGCAGCCGCGATAACCTCCGGAAACGCCCCGTTGACAAGTTCCTCGCCCCGGCTCCAAAGCGTGGCGTCAGCGCCGCGCCGCACGAGCTGGGCTCGCATGCCGTCCCACTTCCACTCCGCGATCCAATCGCTTGTGGGCCCCAAATCACTCGGTTCGCATTCAATCGCCGAGGCGAGGAAAAACGGATACGGTCGGCGGGCGTCGTCCGCGGTCGGCTCGCTGGACATCGCCTGTGCGTACGATTCAGCGTCGGTGACGCCTGTTCCCATAAGCCGATGGGCCATCACAGCCGGATCGACGCCGGCCACCTCCGCGAGCGCCCGGGCTACGAGCGTCTGCGACACGCCCACACGACAGCCGCCGGTGAGCAGCTTGTGCCAGACGATCCGCTCGCGGGGGGCGAGCAGCTGCCAGACACGCTCCACGACCAGACGTTTCTGCTGGTCGCTCGCCCCGCGCAGATCCTCGATCGTGGTCCGCATGCATTCGGCCAGGCCCATTCCGACGCCCGTCGTGGCTGCGTCGGGACCGGGATGTGGCAGCACCAGCGCCAACGTCTCCGCCAGATCGCCCACATGGGCATAACACTCCTCCACCAGCCAGAGCGGAATCCCAGCGGCCTCTGCCGCCCACTGCCGCAGCAGCGTGGTTGATACGGCCCGCAACTGCCTGCCGCCCGACAGCACGCGGATGGCACAGGCCGCATCCTCGGGTCGGGCCGCCGCGAAATACTCGCGGAGCGAATCCACCTTCTCGTTCGTGCTGCTGGTGGCATCGAGCCGCCAGTAGAGGTCGGTGAAGCGTTTCATACCGGAGCCTCCTCCGACATGTCAGTCGTGTCGTCTTGCGTGTCGTCGTCGCGCTCGGCCACCGCGGCATCGGGTGCCGCTTCGCCGGTGAACCGCGTCGGCAGGACCGCGGCATCGACGCCGCGCTCCTGCAACAGTCGCGTCAGCGTGTCGGTGAATCCATGCGTGACGAGCACGCGGCGGGCCCGTGAGGCGGCGATGGCGGTCAGCAGGCCGGGGAAGTCGGCATGGTCAGAGACGACGAAGCCCTTGTCGAAGCCGCGCCGGCGTCGCACACCGCGGAGCGACATCCATCCCGACGCCATCGCCACGCTCGTCTCTCCGAAGAGGCCCAGCCAGCGGCTGCCGGCCACGCTCGGTGGCGCGATCACGAGTGCCCGGCCTCCGCCCATCTTTCGTGCGCGGGGCGGCACCCGATCGATTGGTGGCAGCCGCACGCCGCTGGCCCGGTAGGCATCCACCATCTTCATGACGGCACCGTGGCCGATGATCGGTCCGATGGATGGATCGACCGCCGCCGCCAGCCGCTGCGCCTTGCCAAGGGCATAGGCCAACAGCACGCTCGTGCGGCCGGCATCGCGGTTGGCCCGCCACCAGTCGTTGATCTCCGTGGCGACGGCCGCCGGATCTTGCCAGCGGTAGACGGGTAGGCCAAAGGTCGACTCGGTGACGAACACGTCGCATTCCACCGGCTCGAACGGCGCGCAGGTTGGGTCAGCTTCGAGCTTGTAGTCGCCCGTCACCACCCAGGTCGTTCCAGCGTGCGACAGGCGGACCTGCGCCGAGCCGAGCACGTGCCCTGCCGGATGAAGCGACACCTCGACGCCGTTGATCGACAGCGTCTCTCCGTGCCGCAGGCTGTCGATCGGTGCGGAGCTGCCGACGCGGCTGCGGAGCACGAGCGTGCCGGGGGACGCGCAGAGATAGCGGCCACAGCCCGAGCGGGCATGGTCGGCATGCGCATGCGTGATGATGGCGCGGGGCACCCGTCGCCAGGGATCGATGTAGAAATCGCCCTGGCTGCAATAGAGGCCCGCGTCGGTCACGGCGAGCAGATCGGACACGTGCGACGGCTCCCGGATCGGCGGACCGCGCTCCCGCCGGCGATCAGGAGAGCCGGGGGCAGTGCGGACGGGCCGCCACCATCCGTCAGCCGCTTAGCGATATGCCTGCGAACCGACGGCGGGAAAGCGATACCCACCGAATCCAAGTGGAGCGTAGCTGGGCCAGTCGCCCGGGACGACCCCCGGCGGCGTGCCGTACATCTTCCAGGTGGGGGTTCGCGGATTGGTCGGGGGCACAAAATACCTCGGCCGCTGCTTGATTCCCGCTACATACGGCGACGCACCGGGCTGGTAGGGGGCCTGTTTTTGAGGGGTGCCCGTCGAAGCGGCGGACCGTGGGCCAGAGAACCAACGCGGGCCATCGGCCAACGCCGATTGGGCGGCGAGGCCGACGACAAGAGCGCACGCGAACCGCAGGCCGTGGCCGAACCAACCGGGGGAACCGCCTCGCAGTCGCATGGAATGCTCCGTAAATCGCTCGATCGCTCATCAGGGAGGATCGGCACTGGATGGCCCAGCGGTTGCGGAAACCGTTAGAGAGGCAACGTGCAACGGTTCCACCGGTTGCATGGGCGATGGTTCGGGGCTGGCCGTGCCCCGTCGCCGGACATTCGCTTCGGGCATGCGGGTTTCGCGGTGGCACGCGGTGGCACGCGGTGGCACGCGGTGGCACGCGGTGGCACGCGGTGGTGAGTTGGCGACGGTTCGGGGCTGGCCGTGCCCTGTCGCCGGACGTTCGCTACGGCCATCCTGGCCTTCGCTCACTCGATGCTGACTGCGCTCCGGCATCCTGCCTGCGCTTGTCAGCAACGCCGGCTCTCAGGGCACGGGCCGCCCCTCACGGATTCAGCACGGCACATGAACTCACTGCGCCAGGCCCGG
>CANFQO010000089.1 GCA_947449135.1 Planctomycetaceae bacterium | reverse complement strand
TTGCCTCCCGCTTCTCCGGTGCCAGCATGCCCTCGAGGGCCTTGCGCAGGTCGTCGGTCACCTGGTAGATGATTTCGTAACGCCGCACCTGCACGCCGAGATCCTCGGCAAGGGAGCGGGCTCGCTCGTCCGGCACCACGTTGAATCCGATGATCACGGCGTCAGAAGCGTCGGCGAGCTGCACATCGGCCTCGGTCACGCCGCCCACCGTCGCCTGAAGCACCCGGATCTTCACCTCCGGATGATCGAGCTTCTGGAGTTCCTTGAGGATTGCTTCGATCGATCCGCGAACATCGGCCCGAAGGATGAGGTTCAGCGTGGGCGTCTTCTGGGTGCCCAGACGATCGAGCAGGTTCTCAAACGTCACATGCACCGGTGCGCTGACGAGCGTGCTGTGACGGCTGATGCTCGTCCTCTTGACGGCCACTTCCCGAGCCATCGCAATGGAATCGACCACCTGGAAACGATCACCAGGGCCTGGTGCCACATCGAGCCCACTGACAAACACCGGCACCGATGGCCCGGCTTCAGCAATCTTCCGACGCAACAGCGTGTCGTGCATCGCCTTGACATGGCCGCTCGACTCGCCGCAGACGATGGCATCGCCGACCTTGAGGGTGCCCTTCTGCACGAGCAGGCAGGCCACCACGCCACGTCCCTCGTGAATCGAGGCATCGAGACAGACGCCGGCGGCGGAGCGGTCGGAGTTTGCCCGCAGATCGTGCAGTTCGGCGATGGTGAGCAGCATGTCGAGCAGTTCGTCCATGCCGGCACCAGTGACGGCGCTGGTCTTCACCACCTCCGTCTCGCCACCCCACTCGGTCGGCAGCAGTTCATTGGCCGCGAGTTGCTGATAGATCCGGTCCACGTCGGCGCCCGGGAGGTCGATCTTGTTGATGCACACGACGATCGGCACGTTGGCAGCCCGTGCGTGGCTGATCGCCTCCTCCGTCTGCGGCATCACGCCGTCGTCGGCAGCCACCACGATGACGGCACAGTCGGTGACGTTGGCCCCGCGGGCCCGCATCTGCGTAAATGCCTCGTGGCCCGGCGTGTCGACGAACGTGATCGGATGGCCGTTTCGCTGCACGGTGTAGGCCCGCATGTGCTGCGTGATGCCGCCGCTCTCACGAGAGGCAACATTGATGCCCAGAATGCGGTCGAGCAGCGACGTCTTGCCATGGTCGACGTGCCCCAAGAACGTCACCACTGGGGCCCGTGACACACGCAGGGTGGGATCCTCGTCCGTTGCGTCGAATCCGGCCAGGAGTTCCTTCTCAAGATCCTCTGCCGTCTTGATGTCGAGCTGCACGCCGAGTTCGGCTGCCAGCAATTCGACCGTATCACGATCAAGCATCGACGCCATGCTCGGCATCGTCGACATGCCGAAAGCCAGGAGCTTTTTGAGAACTTCGCTCGCCGGCAGGCCGATCGCCTCAGAGAAGGCACGGACGTTGCAGGGCACCTGAATGGTGGCATTCGTCTTCCGGGGAGCCGCAGTTGACACCGTCGACCCGCGCCGCGGCCGCGATCCCCGCCGCCGTCGCCCCATCCCATCCTCGTCGTCGCCGCGGGGCTCCGAGACTCGCTTGCGATTGAGTTGGCGTTGTTCACGGCCGCCCAGCAGATCGTCGGCCTTCCCTGAATGAGGCCTAGGCACCACAGTCCGACGCGGACGGCCACCTGGCTCCGTCGAGGGCGGCGGTGCGGTCCCGGCGCCACCAGCCATGCCACCCCGCAGCCCAAGACCGCCACCCGGCCGCGGACGCGGCGTCTCCGCCTGCCGCTGCTCGTGCTTCCGCATGTGCTCCGCCAACGGCTTCGCTCCACCGGCCTTCGCACTGCGAATCGCGTCGAGCGGCAGCTTCACGTCTGGCTTCTGCGCCACCGGCTCCTGCGACACACGGGGCGGGGGCGTTCGGCCGGCCGCTGGCAGAGGCGGAAGTTTGAACGCCGGCCTTGGCACCGGCTTGCTTCCGTCTCCCGCTGGTCTCAGTCCGGCTGGCCGCGGCCGCAGCTCTGCGGCCGGCTTTGAGGGCTGGATCTCCTGGGGCTTGCCGCGTGCGGCGACCCCGCCTGGGGCGATGTAGTCTTCTCGCTTGAGCGTTCCGGATGTGCCCGCTGTGCCCAATGTTCTTGGAGCAACGGGGGCAACCGGTGTCGCTGGCTTGGGTGCAGCGGGCGTCGACGCCGGGCCGGCGGGGGCTGCAGCGGCAGCGGGCCGCTCAGGCGGCCGCGACTTCCCGGCGATGAATTCCTTGAGCTTGGCAACTTCCTCGTCGGACATGCTCGCCAGCGCCGAGCCCTTGTCTTGAATGCCCGCGCGGGTGCACAGGTCGACAAGCTCTTTGCTGTCGATCTTCAATTCTTTCGAGAGTGTGTAGATGCGAACCGCCACGCAAACGCCTCCGCGCCGGAGTATCCCGGCCACCAGCCCTCAGATCCAATTCCGACACCAGCCCGAATCCTCGAACCGCACCACCGCCGATCACGATTCAGCCGGCGGCACCGCCTCCGCAGCTGTGGCATCTGTCGCCAGCGCCGCCTCGGCAGCATCCGCATCCGCCGTCGCCTTTGCCACCCTGTCTTGCTCGCGCTGCTTGCGTCGCTCGTCGGCAGCTGCCACCTCTGCCATCGAAGCACGCTTTTCAGCCTCGGCAACGATGGCGTCAACCGCCTCAGCAGAGAGACCACCCATCTCCATGAGATCGTCGGGCTCAATCACCGACAGATCGTCGTAGGAGAGGAAGCCCTCACCCACCAGCCGTTCGGCCACCGATTCATCCAGCCCCTCGATCGACGAAAAGCCGGTCACGGCTCGCTCGATCTGCTGGTCGAGTTCCTCGCGGGTCATGATCTCGATGTCCCAGCCGCAGAGTTTACTTGCGAGCCGGACATTCTGACCGCGACGGCCGATGGCCAGCGACAATTGATCCTCCCGCACAAGCACAATCCCGCGACCGAGCATCTGACAGAGAATCACCTCGTCAACTTCGGCCGGCTGCAGGGCATTGGGCACAAGAACCTGCAGGTCCTCGCTCCAGCGCACGATGTCGATCCGCTCGCCACCGAGTTCTTCGACGATATTCTTGATTCTGTTGCCCCGCACGCCCACGCATGCGCCGACGCAGTCAATGCGGTTGTCCGAACTGATCACCGCCACCTTGCTGCGATAGCCGGGTTCGCGGGAAATCGCTCTGATTTCGATCACGCCATCGGCGATCTCGGGGATCTCCTGCTCAAACAGCCGCTGCACCAACTGAGGACGGATTCGTGAGAGGATGATCTTGACGCGGCTGCCAACCTTCCTGACTTCGAAAATCGTCGCCCGGATCCGCTCGTTGGCATGATAACTCTCGCCAGGGATCTGCTCGCTTCGCGGCAGGATCGCCTCGGTAGCCCCCAGAGACACCGAAGCGGTCGCACCTTCGACCCGCGTCACCATCCCAGAAACCATCTGGCCGACCTGTTCCTCGAACTCGTCGTGAATGGCATCCCGCTCTGCTTCGCGAATCTTCTGGATGATCACCTGCTTGGCGGTCTGCGCCCCGATCCGTCCCGAGAGTTCGGCCGTATCGATCTCAGCACCGTCGTGGGTGCCGGTAAGCCGACCGTTGACGCGGTCGATGGCAATCGTGATCTGAGCAGTCTCACCATATTGCCTGGAGAGAGCGGTGACGAGCGCCGCTTCGATCGCCTGGAAGACGACCTCTTTGTCGATGTTTTTATCGCGATGGATGGCATCGACGATTCGCAGGATTTCTTCTGGCTTCATGGATTTCTCAAACAAACGCTCGGGCGACTGTCTTGCGATGCGGTCAGGGCGTATTGACGAACCTTTCGACCCAGTGCTTCAGTCAGACGATCCCTCCTCAATAATCAGGAGATGGACCACTCCAACTTCAGCCTGGCCTGCGGCCCGGCAATTCACCGTCATGTCCAGAGATGGCACTGCCAGCCGCCTGGCAGTTGCAGCACTGCCGGCAAAGCCGACGCCATGGGACATGGGCGCCGAAACACCCGATGGTGTTTGGAAAAGAATCCGCGATACCAGCAGCCTCTGAAGACGTGACGCAACCCGTGAAAGTTACGGCACATGCGGAAAACTGTCAAGGAGCCAGGCCTCTGATCACGACCGATCCGGCCTGCCCCTGCGGGGTTACCGCCGACGAAATAAAGACGTTTCCCGACGGATCACCACGGCGAGCCGGCCGAATCTGACAGTCCGGGTCGGGCTCCTCGAAATTGAGCAAGGGGAAGAGTTCGCCCTGCCGAATTGCCAACAGGCTGGCAATGCATTCGACCAGCCCACTGCCCCCCCCGAGATTGCCAAAGTGGCTCTTGGCCGCCACCGTCGGAATCGTGGCGGCGGCCGGCCCGAGAACCTCGTGGATCGCCGCGGCCTCCTCGCGATCCCCCACCACCGTGCTCGCGCCGTGGGCATGTATGTGCGAGAGATCTGGGGCCTTGATGCTGGCCATCGAGAGGGCCCGCTGCATGGACAGCGTCAACGCCCTCTGCTTGAGGCCGACGCCTCCCGATAATCCCGCATTCCGAGCCGCGTGCCCGAGAACTTCGCCATGGATCTCCGCACCCCGTGCCCTGGCATGCTCCAACTCCTCGAGGATGAGCACCGCCGCTCCTTCACCCAGCACCATCCCCATCCGCAAGCGGTCGAACGGACGGCTCCAGCGGGTCGGATCGGCAATGGCGGTGGCGTTGCCTGCGGCATCCTCGAGCGCCACCTGCTCGCTCTGCAGGGCATGCACGGTCTTCATGGGATGAACGCGAGTGCCCGTGGCCCCCACGACCATGATGTCAGCGGCGCCGCGTTGGATCGTGATTGAGGCTTCCCCGAGCGCCAGGTGTCCGCTTGCCTCGCGGAGCGTGAGAGAATTACTCGGCCCCCGCAGATCGTTGTAGATGGCAATGTGACTGGCGGGCATGTTCGGCAGGTATTTCAGCAGCCAGAGGGGCGTGAGTTGCGGCATGCCATCGGACGCCCACCGATCGAATTCGAATGCCCCGTCAGGCCCGCGACATTTGGCGACGCTGGCGGTGAAATCCTCGGGCAGCGTAAGCATGTAGTCAGACCCAAATACGCAACCAAACCGCTCCGGCTGCACGCCACCGGCGGGCGACAGGGAGGCAAACAGGCCGCTGTGGTGGAGCGCCCGCTGGGCAGCGGCCACCGCCATCTGGCTCTCGCGACACATCACTTTCAGCCCCTTCCGGATCGCTTTTTTTCGTTCGCCATCGAGGGGTCCAAAATTGTCGATGTCGCCGGTAAAGGCTCGTGCCTCGGCGGCATGGTGCAGCGGCAGCCCGCCGCTGGGAAACGATTCCAGCGATCCGACGGCGCTACGGCCTTCGATCAGACCCGTCCAAAGATCTTCGAGCGAGAGGCCGAGCGGACAGACAACTCCCATCCCGGTGATCACGACGCGGCGGCCTGGTGCGGCACTCATGGCATGCTTCCTACTGGTTGAACGACTTTTTCAATACCATCTCGTCTCATGCCGGACGACGTCCGAAGCATGCATCATGGCGTGTCGGTGAGCCTTGGCTCCACCAGCACCACGACATCGGTTCGCTTGGCGTCAGAGAACAGCGCCGGCGAACCTGCCTTATTCTGCCCCGGAACCGGCCACGGCACCAAGCCGAGACCGATCAGAAGCGCGCTGTTGGCGGGCCAGCGGAACCGCTCGCCGATCCGTACGGCCGACATCTGCGGCACTTCGATCGGCACCCGCTGGCCATCGACGGTCGGAGGCGTCGTCCCGACCGGGGCCATCCTCTCGATTTGATCGATCCGGCAACGGACCACCGCCTCGACAGCGGTGCCGTCTCGCGAAATGAGCGGATGAACGTCGATCGCCATTCCCTCGTCACAACTGCCTGCCACCGGCTGCCACCCCGGCCCGGCCGGCGCGACGTCCTGCACGTATGCCCGCTTGCGGCCCCCGGTGAGCACCGCCGGAATGCCGTTGGCTGCCAACACCGCTCCCGTGGGCAATTCCTCGCAGTCGCTGCGGGAGCGGAGCCGGGCCACCAGCACTGCCGCCTCCTCCCGTGACAGCATCCAGGCCTGAACCCCAGGCGTGGCTGCAGAAATCGGCCTGAGCATCGATCGCATGTCGTTCCGCCAGGTGGGGCTGCCCACACCCAGCACACGGACAGAAAACCGGTGCGGCGTGGCGGAATCCCCCACGAATCGCTGGACGACCTCCTCGACACGAACCTGCATCTCGGGGGTGTGGAAGCAGCGCAATGTCGACGCGTCCGCAGAGAGCGAAGCAACGGTATCGCCGTGCCATTGCGGAGACCCCGTCTCCTGCAGCACCCAATCGACAACGTGCTTCTGGCTGCCGGGCCCGGCCTGCGTGACGAACGGACTGATGTCGTAGGTTTTCCAGACCTGCCCACTGTCCGCTGGAAGCTGCGCGTAGAGAGCCTCCGGCACGACAAAAAAGGCTGCTGCCAGGATCGCGGTGCAGGCCATCTGGATCGGGGACATGGACATCCGTCCTCCAAAAATCCGCGAGACCGCTACCGGAAGGAGGCCGTGCCTCGCATCAGGCCAGCCGGCCAAGCACCAGGCTGGCGTTATGGCCACCGAATCCGAAGCTGTTCGACATCACGACGTTGACGTTCGCATCACGGGCGACGTTTGGCGTGTAGTCGAGATCGCAGTCGGGATCGGGGTTCTCGAGGTTGATCGTGGGCGCGATCACGCCCCGGAGCAGGGTCAGGGCACAGACGACCAATTCGATGCCGCCGCTGGCTCCGAGCGTGTGCCCCAGTTGGCTCTTCGTGCTGGAGATTGCCAGCCGCCTGGCATGGTCTCCGAACACCCGCTTCACGGCCAGCGTCTCGGCTTTGTCACCCAATGGCGTGCTGGTGCCATGCGCGTTGACATACTGCACGCCGTCGGCATTGAGGCCGGCATCGGCGAGCGCCATGGCCATGGCCTGCGCGGCCCCGCGGCCCTCTGCGTCAGGTTGCGTGATATGGCCGGCATCACCGCTGGCCCCATAGCCCATCAGTTCGCCGTAGATGCGGGCTCCCCGGCGACGGGCATGTTCCAATTCCTCAAGCACGACCACACCCGCCCCCTCCGCGAGCACGAAACCATCTCGATCTCTGTCGAACGGCCGGCTGGCCTTTTGCGGAGCATCTGCACGGCCCGACAACGCGCGCATGTTCTGGAATCCGGCGAGCCCCATGGGCGTCAGAGCCGCTTCGCTGCCACCGGCGATCATCATGTCGGCATCGCCATACTGAATGGCCCGAAGCGCGTCGCCGATCGAGCTGGTGGCACTGGCACACGCGGTCGCAATCGTATAATTCGGGCCCTTCACACCAAACATGCTGGAGACTTGACCGCTTCCGGAATTCGCCATCAGCTTGGGAATGGTGAACGGGGAGACCTTGTCGATGCCCTTGGTGAGCAGCCGCTCATGCTGCGCCTCGAATTCCGAGAGCCCTCCAATCCCCGAACCGATCACCACGCCGCAGCAGAACGGGTCTTCTTTGGAGAAGTCGATGCCCGAGTCGGCGACGGCATCGGCTGCAGCCGCCATGGCGAACTGCGTGAATCGATCAAGCCGCCGCAATTCCTTCGGGCTGGCGATGTTTTCCGATTCAGGATTCCAGGGCACCTCGCCCGCAAACTGGACCTGGAACGCAGAGACATCAAACAGCGTGATCGGCCCCACGCCGCTATCTCCGCGCAGAAGACGATCCCAGAAGGTTTCAACCGATCTGCCTAACGCGGTGACGACGCCCAGCCCCGTCACCACGACGCGTCGCTTCATGCAGCAGACTGCCCGAATGAAAGGTGGGGATCAGGCCTGATGCTTCTCAATGAACTCGACCGCCTGGCCGACCGTCTGAATCTTTTCAGCCGCGTCGTCGGGAATATTCATCTCGAACTCTTCCTCGAGTTCCATGACCAACTCAACGGTGTCGAGCGAGTCGGCTCCGAGGTCGTTGATAAACGACGTCTCAGCGGTGATCTGTTCTTTGCTGACACCCAACTGGGAAGCGACGATATCGATCACGCGTTCTTGAACTGAAGCCACCTTGTAGATCCTCCTGACAACCGAACACGAAAAACCACCTAACCTGAACAGCCTGTGCAACCTGTGACGGCGATGACCTCCAGGGGTTGCCGGAAGATATAACCGCTGCCACCCAGAAATGTCCATACCGGGCAAATGGCATCGCCACCACCATCCCAGGGCTCGTTCCCAGCTGGTTCGCCGCGGATTTCCGAGGAATCGGCCCTTCTCCGGCCGCCGTCAGCCGATCAACCCGCCGTCCACAACGATGACCTGGCCCGTGATGTAGGCAGAGGAGGGGGCTGCCAAAAAGAGCACCGCCTCCGCGATCT
The DNA here is from genome assembly GCA_947449135.1 of Planctomycetaceae bacterium. Lineage (GTDB taxonomy): Bacteria > Planctomycetota > Planctomycetia > Pirellulales > UBA1268 > CAMCQY01. The sequence continues at coordinate 3,197 of CANFQO010000089.1, read as the reverse complement.
CCCACGCCTCACCGAGTCGCTTGGCGGGCACCCGCTTCTTGACTTCATCGAGAAGGGCAGGGCCGAGCGCCGCAGTCATGTCGCTGGCAATGAACCCGGGCGCGACAGCATTGACCGTCACTTTTCGACCGGCAAGCTCCTTGGAAACAGTCCGCGTGAGACCGACGAGACCGGCCTTGGAGGCTGAGTAGTTGGCCTGGCCAGGGTTGCCAATCAGCCCGGAAACGCTGGAAACGTTGATGATTCGTCCGTACCGCTGTTGCATCATCGGACGGCTCGCCGCCCGCATGAACAGAAATGGCCCGCGGAGATTGGTGGTGAGCACCTCATCCCATTCCTCGTCGCTCATCCGGGGCAGGAGGGTATCCCGGGTCACGCCGGCGTTGTTGACGAGAATGTCGAGCCTGCCGAGTTTTTCAACGACCTGCTCAACCACCCCAGCCACCGCCTCGCCCTTGGAAACATCGCAGGGCAGTTCCATGGCCGTGCCGCCGGCGGCGCGGATGCCCGCCGCCACCTCGGCGAGTTTTCCAGCATTCCTCGCCACCAGGGCAACAGACGCCCCTGCGGCGGCGAGGGCCTCGGCGATCGCCCGGCCGAGCCCCTGCGAGGCACCGGTGACCAGCGCCACCTGTCCGGAGAGGTCAACCTGCAGCCGCTTCGGCCCGGGGCCAGGCACCGCCCCTCCGGAAGTCGATGTGGCATTGGCTGATGATGCGGGCTGCTTACTGCTCTCGGTCATGGTGTGTCTCCCCAGCCGTGCGGAAATTGGATCGTTCGTGAAGGATGAGAGAAAAAACGGCAGGCGTCTGCCTTACAGGCCTGAAATCAAGTCGGTGGGCGTGGTCGGCATCACGTTACTCGGGAACTCCAGAGCAGACCACACTGCGGTCGATCCGCTTGAGCAGGCCACGGAGAACCCGTCCGGGACCGACCTCACACAGGGTGCGAACACCTGTCGACAACACATAGTCCATCGAGGCATGCCACTCCACGACGCCGCAGACCTGCCGGGACAGGAGGCTGCGAATCTCCGCGGGATCGGCATGCGGTCGAGCATCAACATTGCTGACGACCGGGATCCGCGGCGATCGGATGGTGGTTTCCGCGAGGGCGGCGGCGAGTTTGTCAACGGCTTCCTGCATGAGCACGGTGTGAAACGCCCCAGCCACCTCGAGCCGCACGCACTTCATCGCGCCGGCGGCCGTGGCGGCCTCTTCCAGGCGGCGGCAGGCCGCGGCGGACCCCGACACCACGATGTTGCCGGGACAGAGCACATTGGCAACTTCCAACACGTCGCTGCCGCGGCACTCATTGCAGAGGCTCGCCAGGCGGTCGCGTTCCATTCCCAGCACGGCGACCATGCCACCGGACGTCGTTCCATCCGCCCCACGTTGGCCGGCACACTCCTGCATGGCCCGACCCCGGATATCGACAAGCCGAACGGCACTGTCGAAATCGATCGCGCCCGCGAAGACAAGGGCCGTGTACTCACCGAGTGACAGGCCAGCCGTGATCGAGGCCCTGCTGACAAGGCCGGGATCGCGGGCCTTGAGCACCTCGAGCGCCGCCAAACTCGTCACCAGGATCGCCGGCTGGCTGACCGATGTGGCATTGAGTTTCTCGGCCGGCCCTTGGCGGCAGACGGCGGCCAGGTCGTAGCCCAGAATCGCGGAGGCCCGCGAGAAAAGCTCCGCGGCTGCGGGATGCCCCTCGCACCACTCGCCGAGCATACCGACGGCCTGGGATCCCTGACCAGGAAACAAAAGGGCCGACGGACCCGTCGCAGCCGCGGTTGATTCCATTTTTGCCGCAGCCTCGGTGGCGCCACCTGCGGATGCCGCCGTGCTTCCAGGGGTCGCCGCTGACAAAGGGATCATTCCTGCGTCTTGATGACGGCCCGTCCCATGTAGTGGCCACAATTACCGCAGATACGATGCGTGGGCACAGCCTTGCCGCAGGTCGCGCAGAACGTCAGTTGGCGGGGCGTGAGGAAGTCGTGTGCCCGCCGTGAACGGGTCTTTTGATTCGATTGACGTCGCTTGGGAACGGCCATGGAACTACCTGAGCAGGGACCTGAGGGTCTAAATGGTGGAGCCGCGTACTCTACCCAATGACGCTCCTCCCGGTCAATCGCCGCGGAAAAGCGGACCAAACCCGGCAAACCGACGACCTAAAACAGCCGCCCCTGCGGGCCGATCTTTGGCATGGCCCCCAGATGCTCCTCGCCCTTCGATGTGAGCCGCCGGCCGCGGGGGGTGCGGACCACCAGTTCGCACCGCAGCAGAAAAGGCTCAACATCGTCTTCCAGGGTGTCAGGTGCCGAACTCATCGTGTGGGCGATGGCCTCGATGCCGACCGGCCCGCCGGCAAAAACCCGCTGGATCGTCTCCAGGTAGCGGCGATCAAAACCGTCCAGCCCGAGTTCGTCGATCCCCTGCATCTCGAGCGCCGTGCGGGCAATCTCCACGTCGATGCGGCTCTCCGCCCGACTGGTGGAGAAGTCGCGGATCCAGCGGAGACGGTTGTTGGCCAGTCGCGGCGTGCCCCGACTCCGCCGGGCGACTTCATCGGCCGTGGCGTCGTCCATCGGCATCGACAGCTTCACGGCCGACCGACGCACGATCTCAGCCAGATCGTCCTCAGAATAGAAATCGAGGTGCTCGCGCATCACGAAGCGATCGCGGAGCGGCGCCGAGAGCAGGCCAGGCCGCGTCGTCGCTCCGACGAGCGTGAACGGCCGCAGCGGCATGTTGATCGTGCGGGCCGAGACACCGTCGCCGAGCGTGATGTCGATGCGAAAATCCTCCATCGCCGGGTAGAGGAATTCCTCCACCGCGATTGGGAGACGGTGGATCTCATCGATAAAGAGCACCGATCCTTCCGCGGCATTGGTGAGGTAGGGGAGCAGGTCCTTGGGCGCGGCCAGAGCGGCACCGCTGGCGATCTGGAGCGTGGTGCCCAACTCCCGGGGAATGCAGGTGGCAAACGTCGTCTTCCCAAGGCCCGGCGGGCCGTCTAGGAGAATGTGCCCGAGGGTTTCGCCCCGTTTCCGTGAGGCGTCGACAGCGATGGAGAGCCGCTCAAACACGGCCCGCTGCCCCACCATCTCGCTGAACCGCTGCGGCCGCAGCGCGCGATCCTCCTGCGGCGCATCATCGACGGCCTGAACCGTGGGCTGGCGAAAGCTTTCCATG
>CANFQO010000088.1 GCA_947449135.1 Planctomycetaceae bacterium | reverse complement strand
CCCGGCACATGCTTCGGCTGCGATCGAGATTTCGAAAGCGCCTCCCACTTCTTCGCCCAGCCAGGATTCCCGTCGGTGTAGGTCCCGCTCGCGGCATCGAAGTGATAGACCTTGCCGTTGCGGTAGCTCATGGCACCGAGGATCACCGTGGTGACCGCGGCTGCGCCGAGGTCGGGGGTGTTGTTACAGAGCTCGGGCTTGCCCGCCTCCATCGCCTGGAGCCAGTTCGCGAAGTGGAGGTAGGTGGTATCGTTTTTCTGGAGTTGTTCAGGGGTGAGGTCGGTCTTGATCACCTCATCTTCGATCGTGGAGTCGAACGTCACCTGCGGCCGCTCGGCTACGAACGCGAATTCGGTGAACAGTTCGCCGTTGCCAAACTCAAAGGCGCCGTTGTGGCCTCGGATCACCTGCTTGATCCTCGACTTCTCATTGCACATCGTGGCCGTGATCAACCCCTGGCAGCCCGCGTCGTAGTCGGCCACCACCGTGGCCACATCGGGCACATCACGACCGTCGAGTTCCAGGTAGATGCCACCCGCGCCGACCACGCGGGAGGGGAATCGCAGGCCCGTCGCCTTCAGCATGGCGGTGGTGCGGTGCACGAAGAGGTCGGTGAACATGCCGGAGCCGAATGGCCAGTAGCACCGCCACTGGGCATAGACAGCGCGGTCGAAATCGATCATCGGGCCGAGGCCGGCATCGGTGCCCAGCCAGCGCCGCCAGTCGATCGTTTTTGGCGACATGTCAGGGTCGAGCTTGTAGTAGCGCCACTGACCTACCGCAGAGTTGCGAAAGAACTCGGTCTGAAAACCGAGGACCTTGCCGAGCTTGCCGGCCTCGATCAGTTCGCGGGCCTGATTCCAGACCATGAGGCTCGTCGATTGCACGCCCACCTGCATGACGCGGCCCGTCTCCCGCCAGAGCTTCACGACGTCGAGCGCTTCCTCGACGGTCTTCGTCATCGGCTTTTCGGCGTAGACGTGCTTGCCAGCCTTCAGGGAGTCGATGATCTGTCGATGGTGCCAATGGTCGGGAGTGCCGATGCAGACGGCATCGACGTCCTTGTCGGCGAGCAGGTCGGTGTAGTCGACGTAGCGCTTCGGATCGGTGCCCGTCTCTTCCTTGATGAACGAGCAGACCTTGTCCTCCTGCTTCTTGTAGACCTCGCTGACGGCGACGAGATCAATTTTCGCTCCCTCCTTGCGAAGACGCGTGAGCGATTTCACATGGGCGCCGAAGCCGCGTCCACCGGGGCCGATGAAGCCGATCCGGATTCGGGAGTTGGGGTCGGCGGCGACTGCCCTGGTGGAGGCGGCCGTCGTCCCCGCGGCGCCGACAGCGGCGAGTGTGGAGGCGTTGAGAAATGTCCTACGGGAGAAATCGGCGGCGTTCATCGCATTCCTCGAGAGCTGGTTTTCCGTTCCACCACGCCGTTTATGGTAGCGAGTTTTCCCTCCGGGGAGCGAGGGGCGTGACCGGGCCGCGTCACCTCCCCGGCGAACACAACTCGAGTTCGGACCAGGTTGTCGGATCGCTCTCCCAGGGGAATTCCGGCGGGGCAAAGGCGGGAACGCGGCCGAGCCGCCGATCGATGATCGCCGCAAAGAAGCCGAGCCGTTGAATTTCCAGCGGATCCCAGCCGGGGAGCGCCGCCGCGGTGATCTGGGCCTCGATCTCCCAGCCATCGGCCACGAGCCGGCTTTCGATGGGCACCGAGCCGATGGGAAGATCGGCGGGGAGTTCACTCGTCCGAGGAATCACGGCCGCCACGGCGACCGGCCGATCGGCGCTGCGGCCCCCTCCAGTCGGCAGGAGCGCGAGCCGGCGGCAGTAACGGCCGGCGCGATGGCTCTCCCCTGTCGGCCGTGTGGCGATCCAGAGATGGAGGCCGTCGCTGTCCTCGGGCCGCGTTGGCTGGCACCACCGTGTTGGCCCCACGCCTCTCGCCACAGCCCGAACGGCCAGCCCCTCTTCATTCCATGCCATCCACAGATCGAGCAGATTCGGCACATTCGCCACCGGTGCGAGCCCCGGAAGCCGGCAGGCATCATCAAGATCCCAGGCCGTGGGGGGCCAGAGTTTCTTCCGCCTCCTGCAGGGAAGGCGGAACCGAAACAGCGCGGCGGGATTGACGAGGGCACACATGGCAGGGTTTTGCAAACTATATAGTAGGAACCAGGGGCCCACCGCCCATGCTGAAAATTGCCTGGAAACGGGCACCAGGCAACAGGAACTTCCGCCGATGCGTGTGCTGCAGGTGGCCAGTGAGGCGACCCCCTTTGCCAAGACGGGCGGACTCGCCGATGTGTGCGGCGCCCTGCCAGAGGCGCTCGTCCACCAGGGCTGTGACGTCACGCTCGTGATCCCCGCCTACCGAGAGGTATTTGCCAAGGGGTTGCCGATCGAGCCCACCGGCATGGCCTTCGATGTGCCGATCGGCATGCGGCAGTTACACGCCCGGATTTTCCGTTGCATTCGACCGGAGTCGCGGGTCGAGGTCCTGCTCGTGGCCAACGACGAGTGCTTCGACCGCCCGACGCTCTATGGCGGGTCGGAGGACTACAGCGACAACTCCGAGCGGTTCATCTTCTTTTCGCGTGCCGCCATGGAATTGGCCGCGCGGCAGGGGCAGCCATTCGACATCATCCATTGTCATGACTGGCAGACGGGCCTCGTTCCCGCCTACCAGAAGCTGCTCTATCAGTCGTCGACTGCCGTGCAGCACGCCCGCACCGTGATGACGATCCACAACATGGCCTACCAGGGGCTCTTCTGGCATTGGGACATGCTGCTTACGGGACTCGACTGGAAATATTTCAACTGGCAGCAGATGGAGTTCTGGGGCCAGCTCAACCTGCTCAAGACAGGCCTTGTGTTCGCCGACAGACTGACCACGGTGAGTCCGACCTACGCGCGGGAGATCCAGTCGGCTCCAGGCGGCTGCGGGTTGGAGGGAGTGCTCGCCGCGCGGAGCGACGTGCTCACCGGCATCGTCAACGGCATCGACACGGTCGCCTGGGACCCACGGACAGACCGTCACATCCCACGCCCCTATTCCGCGCAGGACTTCGGCGACGGGAAGTATGCAGCCCGCGTGGCGCTGGCGGTGCGGCTCGGGCATGCGGCTCCCGACCCGCGGCCGCTGGTTGCCTTCGTCGGTCGCCTCGTGGATCAGAAGGGGATCGATCTCGTCGTCGACTTGCTCGGCCGCATGGCTGGCAGCGGGCGGGCCCGCTTCGTGCTGCTCGGCACCGGCCACCACCATGTCGAGGAGTCGCTCCGCCACGTGGCGGCAGCGTTTCCGGGCACGATCGACCTCATCGTCGGCTTCGACGAGGGCCTCGCGCACCTGGTGCAGGCCGCCGCCGACATCATGCTCGTGCCCAGCCGCTACGAGCCGTGCGGGCTCACGCAGCTCTACGCTCTTCGCTACGGCGCGATCCCTCTCGTGAGAGCGACGGGTGGCCTCGTCGATACGGTCACCGACACCACGCCCGATACCATTCAGAACGGCACGGCCAACGGATTTGTATTCGAGGCGTACGATTCGCACAGCCTCGAGCACGCGCTCTGGCGGGCTTTGGATGCGCATGCCAACGGCGAGCTGTGGAGCGGGCTCGTCCGGCGAGCGATGCAGCAGGACTGGTCGTGGGACTCAAGCGCCCGAGAGTATCGGCGTCTCTACGAGCAGGCCTGTGCCGGGCATTGACGGGCTACCAGATCAGCCCGGAAAAGGGGGACGGTGGCGTCAGCCGCGTGCTGCCCACCTCGACCGTCGGTGCATCGAGACGATGCACCTTCACCTCGCCGGCGGAGACTGAGTAGAGAAACTCGCCGATGCGGACGCTCCGTTGCACGGGGTCGTCGTGCGTGATCTCGCCGAGATTCGTAAAGCCATCGGGCCTGTTCGGATCGACCTTGAAGACGACCAGGCCGGAACTCCCTGCCCACCAGTCGCCCTGTTGCACGGGCAGGGCGAGGATGCCCTGCGTGGCAAACCAGGAGAGTGCGTGATGGTCCCAGAGTGCGGCTGACCACGACTGCCATCCATCGCCTGCGAAGGTGTAGGTCGCAGTCCGCTTGGGATCGGCGGGATTGCCGACGTCGAAGATCGAGAGTTGCAGACCGAGCACGCGGCCGGTGGCGGGATCGACATCGCGGCCAATGCCGAGCAGATGCGTGGCGTCGAGCGGGTGCAGATAGGACGAGAATCCCGGCACCTTCAGTTCGCCGACGACCCGCGGCTTCGTCGGATTGGCAAGATCGATGACGAACAGCGGGTCGACCTGCCGGAACGTGCTCACGTAGCCTCGTTCGCCGACGAAACGCACGGAATAGATCCGTTCCCCCGGGGCGAGTCCAGTGACGCTGCCGATTGTCTGCAGGTTGCCCGCCGACGCGGCGAGGGTGTAGACGCCGCTGGATGCGCTGTCGCCAAAGCCGCTGGTCGTTGCCACACGCAGCAGACCATCGTCGCTCTCGTCGAGCGAGAATTGGTCGAGCGTGACACCTGGAACGGCTCCCATCGCCGTCAGCGGCACGTCGGCACTGTCGATATCGAAGCGGTAGATGTTCGTGGTCGAGCCGGTGTCGGTGGCATCCCACCAGTTGCCCCAGTGGGTGGCGGAGACGTAGAGGTTTGAGGCTGAGGCGTAGACGCTCCCCGAGATGCCAGCGACGGTGGTCGTCGCCTCCGGGCCGGCGTTGTCGTCGTCAACTTCGAACGACACGACCGACAGCAGGCTGTTGTCGGTCGCTTTGACCGGCAGATAGGTGTGGCCCGCGGAGAGCAGGTCGCTGGTCGAGGTGGCGCCTCCTGTGGCGGTGACGGTGAAGTGTGGCAAGGCGACGGTGTCCCAGGCCTCTTCGAGGTGCGCGCGGTAGGAGGCCTCGTCTTCATAGACATAGCGCGTGCCGTCGCTGGGATAGCCAGGCCAAACTCCGATGACCATTGGCAGGTCGATGGGTTGAGGTGTGGAGTCAAGGATCAGGTTCGGATCGACCGGCAGCTGATCGACCGGCATGGGATCGATGTGGATGGGTGGCGGGATCGTGATCACGGCCGGGGCGGGAATGTCGAACGAGTCCTGCGTGACGACCAAGACCCGTCCGTCGATCGCGCGGGCATCGATAAGCCAGCCATCAAGGCGGGTCGTTTCCAGGATCTTGGGTTCTGCGGCAGTGGAGACGTCGATCACGGTGACGTCGACCCGGGACTGCCAATGCTGGCCCCACCAGCCACCTCCGGGGGAGACAATGCCGACCGCATTGTCGGCGGGCTGATCCCAGCTGTTTTCCTGCGAGATCACGGTGAGCCGAGTGCCGTGCAGGAAGAGCGCGCGCTCCCAGCCCGGGGTCGTGATGTGGCTCACGACGCCGAGTTCATTCGCCGGCCAGGCGTTGACGACGTCGACGCCATCGCCCGCGAGCACGAAGAGATGCTGGCCGTCGGTCTTCACAAGGTCGCCCTCATCGACGCCGGCGACCTGGTTGTTTGTGCCGGAGTAATCGCCCGTCTGGGCAGGACTGCTTCCCGTCGATCCACTCACGACGCTCGCGTCGCTCGTAGCGACAGTCCAATACCGCCACGGCCAGGCATCTTTTCCGAGTTGACCGCCCCACTGGGACATGGCCGTGTCGATGTACCACGACTTGAGCTGGTCGAGGTCGTCGGTCTCCCGAAGGGGGTTCGTGCTCTCGTTGCCGATGAGTCGCTCACCGGCGGCAAGCCTGACCCGATCGTTGACTCTCGTGCCGTAGAACGCGTCGATACCTGCACCGCCGTCGAGCGTGTTCTTTCCCGTGCCGCCACGGAGCGTGTCGCGGCCTGCCTCGCCGAAAAGACTGTCGTTGCCTTGGCCACCGACGAGCGAGTCATCGCCCGTGCCGCCCCGGAGTGTGTCGTTGGCCAGGCCGCCATTGATCGTGTCGTTGCCAGGGCCTCCAAAGATGGAGTCGCGGCCGTCACTGCCGCGGATCGTGTCGTTGCCAGCGTTGCCGTAGATCTGCGTGGTGATCCGGGTGTTGCCGGGAATGGCGACGGTGATCGAGTCGTCGCCCCTGCCGCCGATGATGCGGATGGTTTTCACCCTCGCTTCCAGGCGTGTGCCGACAACGACGCCATTGATGGTGGCCCGCAGCTGTGCGGCATTGGTCGGATTGCGATCGATCAGGATCGTGTCATTGGGGTGAGCAGGATCGGCGTCGCCAGTGATGTTCCAGACGCCGTAGGCCGGGCTGACGGAGAGTGCGTGGCGCGGTTCGAGCGACTCGATCTGCGGCAGCAGCCGCGGGGACTGCTGCGTGATCGAACGGCGACCTGAACGGCGGGGCTGACGACGCATGAACGGTGTTCTCCGGAAATGACGCCCGCTGACGGGCGGCAAAGGCCCTGTTGAGGCGGAAGAGTACCCCCCCATAGGTGTCAAATCCAGAGAGCTTACCCCGGTCATCGCTCCTGATTTCAACGCCCGGTAGTGCCCATGTTTCCAGGACACTCAGCGAGCGGGACGGGACAGGCAAAACGGGCAGATTGTGCGCGACGCTATCGACGCGGCCGCTCCTGCAGAAGCCGCAGTGATTCGCGGACCGAAACAAGCGGTATGAAGAGCACACTTCGTCTCTGCGTCGTCCTGGTGCTGATCGGCTGCGGGATTGCATCTGTGTCCCTGAATGCCGCGGCCTCCGAACTGAACAAGGGCTGCGGCCCGTGCAGTTCCTGTGGCCCGTGCGGTGGGGGGGCCGGCTCCGTCACGCCGTATGGCGACATGGGCTGCGGCCCACGGTATTGCGGCGCCAAGCATGATGAGCCCTGGAGCCCCGACCCGTGCGATGCATGCAACCGGTGGCGCGGCTGCAATGGTGCGCACGAGCGGCAGGACATGCTCGCTCCCTGGCAACTGCCCCCCTGCCGTGGATTCCAGACGGCGGCGGATGTCGGCTACGCGGGCAACGGTGGCGGCGGGCCCTGCAATGAATGCCGCGCGCCGCTCTACAGGCTCTGGTGAGCGATGTGTGAACGCTGCTGCATCTGCCCGCGGGCTGCGAGCGTTGCCGCATAGGTGATCTCGTCGCCACGCGCCTGACAGGCCGCGAGAAGTTCGTCCCACGAATTGGCGGCTGTCGCGAGTTCTACCAGCGACGGCAGCATGCCGCTGGCCAGCAGGGCACTGGGCATCGGGCCGTCGGCTGGTCGTTCGAGGGCGGCGTGGAGCGCTTCGGCAGGCCGGCCGAGCCGCGTGAGCAGCAGCACGAGCGTGTCGGAGGGGAGTGTGCCCGATTCCTCGATCCGGGCCAGCGCGGCTGCGCGTCGAAACGAACCGATGGCCCGATCGATGTCATGGCCGAGCTGCGCCCCAAAAAAGAGCCGTGATGCCTCGCCCACGTTTTCAAACGGCGGCTCGCCCGGATAGACCACCTCCGATGGCAAGCGGCATGCGTAGCAGGCGAGTTCCCAGGCTGCATGGATGACATCGCGATCGGTGCAGACCCGGGCAATGCGCAGCACCGACTGAAGGTGCGATACGTCGACATGAATCGAGCCATCTTCCTCGCCGCCGATCTCGCGAAGGAGATCAAGCAGCGGCAGCATGGAAGCTGGTGGATCGAGTGCAGCCGGGAGTGGGCACCCTCGCTGCGTCAGATCGGCAGCCAGTCCGCCTGACACCTCACGATGCAGATGCCGGACGAGCACGCCGGCGGCCGGCTCCTGCCGCCGCGCCGGGAGCCGCGACACCGCCTGCTCATAGGCGGTGATCGCATTGCAGGTGCCGTGTGTGCGGATCACAAGCTCGATGCCGAGTGCCGGATCGACCCCCTCCCAGAGCGCCACGTGGACGACCTCCTCGAGACGGGCGGCGGCTTCCTCATCGACATGATGATCGCGGGCGGCGGTGATGCTACCGGCCAGTGCGGCCAATCGCTCCGAGACCTCGGCCGGCGCGGCGGCGGCCCGCAGATACATCCAGGCGGCCGCTACCTGACCCTCGTCGAGCAGCGGCCAGCCGATCTCACGGCAGGCCGCGAGCGACCGCTCGTCGAGCTGGTCTCGAACGGACGGCGTGAGGTCGCCAACATCGCCCGTCGGCGGCAGCCCGAGGTTGATGCGGGCCTCGACGAGCCGCAGGTCGAAGAGGGCATGCCAGCGGCGGCGTGACGTGAGCGCTGCGGCCAGCGTCTCGAACATGGCGGCGGTGCCAGCGGTGTCGGCCAGCGTGGCCAACTCAGCGAAGAGTTCGTCGTGACGGCCATCGACAGCAGCGGACGGCGTGTCGGTCATGGGCGGTTTCCCCGTTGCCGCACCGCTTCATAGGCGAGGACGGCAGCCGTGGCCGAGACGTTGAGACTGTCCGCGACGCCAGCCATCGTGAGGCGAACCGATTCCACGATGATCGTGCCGGTGGCGGCGGCCACGTGCCAGGCCGGCGAGATTCCGTGAGCCTCGCTTCCCAGCAGGATCGCCGTGGGCCCCACCAGGCGGGCCTCGTGCCAGAGGGCTGTTCCCGTGGGCATGGCGGCGACCACGCGACGGCCGTGTTCTCGGCACCACTCGATCGTCTCGGCGGCGGAAGCCATCGCCAGTGGCACGGTGAAGACCGTGCCGAGGCTCGCCCGGATCACGGCAGGATTCGCCGGGTCGGTGCGGCCGTCGCAGACGATCACGCCCGCCATCCCGGCCGCGTCGGCCGTCCGCAGGATGGCGCCGAGGTTGCCCGGTTTTTCCACGCCCTCGATGACGAGCACGGGCCGGTCAGTCACGATCGCAAACGCCGTGAGCGGCTGTGCCTGATACCTGGCGACCCCCACGAGTCCTTCGTTGCGGCTGCCGAAGGCGATCCGCTCGAAAGCCTTCCGGGAGAGGCCTGTGATTCGCGTGCCGCGGGCCACGAGGCTAGCGAGGCAGGGGTCGTCTGGCGTGGCGCGTGTCACATCGGCCAAAGCCGTCTCCTCATGCAGCAGGGCCGCGGCCGATTCGGCATCGACAAACACATCCTCGATGGCCACATCTGCTTTGATCGCGCGGGCCAGTTCACGTCGGCCATCGATGAGTGTCAGGCCTGTCTCGCGTCGGGCATCGGCATCCCGCAGACGCGCCGCCTGCCGCACCCGCGGATTGGCGGCGCTCGTAATGGTGTCGTGGGGGATCATGGGAAGCACGTCAGGCGAATGGAACGTGATCAGTGAGTGGATCGCCGCGCGAAGTCGCCGAGTTCGAGCGGGCGGTCGGCAGCGTCGGTGCAGGTGAGTGGCCCGGACTCGATCCGTCCGGAGGGAAATACTGTCGCTAGTGTGTCGCGGAGTCGCCGATGATGCCAGCGGTGCGAGTGGCAGGTGAGGAGAACCGGGCCACCGGGGCCGCTCGCGGTCGTGGCCGGGGTGAGTTCTGCAAGATCGTTCACCAGCGGGAGGAGATCTCGGTCGATGGCAAAAGCCTGGCCCTTCGGGCCGTGGCCCCACGAGGGCGGATCGAGCACGAGGCCGTCGTAGCGCGCCCCGCGGCGAAGTTCCCGGGCCACGAAGGTGCGGGCGTCTTCGCAGACCCAGCGGATCGGTGCCATGCCAAGGCCCGAGGCCTCGGCATTGCGTCGGGCCAGTGCGATCGCCTGCCGCGAGGCATCGACGTGCACGACCTCCGCGCCCGCGGCGGCCATCGCCAGCGTGGCGGCGCCGGAGTGGGCAAAGAGCGAGAGCATCGTCGCGGCCGCCGGCGTCTCGCGTGTCAGCCATTCCCATTGGTCGGCCTGTTCCAGAAACAAGCCGATCTGACCCGACGGGGCAGGGCGGACCTCGAGTGACAAGGTCGTAGTCGACAGTGGCACGGCCACTCGCCATGGATCGGGCAGGGGGACAGGAAAAGTCCATGTGCCCGATCGGCCGGGCCCGGAGTGGTAGATCGCGCCGGCGTCTCTCCAGTGGGTGGTGCGGCGGCGAGGGAGTTCTGGCTGAAGCAGCGGCCGGTCAACGAGCACGGTCCCCAGCAATTCCAGCCGCCGGCCAAGGCCGCCGGCGTCGGCACCAAAATCGACGAGCGAGGGATCGCGAAACTTTTCAGTGGCTGGGGCGTTCATATTTGGTAGCAGCATACTGTTGCCGATAGTGCCATCGCGAACATGGTGGCGGCCATCGGGCACAATCCAACAAGCATCCGAAGGAGATAATGCAATGAACCGGGCACTGAAATGGCTGGCTGTGGCGGGGTGCGTGGCGGCGATTGTCGTTGTTGCGGGTCGGATGCATTTTGTGCGAGCGGCCGAGGAAGGGCCGGCGTATGAACGGGCGGCCGAAGGGGGCGATGCTGCCAGCCGTCTGGATCGGATCATTGAAAAGCTCGACCGTGTCGTCGATCGGATGCAGGCCGAGCGGATGCCACCACCGGATCGCCCGCCGCAGCGTGGGCCGGGAGGTCGTGGCGGACCCCGTGGGCGTGAAGAGCAGGGTGAGCACGAAGAGCATGGTGGCCCGGGCGAGCGTAGGCACCGCGGCCCCGGTCAGCCTGGCGAACACGGTGGTCCCGCTGGCCCAGGCATGTGGAGCGAAGGCCGTCCTCCTCGTCCGCCGCGGGCCGACATGCCGCCGGAGGTGCGCGAGATGATCGAGAAGCGAATGCAGGAGGGACGCAAGCGGATGGAGCAGGCCCGCGAGAAGTTCCAGGAACTCGAGGAGCGGGTCAAGAAGCTCGAAGCGGAGATCGAGCGGCTCAAGGCCGCGTGAGCGGCGGCCTTAAGTTTGGCCAAGGATATGGCGAGCAATGTGGTGGTGGCGGGCTGCGAGCGGCCGCAGAAGGTCTGCGTGGCCATCGAATTGTTTGTTCGGCCCGGCAGACCGTGGTAACCTTGGTGATGTTCCCGCCGATCGACCTGCCGAGTCGTAGGTCCGCGTTTGATGGCCGGTTTTCCCATTCCAGGGAAGGCTGCCGAACGGCGACGCGGGTGTTCCACCCTTGGATTCCAGCAAGGATTCTTCCATGGGACACACCGCCTCGATGCGCATGGTTTCCATTGCTGCTGTCGCCTGTTGCATCGCTGCTTTCGCGGGGTGGTTCGCGCCGGTGGTCCACGCTGCCGACTCGAAGATCGACTTCAACCGCGACGTGCGGCCGATCCTCTCCGACCGCTGCTTTTCCTGCCATGGGCCCGACGCCGAGGACCGGCAGGCGGGCCTGAGGCTTGACGGCCGCGATGCCGCGATCGCCGTGCTCGAGAGTGGCTCCACGGCGATCGTTCCGGGCAAGCCCGAGGCCAGTGAGATGCTCGTTCGGATCACGAGTGCGGATCCTGACGTCGTCATGCCGCCGCCACATGTCAACAAGCCGATCACGCAGGCGGAGGCCGAGGTTCTCAGACGGTGGATCGTCGAGGGGGCGGAGTATCGCGGCCACTGGGCGTTTGAACGCGTGCAACGGCCGGCGATGCCCGAGGTGAAGGATGCGTCTTGGCCGCAGACGCCGATCGACCGGTTCATCCTCGCGCGTCTCGAGCACGAGGGTCTCGCGCCAAACACCGAGGCCGACCGAGTGACGCTCGCGCGGCGGGTCGCGCTCGATCTCACCGGCCTGCCGCCGGTGTCCGCCGATGTCGAGGCGTTTGTGGCGGATCGATCGCACGACGCATATGAGAAATACGTCGACCGTCTGCTCGCCAGCCCGCACTTCGGCGAACGGATGGCGATCGAGTGGCTCGATGCCGCGCGCTATGCGGACAGCCACGGCTACCAGACCGACTCCAGCCGGTCCAACTGGCCGTGGCGAGACTGGGTGATCCACGCCTTCAACAGAAATCTGCCGTT
>CANFQO010000087.1 GCA_947449135.1 Planctomycetaceae bacterium | reverse complement strand
TTCAAAGGCCACGTCCGGATCGAGGGGCTCGAGGTCGATCGAGATCGCTTCGACGCGGGAGCGGGCCTGGATGAGCGACATTTCATCGACGGCGCCCGAGACATCGGTGACGAGCTTCACGAGCTTGTCGCTGGTGTCGCGAAGAGTGTTGGCGGTGAGCCCCTGCTTGAGGTGGTCGATCTCCGCCTCGGCCTCCCTGGTGCGTGTCAGCAGACGGTCGAGATCGTCCTTGAGCAGCCGCATCTCTCGGGCAAACGTCTCCCGCTCCGTCGGCCGCATGCCCGCCAGTCTGCCAGCAGCTTTCGTGGCGGCCAGCTTCAGGTCGCCGTCGATCGCTGCCGCCTGCGATTCGACCCGCTGCCGTAGGCCGCTGAGCTTTTCGAAACTGGCCGTGATCACCTGACGAGCGGCGGCGTCCTCGGCGGCCTCGGTCGCGGGGTCGGCGGTGACCTCGCCAGCCTTGTTCCCTTCGGCGTTATTCCCGTCAGCCGGCCCGCCTTCGTCTGCACGGGGGGCCGGAGCGGGAAGTTCCTCGACGCCGTCGCCGGTCGCCTCATCCACCCGCGGGTCGTCGGTCTCCTTGAGATTCTCCTCGCTGCCGAACGAATTGGCGGCAAGGAAGTCGCCGAAATCGTTCTGCAAGGACTGAACCTCCGGGCTGATGAACTGAAACGGCTTGATGAAGGTCTCGTCGAGCGCCACGGCGGTGTCGGACGGGAGACAGAGAACGTTGACCTTGTAGGCCTCGAGCTGGTTGGTGAGCGACGTCTTGGCCTGCAGCAGTCCGGCGCGGCCTGTCTCTACGCTCTGTCGCAGCTGGTCCACCTGATCGAGTCCGACCGTCCCGGCCTCGAGGTTGGCATCGAGGAGTGCCAGAGCCCGCTGTTGTGCGGCCAGGTTCTGCTCGGCATTGCGGATCTGCTGCCGCAACTGGAGCAGCCCGAAGAAGCCGCCGATGTTGCCGGCACCGCCGCCGGCGAAGCCCGCGCCACCGGTGCCGCCGCCGCCGGTCTGGAGGCCGACGCCATTGCCGCCGAAGAACACGCCGCCGATGTTGCCGAAGCCGCCGACGCCGGTGCCGGTGAAGCCCGTGAAGCCGGTGCCGCCGAAGAAGCCGCCGCGACGCTGAAGCTGCTGAGGTGTGTTGGCCCCTAACGCCACCTGCAGGAAAAATCCCTGGCGGTAGTATTGCAGCAGGCGGACGTTGGCCAGCAGCGCCCGCTCGACGATCGTCAGCGGCTCAAGCGCGATTGACCTGCCGGAGTTGCGGAGCAGCGGCTGGAAGAAATTGAAGTTGACCAGGGAGACATTGGAATATCGATCCGGGCCGGCGAACTGCCACATGATCGAATTGGCGACACCGACGATGAGCGTGCCGGCCGTGGCAAAATATTTTTTCGCCTGCAGCGTGGAGCCGGTTGTCCAGGTGGTGGATTCACCGGCAGTATTGAGTGACCCGCGATTAGCGTAGGTGGTCTTGTTGCCGCCGAAGAGCTGGACGTCGAATCGGAACCGTTCGGTGCTCACGTCGAGGGCGGAGAGGTAGAGGGTCTCCAACTGGTCCTGCCAGTCGATCGAGTTGAGGTAGGCCAGCCGGATGGCGGACTCGAGCGAGAGCTTGACGGCACCCGATTCGGTGATTTCGGCTACTTCGGAGAGCCGCTCGCGCCAGGCGGGGTTATCGAGGCTGGTGCGGTCGCCGTTGTTGTGCCACTTCGCCCAGCCCTTCTTCCCGTCCACGCAGTGCATGTAGCGATGCGAGGTGGGATCGTCCGGCGGCATTGGCGGGAAGATCTGGTTGTAGGCGTCGTAGAAACGACTGCGCTCATCCTGGCGCACGGTGTAGTTGGCGGGCACGGCCCAGCGCGGATCGCAGGACTTCTCTGCCAGGAGCGTGCTCACCTCCCGGTCGGCCTGCACGTAGTAGCGGCCGCGGGTGCAGCCGGGCGCACCGCCGGCCAACAGGGCCAGCGCCGCCAACAACCGCATCAGATGGACAACTCTCAACCGCTTCGCCATGACCGAATGGATCCAGGCCCCCCTGGAACACTGCCGTCACGGACGCCCTGCAGACGCGCGGCGCAGCCGCCACTGCAGAACGTTGGGGATAAGTATCGGCGTTATGCCCCAGAGACTTGAACGATTCTGTGGTCTGGGAAAGCTGGGCTGTTTTTTTCGTGAAGTCCGAAAGTTTGCTTAGTCCGTACGAATCCCCGAGCCGATACAAGCCGTAAGGGCGCCATTTTCCTCGGGAATTCATCCGAGGTCGTTCCCTTCGACTGGAACTGAGGCGGTATGGATCGGCGACGCGTGTGGCTCGCTGTGTGTGGGTGCTTCGGATCGCTGTTATTGGCGACCGTCGTTGCTGCGCAGACCGAGCCGCTGGGCTACCCCGAGAGCATCGGCGAGGAAGACTCGGGTGTCGTCGTGCGCAAGCGGGCCGACGAGCCACAGGTTCCCGCCGGCCTCGATCCCTACCGCGCACCGGCCTACGCCAAGGATCCCGACGGTCTGCTCGCCTGGTTTCAGGAGCCGGTCCCGGCTTCCCCCTGCGACCGCGAACTGGTGGATCCGGCCTGGATGGGGCCGGGCGAATACGCCTATCACATGTCCGATGATCATTGCTGGTGCTCTCGCGACCACACCCGCATGTTCCGCATGAACTACATGGGACGGCTGTGGGTGGCGGCCGATCTTCTGGTGTGGGCCACGTCGGGGAGTTCACTGCCGCCGCTGGTGACCTCCAGCCCGGCCGGGACGCCGGCCTCCCAGGCAGGCGTCGTGGGCCAGCCCGGCACGAGCATCCTTGCCGGCAACGATTGGGCGGCCGGCACGATGCGGACCGGAGGCAGGGTGACCGTCGGCTACTGGTTTGATCCGCGCCAACTCGGCGGCATTGACGCCCAGTATTTCGAACTCGCAGACGCCAAATACGGCGGCACGTTCAGCAATCAGGGGAGCAGTGTGCTCCTAGCCCGTCCCTATGTGGATGCCGTCTCTGGGCAGCCAGCGGCTGTGCTCTTTCCACCCCCATACACGCTGCCTGCCGATGGGACGCTCCTGAACCGTTCGATCAATGTGTCGCAGGCGACGATGTTTCAGGGATTCGACCTGATTCTCCGCGGGTCGCTGAGCTGCGATCAGTTTCACCGCCGCTGGCTCGTGGGCGGCTATCGGTTTCTGCAACTCAATGATTCGCTCAGCATCACCGATTCGTCGGTCGTCTCCTCGGCATCGGCTTCCGGGTATCCGCAGACCAGCATCCTCGCCACCGATGCGTTTCGGGCGCAGACGCAGTTTCAGGGAGGCGAATTCGGCCTGATCGAACGCTGGTGGCGGCAACGGTGGTCGCTGCAGGTTCTCGGCAAGATGGCCCTCGGGGCCAGCATCTTCGACACCGATATCGCCGGCTCGACGGTCGCCACGCAGACCGCCAGCGGGTCGGCATCCCCGACGACGCTCTCAAATACACCGGGGTATGTCCTGGCCCAGCCGACGAACATCGGGTCGCACGGTTCGTCTCTCTTTGCGGCGGTTGGCGAAGTGGGCGTGTCGGCCGACTACGCGATCTGGTCGCAGTGCCGGCTGTCGGTCGGCTACACCTTCCTCTGGTGGTCGACCGTCGGCCGGGCCGGCAGCCAGATCGCTCCGAGCGTCAACCCGACGCAGTTCCCGCCCGGAACCCTTTCCGGACCTGTCCAGCCCGCATTCCATCAGCGAACCTCCGACTTCTGGGCCCAGGGGATCAACCTCGGCTTTGAATATCAATTCTGAGAGCCGCACCCAGGAATGACTCGTGGGGGAGGGCGTAGGCGTGTCG
Organism: Planctomycetaceae bacterium; assembly: GCA_947449135.1. Lineage (GTDB taxonomy): Bacteria > Planctomycetota > Planctomycetia > Pirellulales > UBA1268 > CAMCQY01. Next base: position 7,965 of record CANFQO010000087.1, on the reverse strand, counting down.
GAACTACGGCGTGCTGCACGGTGATCGCCCGGCTATGACACACTGGCCCCCCGCGGAACTTGATTCGGGGTATGCCGCATCTATGATGGATCGGTGGAAGGTCAGTAGTATCCTGCTCGAATCGGGCGGCCCCTGAGGTCGCCTGTACCAACCTCGCGAAAGCACAAGGTGGTGACCTGCTCTGGCAACAGGGCGGGAGGATACGCGTCGGGAACGGTTCCCGACGAAGCTTTCGATCAGTGACTGGAACCCGCCGTAGCGTTACCACTGAAGCCAGTGCCAAGCGTCGGATCCCCAGAGCACCCGAAAGCACCTTCCTTTCCTGAACCGGAAAGGGGTGCGAGATGGCAGTCGGTTTTCCATCGATTCGAGTTGACCAGCAGAACGAGAGGCACCATCTCTGGTGCAACAATGGCACGTGGTGGGTCCATTACACGGTCCACTTCGGTCACCGGAAGCGGCGGGTCAGGCGGTCCTTACAGACGCGGTCGCTGACGGAAGCGGTGGTGCGCCGTGATTCGTTGCTTCTGCGGATTGCCAGCGAGGGTGATCTCGTGCCAGAGCGCGGTCATGAGCGTCCGGGTGAACAATCCTCCTTCGACAGAAGGGCGTTCGCGTGAGCCTTGGGTTTCACGCTCCGTCACCGGAATGCTACTTCACTGGAATGTAGGCGTTGACGCCCACGGTCACCTTCTTGCCGTCCACCACGCAGTCGGTTTCCTTGTTGCCGTGGGTGGAGGCAACCACCAGCGTTTTGCCACTGGCAGAACGCTCGGGCTTGGCGTTCATGGGGATTCGAAGAACAAGCTCGTCACCGACGATATTTGCCGAAAAAGCCATTGATCCGATCCTTGGAGGCGTGTGGCGTGCAGCTGAAGAGCACGTGCGGCTAAGAATACCGCCAGACCCCTCCACAGGCGAAGCGGACGGTGCAGGCAATGGCATTGCTTGACACCCCGGATACGATTGTCGTCATCACCACCCACACATGATCACCACCTGCAGAAGGAGTTCCTCCATGTCCGAGCACACCTACAAAATGATCGAGCTGGTGGGGTCATCCCACGTCGGCATTGAAGAAGCCGTCAAGAACGCCGTGTCGAAGGCCGCCATCGATGAGAAAAATCTGCGATGGCTCGAGGTGCTGGAAACTAGAGGGCACATCGAGGACGGCAAGATCGCCCACTGGCAGGTGCGGGTGAAGATCGGGGCAACGCTGGACTGAGCGGGCGGTTTCTTCTCCGGTCGGCCCCCGTCACAAGGGCCGTCAGACAATCGCAAAGCTGGTCAGTAATCCGGTGTATTTGATCCGGATCACGCCGTCGGTGGCGGACTTATACCCGGCGATCCCGTCGTTGAGCACAAGGTAGACCTCATCGGTGCTCCCGCCGAACGTCACGAGCGCCGCACCGCTGGCGGCGAACACCGCGCTTGTGAGCAGCGCCTCGAGACTGGCGACGGAAAAGCTTTCCGCCACCGAGAACCGGCTGATCTGGTCTGCCGCCACCGCGACTGGACCGTCGAAGATGTCGGTGCCGATGGTGAAATCGGTGATCACGTCCATCGAGTCCACTGTGGACTGGGTGAGATTCGTGTAGCGAAACGTGTCGGCACCGGCCCCGCCGACGAGCACGTCGGCGCCGAGGCCGCCCGTGAGCGTGTCGTTTCCATCGCCGGCGTAGAGCACATCCTGGAAGGCGGTTCCGACGAGCGTTTCGGCCTGGTTTGTGCCCACAATCTGCTGGCCGAGCGGTGCCGAACTGCTCGAGGTGATGAGTTGCAGCCCGCCGCCGGCATCGACGAACTCAGCCACACCACGGATCACGGAGCCGAGTGGGATCGCATCGGCGGAACTCGGCGTGAACGACTCGGCGGTTGCGCCGGCCACCGGAATCCAGGCCTGTGAGGTCGTGTTGAACCACTGCCACTGGAACCCGCGCACCTGGGTCGCACCCGCTGCCGCTGGGATCGCCAGCACGAGGGTATTCGCGGGATTCGTGATTCCGAGGCTGGCCGCCGTCGGAATGGCGCTCGACACAGCTGCGAAGCCCGACAGGGTCGCCGTGAACGGGCTCGTGGTCTCCCGGAGCAGGGCGTTCACGTCATAGGACTTCTGCCCCAGCGTCGCGAGGGTCGCTGCCGTGAGCGGGACGTGCGCGTTGGGGCCCGTCGAGGCGGCATTCACCGCCGTGAAGTCGTACCCAAACAGCAGTTTCTCGGCCCCGAAGATGACGTCGCCGATGCTCGATGTCTCGACGCCGGTCCGGTCGACCACGCGGATGCCGATCTGTTCCGTTGGGTTGGCCGGGTTGTAGATCGGAGTGATGTCGAAGTTGAGCCGGTTACCGGCGTAGACGACGGTGTCGGCCGAGCCATTCGCGGAGGCCCGATACGTCAGATCAGACGGCCCCACGGTGGCGATGTCACCGAAGCGGAAGTTGGGCACCGAGCGGAGCAGGTCCACGAAGTGCTTGCCGTCGCCGGCCTTGATGGCGTCGAGAACGCCGTTGCTCTGCAGGATGCCGTTGGCCCCGTAGGTGCCGATCAGCATGTCGAGCCGCATCGAGTCGGCGATGATGACGTCGTCGCCCGCGCCGCCGGAGATGAAGTCGTTCTGGCCGCCGCCGATCAGCCAGTTGTTGCCGGCATCACCGATGATCTGATCGGCCGACGGGCTCCCCTCGATGCCCTGGATTTCAACCCAGAGCTGACCGAAGGGCGTGCTCGTCCCCATGTTGACGCTCTGGAAATTCAGGTCGGCGATCCGGTTGAGCGGGATGGTGACATCGCTGAACGAGACGAGGTTGTAGCCGAACTCGCCGAGGCACTCGTCGACGTTCAACGTCTGGTTCTGGCCGCCGATGCCGCCGTTGAGGATGTCGTCGCCGGCGTCGCCGATGAGTTGGTCGGGACCGGCCCCGCCGAACATCCGGTCGTCACCGTATTCACCAGACAGCGTGTCGAGCCCCTCACCACCGATCACGATATCCTGCCCCGAGCCGGCGAAGACGAAGTCCATGTCGATTCCGCCGTCGATGTAATCGTCGCCTGCATTGCCCTGCAGTTCGTCGATGCCCGCCTCGCCGAAGATTCGGTCGTTGCCATCGGCACCGATCACCACGTCTGCGTCGTCGCCGCCGTGAATCTCGTCGTTGCCAGTCCCGCCGTCGAGGAAGTCGGGAAGCGTTCCGCCGTAGATCAGGTCGTTCCCCGCCTCGCCGTAGACATGGTCCGCGCCGGCATTGCCGACCAAGAGGTCGTTTCCGGCGTCACCGTAGACAGTGTCGTCGCCATCGCCGGCATTGATGAAGTCGGCATAGGCTGTGCCACCGATCACCTCGTGCGAGTTGAACCCGGAGGTCGCCGTGCCGTCCGGGTTCTGGCCGAGGTCGGGCCGCGCATCGAGAATGTAGCTCACGCCTCCCTGAGTGACGATCGAGCCATTGGCCGCCTCTGTTTTTCCGGCGTCGGAATAGACGCCGATGCCAAGGGCCTGAACCAGATCGCCATACTTGTGCTGGCGATCGGTGCCACTGGCAATGGAATTGGGATTCTCACCGAGTTCCACATAGCTGTCGGCCATGAACATGACATTTCCATTGAGGTGGCGGGCACCGGTCGTCCGCTCGATGACGTCCTTGAACTGCTCGGTGGTCACAGCGTTGATCAGTTCAGTGGGCACGGACAGTCCGTCGCGGAGTCTCCAGAAGTAGTAGTCGCGGTCGCCATTGATCAGCCGTGTCATCTGGTCGCAGAAAATCGTGTCGAACGTTGAGCCGAGCTCGCCCAGATAGACGTGCTTCTCGGCCAGACCACCGTTCCAGGCGTCGATGGACTCGAAGCCCTTGTCGGCCGCGTCGCCGATGCCCATGAACGCCGTTGCCCGCGTCGAGGCGTCGGCCTCCGTCCAGCCCAGCGACACGACCGCGGCCTGCTGGTCTGCGGGCAGGGCGGCGAACGCTGTGCCACCGGCCAGACTCACCACGGCCTCTGCCTTGGCGAGATCCCCGTTGAACGAATAGGCGGCGATGAAATTGGGGAGAGACTCAGCATACTGAATGTTATTGCCGAAGTCGGTCCAGCTGACGTAGGGCTGGAGGCCCGCGTGCAGAGCGATCGTCTTGTCGATGGTTTCCCGGAGCGACGGGTCGATGACGCCCCCATTGGCGGCCGCACCGTCGAGTAGTTTCTGTTGGAGCACGGCCAGTTGCGTGGCCATCCCCGTGGAGAGTTCACGCCGCAGGTTATTGAGCGTCGGCATGCCGAGATCGCGGGCGCGGGCGATGTTGATGGCGGCCAGATCCTGTGGCTGGCCGAGCAGTTTCTGCTGGAGCGCCGGCGTCACGAATTCATCGATTTCACTGGCCGCCTGACGGCTCATTCCCTGGGCTATAGCCGTCGGGCCGACCTTGGCGAAACCAGCCGGGTCGAGGAAGGCCTGCTCTAGGGCATAGTGGGTGACGGCGGCGGTGAGGCTGCCATTGGGATCGAGGGTGTCGATCACTTCCCGTAACTGCGAGTGACCGAACCGGAAAGCGACTTGGCTGTAGTCGAGCGTCACGTCGGGATTCACGCTGGAGTCGTACATCACGAACAGCGGGATGTTCGGCGAGTGCCCGCGGGCGTACTGGTCGATCGCGACGTGCTGGTACTCCATCTGATTGATGAACAGCGCCGTCTGGAACATCTTCTCCATGTTCCAGGAAATCTGGCCCTGTCCATCGACGTAGTTGCCGGCGGCATCGGTCAGCGGCTGGCCACCCAGTCCGGGGATCGCCACCTGCCAGGCGTGGGCATAGGTCTTTGTCGAATCAGCGGCCTGCTGTGACCGGATTGACTCAATAAAGTTGTCGAGCTGCCAGTTGTGGTTCTCGTGCCAGACGTGGTGTATGGACGTGAGGCCAAAATTCTCGTTCACCCGCCCGTCGCCCGCGACATAGTGATCGCCGATCGAGCGGAGCAGGATTTCGCCGACAAGAGCAGCGTTGGCCGGATCGGCCCCCAGCGGCGTGGGTCGGCCCGACTGGATATCGAGGTAGTCGCTCACATAGCGGGCCGCGGGATCGCTGCCGCTGGCCGGGCGGCTGACACCCGCGAAGCCGGCGAGCAGATCGATGTGGCCGGGAACGCCGGCGAGCGGATCTGTGAACAGATGAGCGGCGTCAAGCCGCGGGAGGAAATCGGCGATGAGGGTATGGTTGGTCAGCTTCACCTGCAGGCCCGCCGTGGTGACATCGAGATCCAGCACGTGGCCGTTCGCATCCCGCACACGGAGGTTGCCGACGTCGCTCCACGAGATGTCATCGCGGCCGGTCGCCGCAACGTGGGCACGCAGTTCGTTGAGGGTCGGGAGGGTGTTCTTCGTGAGGGTGACCGTGCCGTCCGGGTTTGGACGCTCCCACGGGGTGGCCAGGGTCGTGCCGTCAAAGAGATACATGCCGGGCACGTATGTGCCCGAGATGGCGTCCTTCACCCATTCGCGGAGCAGGTTGGTGACGTCGTCATCCGAGCCATAGGTCTGGCTCTGGTCAATGTAGGGCGAGGTGTGGTTGACATACTCGGGATTCGTCGGGCCGATGATGTCGTCGGCAGTACCATACGTCCCGTCGAGGCCCGGGCTGAGGATGTCATCGGCGGTGCGGAACATGCCGTCGGGTCCGGCAGCTGCAGGGTTGGCAACGGTCGCGCGGGGGATGGAGAGTTGGGTCACGCCATGGGCGGGGTCGTAGAGCGGATCGGTGGGGTCGAGCTTGATGACGATTCTGCTGCCCACACCGCTCGTGGTGTTGCCTCCCTTGCCGATAAAGTCGAGCCCGTGATCCAAAAACTGTCCGAACAACACGCTCCACCCGGTCAGGGTCGGGTCGCCGGAAAGCGTGTTGAGATTTCGCACGAAGTCGTCACGGAAGTAGAGACCTCCGGCGAGGGGATTGCCGCTGGCGTCATAGCCGCCGACCTGCGGCTGGCCGGTCGTGATGTCGGTGATCTGGTACACGGCATGGTCGGTGATCGTCCCGGGCGCTGCCGCCTCCACCCGCTCAAGCGCCGCGTACGAATCGACCAGTTGTGAGATCATCCGGGGCGTCGAATCGTTGACCGTCACGAACGGATTGGCATATTGCGTGGAGAGATCGACGCCGCCAGTGGCATAGTGGCTGTAGTCGGCGTTGCTGTTGCGTGCGAAGGCGTAGAACGCGGCACCCCATGCGGCGTTGTTGGGGCTGGACACGTTATTGAAGAGACCCTGGACGTTGCGGAGCCCAAACGGATCGGCGATGCCGGCGGCGGTGCCACCACCGGGAGCAACCACCTCCGGCAAGTAGCTGGCCCAGGACGACGTCATCAGATCAAAGCTGCCCAGCACGCCCAGTTCGACAGTGGGGATCGGCAGCTTGGGATCGGTGTAGCCATACACCGGCGTACCGTCGGTCTGATACCGCACCACCCGCACGATGGGCACATTCGTCTGCTGGTCGAGGAACGTGGTGTCGTTGGCCGTAATCACGAAGTTCTTGATCATCGGAGCGTTGATGACCGCGTCGAACATCAGCGAGGCTGTGACGCTACGGGCCGTGCCGAAGTCATCGACAATGTCGTAGCTGACGAGGATTTCGCCGACGTGGTTGGCGCCGGGCGTGAGCACGTAGCTGCCGTCGTTGCGATCCTGGATCGTGCCGGACGACGTGGTCGGATTGCGCACGATCAGGACCCCGCCTTCGGGGTCAACGAACCCGACGAGCAGGTCGCTCGCACGGAGGACGTACGAGACATTCTCAGTGCCCGGGGCGTAACTGGCCTTCGTACCCAGGAGCCGCGGCCCGTCGTTACTGCCGACGATGTGGAACACCGCGTCGGCCTTCGCCGTGTTGATTCCATCGTTGATCTGGAGCGTGAATATGTCGTCGCCCCCCTGGCCTTGGCGGAGTGATTCTGTGGCCGGCAACGTGTTGTCGAGAACGTAGATGAGCGTGTCGGAGGTCGTGTCGAGAAGGGCCGAGCCGTAGATGCCCGCCTTCATGTAGACGCCCGGCACCGCCTTCCAGCCGTTTGTGGTGAGGAAGGCGTCGTCGTAGGCAACCTTGGCGTTGATGCCGGACCTTTGGATCGCGACCACGGCCGCCGGCATACCTCCGGCGGCATTGTCGATGCCGCCGGCCTCGACGATCGGCTGCGGCGTAGCGGCACCGACCGTGAGCTTCGGAGGCGTGTACGCCGGGATCACGAACTGATTCGTGGCGCTCGTCACCGCACCGTGACTGTCGAGGACGTCGTAGAACAGGGTCGCCACTCCCGAGTAGCCGGCGACGGGAGAGACCGTGTAGCTCGTACTGCCATTGGCCATGACACTGTGGATGACCGTGCCGGCAGCCGATGTGCAGCGGACATTCGCCACCGACAGGCTGTCAGCCTCCCAGTCGGTGAATCCGAGAAGCAGGTTGGCCACCGAAACCGTGAACGGCGTGTCGGCCGCACCGACCGTGAGCACCACCGGCGTGCCGGAGAGGATTGGGGCATCATTGCTGCCGGTGATCGCGAACTGTGCTGCGGCCACGGCGGTGGCGCCATTGTTGTCGACGACGCTGACGTCAAACGAGTCGCTCGCCTGCGCCCCGGCGGTGAGTGCCTGTGTGGCGGGGAGCGTGTCGTCGAGTTGATAGGCGACCGTGTTGGTGGCGACAGTGAGCGTGGCGGCGCCGTAGGTGCCCTGCTTGGTGAAGGATACGCCGGCGTTGGCGGTGGCCCAGCCATTGGCGAGCAGCCAGGTCTGGTCGTAGCTGACGGAGCCATCGACGTCGGCCTTGGTGAGCAGGATCGTAGCGGCGCTGGTTCCGGGCACACCGGCGCCCGCCTCGACGAGCGCGTTGGACGGGCTTGCTGCAGATACGGTCGGGGCATCGTTACTGCCGGTGATCGTGAACTGCGCCGTGGCCACGGCGGTAGCGCCACTGTTGTCGACGACGCGGA
>CANFQO010000086.1 GCA_947449135.1 Planctomycetaceae bacterium | reverse complement strand
GCTGGCAGCAATCTGCATTGCGTCAGCGTTGGCCCGGCGGTCTGCCCCTGAACGACCGGCGTGGAGCTTGCGTGATGACCTCCCTGCTCCGTTCCTGATTCTTCCCGGACTACCTCCTCGAAGCAAGGGATTGGTTTGCGGTTTTGGACAGGGTCACACATCTGCTCCGCGATTCAAAAAAGCCTTAGAAACAAGGCTTTTTCGTTTCGTCTTGGTCGCGGAGCCCAGTCGCTGTTCATCCACCGTTCACGAACGGTTCAGCGATCATTCACATGCCGACTTCACTGCGGGGAGAGTGAGCGGCCGCGCCAACTGGTCTGGAGGCCGAGTTGTCTGCGCACGAGGCTCACCCACTGGATGGCAAGAAAGACGGCGATGCCCAGTGGATGCGCGACGACACTGGCCAAGCTCTGTCGGAATCGCACGGCCTCGAGAATCCGCGGCAGGTAGGAAAGCGCCACGGCAACAAACACGACGGGAACAGCCCATGCCGGCCAGTCGCTCCATCGCGTGGCGAGGCCCCAAACAACGAGCACAAGCGGCAGGATCTGGCCGCCGGCCAGCAGAATCGTGAAAGGAAGAATCGTGGCCGGGCTGGCGATGCCCTCGGTCGCGTTCTTGGAGAGACCCTTCCAGACATCGAGGCTCCGCGTGTACATCCGGCAGGAGGCGATGTCGGATGCATCGAAGATGTCGGTGCGGAGACCCGCGTGGCGATACGTCCGCGGCAGCTTGATTCCGTCGTGGAGCGATGCGCGAATGGCGGCATGGCCGCCGGCGCGGAGATAGTCGTCTCGCCGAGTGATGAACAGTTGGCCGCATCCCGCGGCGAGGCCCGGCGAATCGTCGTTGCGGCTACGGGCGATCGGCAGGAACCCGAGCAAGACAAAGTGGATCAGCGGCAGGAGCAGCCATTCCAGGAACGACCCCGTCACCTGCTGCGGAAACCCGCTCACGAGTGCTGCCTGTGAAGTGTCGAGGAAGGCGACGCAACGGCGCACCGCGTCGGGGGAGAGCAAGACGTCGGTGTCAAGAAATATCCAGGTGTCATGTGTCGCCGCCTCTGCCAACTGTGCACAGGCATGCTGTTTGCCGCACCAGCCCGGCGGCAGCGGCCGACCGCGGACCAGGCGCACACGCGGGTCGCGCGCAGCGAGTTGCTCCACGATCGTGTCGGTGCCATCGGTCGAGCCATCGTCGAGCACGACCAGTTCCAGATCGACGTCCCGGCTGGCGAGGATTGCCCGCGCACATGGTGCGATCGCCGCCGCCTCGTTCCGCGCCGGCACCAGCACCGAGACCTGCCGCACGACTGAAACGAAGCTGTCGTCGCTCAAGCGGCCCAAGCCGCCGGGGGCGGTGCAAGCCTCCGACTCGAGGGCAGGATAGCCTGACTCGCTCCGGCTTGACCCCACCCCCGTCTCCTCGAGTGCGCCCCCCTGCTCTCCTGCCGGCAGAAACACCCTCAGATTGAAGATCGTGAGCACCGCAGGCAGCGCCGCCAGCAACAGGGCCGCCACGGCGAGCACGGAGATCGCGGTTGCGTCCATCACAGCTGCTCCCCGCCGTGCGAGGCATCGAACCGTTCTCCCCGCCACCAGGCACGGCACCTCCGCAGGCAGTCGTAGACCCAGCCGACGCCGACGATGCCAGAGGCCAGCACCCGGAAGGCATGCGGATCCCGGCGCATCGCCGCCTCTGCGAGCCTGTTCTGCGTGGCAGAGAGCGCAGCCTCAAGCACCTCGTGCCACTCCTTGGCGTCGCGTTGGCCGGCGTCGCTGATTCTCATGGCAGGGCCGAACGCCACCAGGGCTTCCGGCAGCCGTTCACTCCAAAACGGATACTCAACGGCGAGCGGCACGATCAGACCGCGACCGGCGGCCGCCGCCGCGTGCGCCACGCCGGGCCGGATCCCCGGTGGCCGGCTTCGCGGATCGACGAACTCACCCTGTGATGTAATCCAGAAGATGACATCGGTGCGACTGCTGGCGGCTTTCGCTAGTCTGAGAAAGCGGGCGGCACCGCGCCGCGTGTTCGGCTCAATGCCGAGAAAGCCGATCCGCTCCATGAAGCGATATTTGCCCAGCGCGGCCGCGTCGATCGGACCGTAGTTGAGCCGATCGGGATAGCACTTCTCCGCCAAGAGCAGAAAGATCAACGGATCCCACCAGCCCGGATGGTTCGTGTAGACGATCACCGGCTCGCCGGCGATCTCGGGCAGTGCCGACACGCCGTCCGTGTTGGCGAGCAGCCGCAGCGCATGAAAATGGCGGCGGAAATACCGTCGCACGTAGAACATGAACCAGCCGTTGAGCTGCCGCGAAAACGGGGGCAGTTCGTGTTCGCGATGGTCGTCCGGCAGCGGCATGCAGGCGGCTCCCCTGGCGGGCGGACGTTCCCAGTTGGTCACACCAGTCAGACGCTGCACGCGGCAGGCTGGGCCGGGGCCGTAGACCGCCCGACCACGCCATCCCGATCAACGCAGTCAGCGGCGATCCATCCCGACATCATCACCATGGGCATGCCGGGGCCGGGGTGGGCCGAACCACCAGCCAGATAGAGCCCCTCGACGTCGGGTGACCGGTTGGCCGGCTTGAAGGCCCCCAGGAATGTACCGTGGCTGGCGAGGCCGTAGATCGCGCCATCGAGTACGTGGTAGCGGTCGTTGATGTCCTGAGGTGTCAGGGCCCGCTCGAAGACGATGTGCCGCTCGAGATCCTTCAGGCCCGCGGTGCTCTCGAGCTTCTCGATGATCCGGCGGCGGTACGGCGCGAACATCTTCGACCAATCGTGGTGAGGCCGCAGGTAGGGAGTGTGCACCAGCACATAGAGCGCCTCCCCGCCGGGGGGCGCCACGCCCGGTTCAGTGACGGCCGGCGCACAGACGTAGCAGGTCGGATCGGGAGCGGGTTCACCGCGACGGTAGATCATCTCGAACTCTTCGTGCGGGTCGTGCGAGAAGACGAAATTGTGGTGGATGAGCTGTTCATACCGCTTGTCCAGCCCCAGGTAGAGCACGACACCGGAGCAGGCCGGCTCGTAGCGGCGGCGGCGGAGAAAGCGATCACGGGGCTGGCCGTCCACCAGCTCGCGATGCGTGCGAACACTGTCGGAATTGCTGACAACGGCACCCGCGGTGATCGTTTCGCCGGTCGCGGTTTCCACGCCCTGCACCCGGCCGCCCTCGACGATGATGCGGCGAATGGGCGTCCGCGTGCGGATCTCCACGCCCAGATCAACGGCCAGACTGGCCAATGCCCGCGGCACGGCGCCGGTGCCGCCGCGGGGATACCAGACGCCCTCGTCTGACTGCATGTGGGCAATGCCGCAGAGCACCGCAGGCGATGCGTCCGGCGAGCTGCCGACATACTGCGTGAAATGGTCGAGCATCTGAGCCGCCCGCTTATCCGGCACGAACGACCGCACGGTGCCCGCCACGCTGCGGCCCGGCCGCATCCCCAGCACCTCTTTCACGATTGAAAGCGAGAGGCCGCGGCGGGGATCGAACATGTCCTTCAGGCCGCCCACGTTCCGCCAGAAGAAATAATCGTCAGAGATTCGGTGCAGACGCTCGGAGAGGTCCATGAATCGGGCGTAGCCCTGGCCGCTTCCCGAACCGGGGGCGTAGGCGTCGAGCGTGGCCCGCATGCGTGCCACATCGGCAAACAGATCGAGCGTGGTGCCATCGTCAAAAAAGCTGCGCCACTGCGGGTCGAGCGGCACGAGATCGAGATGCTGTTCCAGATCGCGGCCAGCCTCGGCATAGATTCGCTTGAGCACTCCCGGGATCGTCAGGATGGTCGGGCCCATGTCGAACCGGAAGCCCTGCTCGGAAAGCACGGCCGCCTTGCCGCCAACCCACGGATTCTTGTCACAGAGCGTCACGGCGTAGCCGCGGGCAGCGAGCGTGCATGCAGTTGCCAGACCGCCCAGGCCGCCACCCACCACGACCACTCTATTTTTTTCACGCGACGAATTCATCGTGATTCCTTGGCTGTCTAGGCCCGCTGTGCTGTGGTTCGTGTCTGCCTGAAGGGATGGCCCTCAGGCCACTGTCATACCGCGCTGGCCGGCTCCGTGCCGTGGATCTTACCGCCGGCCTGGGGAGGCTGATCCAACTGGCGTGGGTCGATTTCCAGGTCTTCGAGCAGCAGGTCGGAGGCGATCCGGGCCGAGGAATAGATCACCGGCAGGCCGCTGCCGGGATGGGTGCCGCCGCCCACGAGGTAGACCCCGGCGAGATCCTCAAACCGGTTGTGAGGCCGCAGGTGCAGCATCTGCTGCAGATCGTGGGAGAGGTTGAACGTCGCCCCACGGTAGATCTCATAGTCGTCCTGCCAGTCGTCGGGCGTGATCATCTTCTCGTAGCGGATCCGCTTCCGAACGCCATGGATGCCGATGCGTTCGAGTTGGTCCAGTGCGAGTTCCCGATAGCGCGGTGCCTCCCGCCGCCAGTCGACGTTGGGATGGCGATGAGTGACCGGAATCAGCAGGTAGAGCGTACTCATGCCTGCCGGGGCGAGCGTGGGGTCGGTGACGCCAGCATTTTGCACATACATCGACGGGTCGCTGCCAAGACGGTGCCTGGTTTCGATGTCGGCGAGATTCTCGCGATAGTTTTGCGACATGTAGATGGTGTGATGCGGAATCTCGTCGTACAGGCCGTCAATGCCGAGGTAGAGCATGAAGGTCGAGCAGGAGAACCGCTTCGACGAAATCTTCCGATCGCTCCACCGCCGCCGGAGTCGGTCGGGCACCAGACGTGTCATCGTCCTCGCGAAATCGGCGTTGATCACGGTCGCGTCGGCTGCATAGGTGGCCCGGGATGTCCGCGCCGCCGTCACCGTCCGATCGTTGAAATCGAATGCCTCGACCGGTTCGCCATAGTGGATCTCAACCCCCATGCCGGTGGCGATTCGAGCCATGGCGGCTGACACGGCGCCGCAGCCGCCGATCGGGTGGAAGACGCCGTGTTCATATTCGAGGAACGACAGGATCGAGAACAGACTCGGGCATTTGAACGGTGACATGCCCAGATACTTCGACTGAAACGTGAACGCCAGCCGGATCCGCTCGTCGGAGAAAAATTGCCCCAATTCCGCATCGAGGCTCTTCCAGGGCTTGAGTATCGGTAACAGTTTGAGCAGGTCGGGTGTGGCGAGATCCAGCCAGCTCTCGAAAGGCTGCTCGAGGAATGGCGCAAATCGGGCGAATTTATCGCGGTTGGCCTCCATGAACCGGGTGAACGCGCCGCGGTCGGCCGGCGAGAGACGAGATACCTCCGCCTCCATGCGGTTGGTGTCGGGGGTGGCGAGTAACTCACCGCCGGCGCCAAACACAAGCCGATACTGCGGATCAAGGCGAACCATCTCCACCTCTCGCCGCAGGTCGAAACCGCAGCTGGTGAAGATCTCGTCCAAAACCCTCGGATAGAGGAAGAACGTGGGGCCGAGGTCGAAACGAAAGCCCTCGGGCGACGTGATCGTGCTGGTGCGGCCGCCTGGTACGTCGAGCCGCTCAAGGATCCGCACACGGAGGCCGGCCCGAGCGAGGAGCATGGCGGAGGCGAGACCGCCTGGGCCAGCGCCGATGATATTGACCGTTCGCGTCATCCGCATTCTTTTGCGACCAAACCAAGGCACCGTAAGGTGCCCCGGCATCCCGGCCAATTTCCTCGGAACCGCCGGTACTATAGAGGTCGCGGCAGGACGGTCAAGAAACGGCCTCCCTCCGGGCGGAGGAAGGCATCGCGAACAGGCCGGAGCCCTCGGCCAAGCCGATCATCAGTAGGGGATATACATCGCCGTGCGGGTTGGCCGCAGGCCCCCGAAAAGCCCGCGGCGGTAGACCGGCACGGCTACGGCGGCCGGGGCGTAATAGGTTGTCACCGGTGCCGCATAGACCGGGGCGGCATAGGCCGGCGCGGGGGCATAATAGCTCGTCACGCCAACCGGTGCGGGAGCGTAATAGCTCGTCACGTTGATCGGCGAGGCCACCGTCTCCACGGCGTAGTTGGCAACCTGGGTCACGGGGTAGTTGGCGACGTAGGCGGTGGCAACGGGCGGCGAAAACGCCGTCACCGCCGCATAGTTGCCGGCGGGCGAATAGTTCGCCATGTAGCCACCCGGGTAACCAGCCGCCATCGGCGTGTAGAAGGAGGTCACCGGCTGCGGGGCTTCATAGACCATGATCTGCCCGTTGGCGTGCGGAGAGACAGCGAACAGGCCAGCGGCCAGGGTCGCTGAAGCCATCAGTGCCTTCAGCCCGAAGCGATTCGAAGACAGTCGGGGCATATTTGTGCGGGGGAACAGCATGGCGTTTTCCTTGATTCCTTCCGTGGAAGAGCGGTCGGGAACTCCCCCCGGCTCAAACGGGGAGCGATCGGCCTTGTTGCCGTGTGGCCGATCCATTGAGAATACGTTCGATACCGTGGGCACTGCAAATTGCCCGCAAACTCAGCCATTCGACGCATGTATTGAGGCGACACTTGGAATCGACCACTCCCCCCACCGTCGGTGGTTTTCGGCCACTCCTCGCCCTGCGGGCCTTCACGCTCGTCAATGACCATGCCCTGAAATGGCTGGCCATCGGCCTGGGCAAGCGGCTCGTGGACCAGGGCCAGGTCTCCCTCGTGCTCACGATCGGGCTCGTCGGGCTCTCGCTGCCATACGTGCTTTTCTCATGGCTGGCGGGATCGCTGGCAGACCGGCAGTCGAAGACATCCGTCATCCGTTGGTGCAAGGCAGCAGAAGTGCTCATCGCCCTGGCCGCCACGGCCGTGGTCGGCTTTGGCATGTTGGACGGTCGGGAATGGCTGGGGCTGCCGACGGGGCTCTGGCTGCTGCTGGCCACCGTGATCGCCATCGGAACACAGGCTGCCGTGATGACACCGTCGATCGTCGGCGCGATTCCCGAGTTGGTTCCGCCGTCGCGTCTCACCGCCGCCAACGGTCTGTTTTCGCTCGTGTCGCTCGTCGCCATTCTTGCCGGTACGGCCGCCGGTAGCTGGGTGGCCGACGCCACGCCTCTGGTCCGTGAAGCCTCGGTATGGGCCCGCGGTCTTCCTGTCGGCATGCTGCTGGGTGGTGTGGCCATCGCCGGCTTGGTCGCCGCGTTGTTCCTCCCGAGGCTCGCAGCCGCGGCCCCCAACGCCCCGCCGGCCTGGAACGCGTTGGCACGCACATGGACCGATCTCGGCATGCTTTCCCGCTGGCCCGAACTCGCAGCCGCAGCCGCAGGGATCGTCTTCTTCTGGGCGATCGGTGCGGTGGCCCAGGCGAATGTTGATCAGTTCGTCATGGAGGCGGGGGCTACCGGGCAGTCCCAGGTGGTGCCGTTCCTCGTGGCGCTCGTGGCCGGCATCGGGCTTGGGAGTGTGGTGACTGGCAAGCTGGCGAGTCGGCCAGCGGGGGCCGACCCGCAGATCGATCTGGGATTCGTCCCGCTCGGCGGGTTGATCATGGCGTTTGCGTTTCTCGCTCTGGCCTGCAACGGCGGTCGCTTTGTGGAGGTCGGTGGCAGCGCGGCGTGGCTTCCGCTCATCTGGCTTGTGATACTCGGCTTTGGAGCTGGAATGTTCGACGTTCCGCTGGAGACCTACATGCAGGCCAAGAGCCCTGCAGATCGGCTGGGCGCTGTGCTCGCAGTGACAAACCTGCTGCTGTTCAGCGGGATGTTCCTGGCATCGCTTGGATACTACTGCCTCCGTTTGCCGCTGGGGGCCGGCGGTGGGCCGCTGTTCTCGGCACGGGCGATCTTCGCGATCTTCGCGTTGCTCTCGCTCGTGGCGGCCGCCGTCGCCGTCTGGTGTGCCCCGCGGGCGACGCTGCGAATCTTCGTGGCGTCGATCGTGCATGCCACCCACCGGTTTCGCGTGGCCCACGCCGACCGGCTGCCTGCCACGGGGCCGGCCGTCGTCGTGTCCAATCACCTCTCGTGGCTCGACGGCTTTATCGTGGTGCTCTCGAGCCTGAGGCCGATTCGGATGGTCGTCTACGGCCCCAATATTCGCGGAAAATTCCTGCGGATGCTTTCCGATCAGTGGCGGTTCATTCTTTTTGACCCGCGTCCCAAGTCGATGGGGCAGGCGCTCAAGGCAATCCAGTCGGGCCTCGCTGGCGGTGATGTGATCGGCATCTTCTCCGAGGGGGGCATCTCGCGGACGGGACAGATTCTCGGCTTCAAGCGCGGGCTCGAATGGATTCTGGAGCGGGTCGAGGCGCCGATCGTGCCGCTGCACATCGACGGCATGTGGGGCAGCCCGCTGTCGTTTTCCGAGGGCCGCTATTTCACGAAGTGGCCGCGGGTCTTCCGCCGACCGTTGACGCTCACCTACGGCACTCCCCTGCCGATCGGCACACCCAGCCATGAGGCGAGGCTCGCGCTCCAGGAACTCACGGCCACGTCGGTCCGGAACAGGATGGTGGCCACCCGGCCAGCGGAACTCGCTGCCGCCGCCGCCACGGCGGAGGCCTTCGACGGCTGCTGCCTCGTGCGCCGTCATGATCGGCTACTGGCCTCGTTGGCCGCTGGCGATCCGCTCCATGATTCGCTCGGTCTGCACGGCAGCCAGCTCCTGGGCATTCGTGCCACCGTGGCCGATGCGGCGGTGTCTGTCCGCATGCTTGGCGAGACGATTCTGCGGGAGCGGATCACGATCTGGCTGGCCCGCGTGGATCAGGTGCTCGGCCTTGCAAACGAGCAGGCCGTGGACGGCGGTACGCTCGCGGGCCTGAAAGCCTCGCTAGATGTGGTCGTGATGCCGATCGACGATGTCGCTGACCTGCCGCGGGCCCGCGAGGCCTCGTCCCGGTTTCGGGAGACTTTCGGCGTCGAACCGGTCGTCGCCTTCGCACCGCGGGAGGCGGGGGGGCTCGTGGCGATGAACTCGCCGCCGGCGCGGGCGACGTCTGACCATGAGGTGACGATGAAGGCCGACACGGTCGGACGCGTCGTCAACGGCGTGGTTGTCTGGCCGGAGGCCGCCATCCGCGACCGCCTGGGGCTGGAATCACTCGTCGATCAGGGCATCGCCACGAGCGAGACCCGTACGCTCGTGATCGGTGCCACGCTGCCGCCGCCAGACGTGAATGGCCACGGAACGACCGGCTCGGCTCGGCCGACGGCCCGCCTTCTCGACACCGCATTCGACGTCGACAAAGAGGGATTTCTGGTTCAGGTAGTGAATGAACCGGCGTGACCCTGAGCCGATTCCGACCCCGTCTGCCCTTCCGACCGGGATTCCGCCCGAGCCGGCGGGCCGCCTTGGTATTGCCGAGGGAACCGTGTATTCTTCGGATGGTTAGGGCACCCCTAGCTCAATTGGATAGAGCATCGGTCTACGGAACCGAAGGTTGCTGGTTCGAGCCCAGCGGGGTGTATTTGTCTGTCGCAGCAGCGAGTTTCGCAGTTGCCCCAGCAACGAGCAGGCCCGGGCATGTCAGCAGTGACATGCCCGGGCCTGCTCTGTTTGCGTTGCTGCATCACCGCGAGTTGGAACTACAGCATCTTCCGCCGCTCGAGCAGCGCCAGCGAACCCATGACAAGGGCCAGCACACTGCCGAACGAGCCGGGATCAATCTCCGGGACCGGTGGTGCGGCATGGCCCGTGCCAGCCAATGCGAAGGCCCACATGGCCACAGCGACGACAGCCAATTTCAGAGCGGGGTACACGGCAACTCCTTTGGGTATTCGCAAAGAGCCCTCATCCAAAGAACGGATGGAAAGCCGTAGCGAGTCATTTGCGTGGATTCTTGTTCGGCCGCCCCTCGCCTGTCAAACAATGGGACAAAGGCAGCCAGGGTTTTGATTCGAGCAGGTGGAGAGGCCCTGAAAACGGGCGGTTTTTGCCGGCCAGCGAACGGCCTGTGCGGTTTTGGCCGGCACGGCTAGTCTGGCGGCCATGGAACCACAGACCTTTCCGCACCGCATCGTCGGCTTCGATCCCGGCCTCAACACCACCGGCTACGGGGTCGTGGAGTGGGTGGGAACCACGGTGCGATTGCTGGAGGCCGGCACCGTCCGTTCCCGGAGCGAATCGCTGGAGACCCGGTTGGCGGAGATTCACGCCGGCGTTCGCGAGGTGCTCGAGGCGTTTCGTCCTGGAGCGATGGCGATCGAGCAGATCTTCGTGCACGCCCGCTTCCCCAAGACCGCCATCCTGATGGGGCACGCACGGGGCGTGATCTGCCTCGCCGCCGCCCAGGCGGGCCTCGCCGTGCACCACTATCTGCCCAACCGAGTGAAGAGCACGCTCACCGGCAATGGCCATGCCGGCAAGGAGCAGATGCAGATGGCCGTGCAGCGAGAACTGGGGCTCGTGAGCCGGCCAGAACCAGCCGACGCCGCCGATGCTCTGGCCATCGCTCTGGCCGATTATCACCTCCGTCTCCGGCCACTCCACGCTGGCATGCTCGTGGACCGGATTGGCAGCAGCCGTCCATGACGACGATCAGCACGACGACCATCAACACTAGGATCGGGAGAACGCCATGATCAAAAGGGTTTCCGGAGTGCTCGAGCGGGTGGAGCCCGCTGGCGTCGAACTGTCGCTCGGGCACGCAGTGCACGAGGTGCTCGTTCCGGAACTCGTCCGCCGCGGCCTGCAGTCGAAGCTCGGCCAGACGGTCACGCTCCACACGCTCGAATTCCTGGAAGGCAATCCCACACGCGGCAACATGGTGCCGCGGCTGGTGGGCTTTCTCAGCGAGGTGGAGCGGGAGTTTTTCGAACTCATCTGCGAGGTCGACGGCGTGGGGGTGCGGAAGGCGCTCCGCGCCATCGTCCGGCCGGTCGGCGAGATCGCCACGGCCATCGAAGAACAGGACGCCGCCCTGCTCTCCACGCTGCCAGGCATCGGTGCGGCCACGGCCGAGAGGATGATCGCCAAACTCCGGCGGCGGATGCCGAAATTCGCCCTGCTCGTGGCCCGCGAGGCGCCCGATCAGGCCAGCCCCGGATCGGACGTGCTTGCCGAAACCTTCGAAGTGCTGCGGTCGCTTGGCCATTCCGACACCGAGGCCCGGCGGCTCGTCGACGCTCTCCGCGAGGGCAAGAAGAAGTACAAGGACGTCCAGGAAGCCCTCGAGGCCATCTACCGCCAGATGCACCGCGCACGGTAGCGGAGGCGTCGCAACCGTTTTTCGTGTGGGCCGGGGTTGCCCCTGCCATTTCGCCGGACGTTCGCTACGGACATCCTGTCCTTCGCTCACTCCATGCTGACTACGCTCCGGCATCCTGCCTGCGCTTGTCAGCAAGGCCGGCTCCACGACAGGGGCAACCCCTCGCTGATAAAAGGATGGGGTGAACGGCGGAAGAGGTCAGGCTCGCTCCCCGGACACCGAAGCGAGCTTTATTCAAGCGAAAATGGCATCCTGTCAGTTTCGCGCGGCCGGTCTTCGTCGGCTGGTACTGATGGGCCTGCCGCGGGTCATCGCGTCGTGTGCCATGATGCATCCGTGAGGGGCTGCCCATGTCCCGAGAGCCGGCGTTGGCGGCAAGCGAAGGCAGGATGCCGAGAGCGCCGCCGCCATCGAGTGAGCGAAGGCCAGGATGGCCGTAGCGAACGTCCGGCGACGGGGCATGGGCAGCCCCGAACCGTGGCGAAGGTTCCAGCCCTCCCCTGCCCCGGATTTTCACCGGTGGGGTAGGCTACGTGTCAGGAGACATCGCATGGAAAGCTTTCGCCAGCCCACGGTTCAGGCCGTCGATGATGCGCCGCAGGAGGATCGCGCGCTGCGGCCGCAGCGGTTCAGCGAGATGGTGGGGCAGCGGGCCGTGTTTGAGCGGCTCTCCATCGC
>CANFQO010000085.1 GCA_947449135.1 Planctomycetaceae bacterium | reverse complement strand
GGGGCCTGTTTCTCGTCGTAGTCTTCCTTCGTCGCCGGATCGCGGGCCGGCAGCTGATTGACCCGGGAATCGGCGCCAATCGACTCGAAGTTCTGCGTGATGGTCCCGCGGCTGAAGACGCCCGGACGCGAATGGCCGTAGTTGAGGTAGAGGCTGGCGTCGCGTTGGCGGGCACGCCGGTGGGCGTCGAAGTAGGCCTTGCCGGGCCACGGGCCCTCCGCCAGAAAGACCCCGTTGTATTCGAGCAGCGAACCCTTGCGGAAATGGAGCTGCGAGATCGAGCGGGTGTAGTCGACGATCGTCCGGGCGTAGGAGCTCTCCGCCTCAGCCCGCCGCCGCTGGGCGTCGAGCAGCTGGTCGAGCGTCACCGTGCCGGCATCGTA
This sequence comes from Planctomycetaceae bacterium, assembly GCA_947449135.1. Taxonomy (GTDB): domain Bacteria; phylum Planctomycetota; class Planctomycetia; order Pirellulales; family UBA1268; genus CAMCQY01. The sequence continues at coordinate 11,488 of CANFQO010000085.1, read as the reverse complement.
GGCGGCCTGCACCGCCTCCACCTGCCGCTCCGCGGCGACACGGCGGTTGAAGTTGGTCTGGGCCAGTGCGAAATTCGTGTCGACGTTCCGCACCGCCTCGACCAGCGCGTGCGACGCTTCCAGCTCCTCGTCCTGCAGGCGGGCTCGCTCGCGGGCCAGCTGCAATTGATAGTTTCTGACGGTGGCAAGTTCGCGGCGGAAGCCAAGCGGCATCAGGAACTGGGCGCCCGCCTGCCACTCCTGGAACTGGCCGCTCAAGAGCGTCGAGTAGGCATCGGTATTCTGGAGCGGATCCAAGCCATTGGCGTTATACGCCTGATAGTTTTGGTTGATCAGCTCCTGGCCCATGCCGAGGAACCGCCAGCGGCCCACGAGGTCGAGCCGGGGCAGAATCATGTTCTTGGCCGCGGTCAGCTCCAATTCCTTCTGCTTGATCACCCACTTCTGGCGGCGGAGTTCGGCCGACCGCGACAGGGTCTCGACCAGGGACTGCTGCCAATCGAAGGAAATTCGGGCGGTGGTCGGCTCGTCGGAGGGGCGGATCAGCCGGCCATCGCTGGCACTGATGCCCATCATGAATCGCAGCCGATTCTCGCAGCGATACACGTCGGTGAGCGCCTGCTCGACCTCGCTGCGGAAGAAGAAATACTGCTCGCGGGCCTGGGCCTCCTTATCGGCCTCGCCACCCCGCGACTGTTCGACATAGAGGGCGTGCACCTTCCGCCAGGCCTCCAGCGAACTATCGCGACCGGCCTTGCGGGACTCCAGGTTGCGGTAGGCGAAATAGAGCTCCCAGTAGGACTGCTCCGTGTCGCTGACAAGGTTGCGGACACCTGCCTCGAACTCCGCCAACGAGATGTCGGCGTTGATGCGGGCGAGCAACACGCCACGGAAGAGCGGCCGGCCGTAGATGTTGTCGAACGGGTCGGGGCCGGCGATCCGGTTGTAGGTGACGCCCGCTCCCTGTAAGAGCGGCTGGCTGAGCGTGAAGTCGTAGTTCGTCGTGAAGGTCGAAGGCACGCCCGTCTGACGAATCGGTGAATTGTTGTTGTCGTAAAGAGTTGTATTGGAAAAGCCCACGGTGGCACCGGTGGCGGTCCGTTTCTGGATGCCGGTGGTCATGTTCCCGGTGTCGCCCAGGAACTGCTGCTGGAAGATTCTGGTGCCCACGCCGCCGACGTTCTGCGGCCTGTTCTGCCGCTCCCACGTCAGCGAGCTGGAGAGCTGCGCGTCGAACAGCGACAGCGCGCTTTCCACGCCGCGGAAAGGGTCGGTCTCGGCGATCGCCGGGTCATAGATCGTGGGCGTGGCCGAAGGAGCCGTGAGCAACGAAACTGCCGGTTCGCCAGTCTGCGGCCGGGGGCCGCCGAAGCTTTGGAATCGCCCGCCAAGGTTCCGCAGCACCTTACCGTTTTCGAGCGCCGTGCGAATCGTTTCCTCGAGCGACAGCTCCCAGACCTGGTCGAAGCGGGCGTTGGAGAGCGTCAGCGGCTCAGTCGCACCAGCCGCCTCGTCGAGAGGCTGCTCGCAGCTGTCGGGATATTCGAGCTTCTGGATGGCACCAACGTAATGCGACAGGTCGCCGTCCTCGAAGAAGTAGAACGGCTGCTTGGGCGCACATCCCCCCGCGAGGAGCGAGATGCTCATCAATGCAACCCAGAGTTGTCGGGCGATTCGCGGCACGAGGGACTTCCGCAAGGCTTTGGTGTCGGCTTTATCACTGCTCAAATCGCCGCCGCTGCGCCCAAGGGGTATGGTCGCACTCGGTGTGCAGACCTGCCCGGCACGGTGCCCCCCGACTCCGTACCCACAACTCGTGCGCCAAGGCGCAGCGACGGCTCCACAGATATCGGTCACCCAGCCCGCAAACTTGGAAGAACCGCTACATTTGCCGCGACCGGCACGGTCAAAAGGCATCAACGGGGGGGCTGGGCAGCCTGGGAAGGCCAGCCGGTGGTCTGGGAATGGTGAAACTGGCCGTTTTCCATCCAGATAAATCGGGCGGCACATCCTGGTGAGCAGGCGATCACGGTCGGGGCCTGCTCTGGACCCAGGACACTGGCTGCCGTGGCCAACGCATCGGCTGTCGTGCAGTCTCGGGCCACGACCGTGACGGCGGCCGGCCCCGTCACGCCGAGGCCTGTCCGTGGGTCGACGATGTGGCTGTACCTGCGGCCGTCGATCTCCACCGCCTGGAAGGCGTCGCCAGAGGTCGTCACCGCCGCGTGCGAAAGGAGCAGATACTCATCCGGGACTGGTCCGGTGTCACGAGCGCCGCCAGCCGGGAGGGGTGCCACCATGATCTTCCAGCCGGTGCTGCCGGGCGGAGCTGCAGAGACGGCAATGTCGCCCGAGGCATCGACCATCGCTGCGACGATACCGTGGCGGCCCAGCACCTCGATGACACGATCGACCGCGTAGCCCATGCCGATGCCTCCAAGATCCAGTCGCATGCCAGGACGCGTGAGCCGCACAGCCTGCGCATCGGGCACCAACCGCAAGGACTCCGGTCCGACGGCCTCCCGAGCCGTGGCCAGCTTGCCAGGAAGCGGTAGCCGACCGGTGCGGCGGGCCTGCCGCCAGAGGCTCGTCAGCGGTCCAACCGTCGGGTCAAACGCACCGTCGGTGGCGTCGCGAAAATCGACGGCACGCTCCAGGACCTGCCAGAGGTCGGCACTGACAGGCTGGGGATCAGCTGTCGGCGCCAGGGCCGACAACCGGGAAAGCTCACTCTCGGGATCGTAATCGGAAAGAATGCGTTCGAGCCGGGCCACCTCTGCGAAGCCGGCAGAGATTGCCGCCTGTCCCGCCGCCACCGTTTCGGCGTAGACAACGATCGTCCATGGCACCCCCATCAGCCGCTGCTTCTGGCTCATTCTCTCTGACTGGCTCGCCGGCTCTGGCTGGGTCGCAACGCCCGTCGCGACAAACGGCGGGCTGGAGCCTGCCATCAGCCCGACCAGCAGGGCTGCGTTGATGGCCCACACGCGATAGAATCCGGTCATCATGAGTGATGCATCATCCAGTCCGGTCATAGCGATCCGCTTCGACTGCACTCCCTTGCGGAGCGTGCGACAGATCGACATCCCACCCGATGCCTCCCCGGCCTATCGCGGCCGCTTGCAGCGGGTTCAACAGGCGGTCAGCCAACACGGAACCCGCAACACCTACTACCTCACGAACGGTTCCTGCACGTTTCAGTTTACCAACAACCCTGCGGTCGGATGGGTGCGTTTTGCGGTCGAGGGAACGGTGCTGACCGATACCGCCGACTCAAAGACGGTGGGGAGCGATCTGACCGTCCGGCTCGACAAAGAAACCTGCGAATGGCTCACACAGCCGGCAGTGGAGTGGCTGTCGCTCTCAGTCAAGCACGCCATGGAGGCGGAGTTCGATCGCTACATCGCCGCCGGCGACCTGGCCCGCGCCCAGGAACGGTTGGCCCGAGAACAGGCCGCCAGTGACGCCAGCGGCGGGTTTCTTGGGATGAACCTGTAGAAGACAACGGAAGTCGAGAGGCCCAAACCGCCGGAACATCGCCTCGACTCCAGATGCTGAGGAGCCGGTCGGAGGCACGCGCAGGAGCCGGTGAACTTTGACTGCGAGAGTTGGCGCACCATGCCCGCGGAGCCTGCGACGTCAAAGTCCGCCGGCGACGAGCATGCCGCAACCGGCGAACCATTCCGGCCCATCAGCACCGGCATGATCCAAAGGGCGAATTGGAAAATCGCCCCCACTATGCCTAAGCCGGCTCGCGACGCTTCACTTCCAAGAGCACGCTCTCGTTGTCGCTGCCGCGGATCGGCCAGGCGGCGATCCGCCGAACACCCACCCGCTTCACGAAGCCCCGATGCCGGGCCTCACCCTTTTCCTCCTCCCACCGCGGCCCCTTCACCACGAGCATCCTGCCATAGGCCTCGCAGAGCGGCTCAAACCAGCCAAGCAGCTTGAGCAGCGGCGCCACCGCACGCACCACGAGCACGTCAAACCGCCCGGTCATTCCAGCTTTTCCGTCCGACTCTGCCGCCGCGGCGACCAGCGGCTGCGCAGCCCCTTCGTGCACCGGGATCGTCAGGCCGATCTCCGCGACGATCTCCCGCACCGCCCGGGCCCGCTTGCCCACACTATCGCAGAGCTCCACCCGGAGATCCGGCCGCAGGATCGCCAGCAGCACTCCGGGCACGCCACCGCCGGTGCCGACGTCGAGCACATGCGCCCCGGCCTCAATATGCGGCGCAATGGCCACGGCATCGGCCACGTCACGGGAGACAAATTTCTCCACGTCGTTGTGACGCGTGAGGTTCAGCCGCTCATTCCAAGACCAGAGGCTCGCAGCATACGCGGCGAGCCCCTGAATGGCATCGGGTGATACGGACAGACCAAGTCGCTCGCATTCGGCGGCGATCGCACTGGCAAGCTCGGCTCGGGCCGGTTCCTGATCGGTCACTTGATGAACAGCATCTCTCGGTAGGTCGGCAGCGGCCACAAATCGTCCGGCAGGATCGATTCCATCTGGTCGGCTGTTTCTCGCAGAGCCGTCATCGCCGGAATCACATCGTCGTGGAAGTGCTTGACCTCGGCACGGAGATCGTGGCCGGTGTGGACCACCGCCTTCTCCAAAGCCTCGATCCGCTGCTCGAGGGCACCGACAAGCACGGTGAGCTTGTCGAGCGTCCCCATGTGCACGGCCTGCCCGAGGCTCTTGAGCTTCGAGGCCGTGTCGACCAGTTCGCCCTGATAGCGGTAGCCCGCCGGCAGAATCATCGTCTTGGCAATCTGCACGGCCGAATTTGCTTCGGCGTTGATGTCCTTGCAGTACCGCTCCAGATAGATCTCGTAGCGGCTGCGCAACTCCCGCTCCGAGAGGACGCCGTATTTCTCGAAGAGCGCGATGTTCTTCGGCACGACGAGCACGTCGAGTGCCTCCGGCGTCGCCTTCAGGTTGGGCAGGCCTCGCCGCTTTGCCTCTTCCTGCCACTCTGCCGAGTAGCCATTGCCGTTGAAGATCACCGACTTGTGCTCGGAGACGATCTTTTGGAGCAGTTTCTCGATGGCAACGTTGAGCTTGGAGACATCGCCACCGGTCGCTTTCTCAAGCTCCGTCGCGATGTAGTCGAGACTCTCCGCCACGATCGTATTGAGGGCCACGAGCGGCCCGGCGATCGACTGGCTGGAACCCACGGCCCGGAACTCAAACTTGTTCCCAGTAAAAGCAAACGGGCTGGTGCGATTCCGGTCGCCGGCATGCTTCGGAAGCGGCGGCAGTGTATCCACGCCCACAGACAGTGTGCCGCTCGACTTGCTGCTGGTGGCCTTCCCCTTCTCAATCTGCTCGAAGACGTCCGACAACTGGTCGCCGAGGAAGATCGAGATGATCGCCGGAGGAGCCTCGTTGGCGCCCAAGCGGTGGTCGTTTCCGCTGGCCGCGACCACCGACCTCAGCAGGTCGCCGTGCAGGTGGACGGCCCGGATCACCGCCGCACAGAACACGAGGAACTGCATGTTGGCATGGGGCGTCTCGCCGGGCTCGAGGAGATTGCCGAGCCTGCAGCCGATCGACCAGTTGACGTGCTTGCCCGAGCCATTGATGCCCGCGAAGGGCTTCTCGTGCAACAGGCAGGCCATGCCGTACTTCTGCGCCACGCGCGTCAGCGTCTGCATGATCGTCTGCTGGTGGTCGGTCGCGATGTTGGCATTTTCGTACATCGGAGCGATCTCGTACTGCGACGGCGCAACCTCGTTGTGCCGCGTCTTCACCGGCACGCCAAGCTTGAAGAGTTCCCGCTCTCCCTCGAGCATGCAGGCCAGCACCCGCTCCGGGATCGCCCCGAAATACTGGTCTTCGAACTCCTGACCCTTCGGCGGCTTGGCGCCGAAGAGCGTGCGGCCGGTGACCACGATATCGGGTCGGGCAAAGAAGAAATTCCGGTCGATGAGGAAGTATTCCTGCTCCGGACCCGCTGACGCCGTGATCTGGCCGACATCTTTATGGCCGAAGAGCGAGAGAACGCGGCGGGCCTGCTTGTCGATGGCCTGCATCGATCGCAACAGCGGCGTCTTCTTGTCGAGGGCCTCGCCCGTCCACGAGCAGAAGGCCGTCGGGATGCAGAGCGTGGTGCCGTTGGGATTGTCGAGAATGTAGGCGGGACTGGTCGGATCCCACGCCGTATAGCCGCGGGCTTCGAAGGTGGCACGGAGGCCGCCGGACGGGAAACTCGAGGCATCAGGCTCGCCTTGGATCAGTTCCTTGCCCGAGAACTCGGCCATCGCGTGGCCGTCACCGGTGGGGGTCAGAAAGCTGTCGTGCTTCTCGGCCGTGATGCCCGTCAGCGGGTAGAAGACGTGCGCGTAGTGGGTGGCACCCTTCTCAATCGCCCAGTCCTTCATGGCCAGCGCCACGGCGTCGGCGATGCCCGGGTCGAGCGGCTTGCCCTGCTTGATGGTGGCCTGCAACGCCTTGTAGACGCTCTTGGGCAGCCTGTCCTTCATGGCGGCGTCGCCGAAGACATTGGCCCCGAAGATCTCGCTGGTGGGCGTCTCACGAAAGTTCCACGCCTGACCGTTGGACTTGTAGCTGTTGATGGCGGAAACGGCATTGGCACGGGCGCTGGTCATGGCATGATCCTTCTTCTAGGAAGCGCGCCGGGGAGGCGCAAAAAAGGAGGGAATGATTGATCGAAAAACACGCGGTTCGCCGCCAGAAGAACCAAACGCCCGCCGATTTTCATCAATTTCGCCTCAGACTAGCGGCACGCGAGGGCCAGTTCAAGTAGCCTCATCCGACAGTCGAGTCGAGGCGGCTACCGCGATACGCCCGCGCGACTGACGGGCTTCGCCACGGGCCGGGCGGCCACGGAACGACGGGCCACTTCCAAGGCCGCATCGAGGAACGGGTCGCCCGCCTGTGCCACGAACACCCCCGCGGCGGGCTTGGCAACCGACTGCACCTGCAGGTCCGGCTCGACCCCCACCCGGCTGTAGGGCAAGCCCTTCGGCGAAAAGAATTTTGCGGTCGTCAGCCGCATGCCGACGCCGCCCACTTCCAGCGGAAAGATGCCCTGGATCGAACCCTTGCCGTAGCTGCGTGTGCCGACGAGCGTCGCCCGGCCGTGATCCCGCATGGCTCCGGCGAAAATCTCGCTCGAACTGGCGGATTCACCATCGATGACCACGACCAGCGGCATCCGCCAGGTGCCGGGACGGCTGGCCGAGTAGTTGAAATCCTCTTCGGGGCTGCGGCCGCGGGTGGCGACGACCAGGCCGCGTTCCAGGAACAAATCCGAGACATCGACAGCCGACGACAGCAGGCCACCGGGATTCCCGCGGAGATCGATGACCAGCGACCGCATGCCTGCGACGTCGAGCCGTCGCAGGGCGGTTTCCAGATCGGCGGCGGTCGTCTTTTGGAAGGAGGAAATTTTCAGGTAGCCAACACCGGTCGCCGGATCGAGCATCCGGGCATTCTCGATGCTCGGCACCTCGACATGCTCGCGGCGAACCGTGACGGCCCGAGCCGGGGCGGGGGCCCTGAGAACGGCCAGTGTCACCGCCGATCCCTCTGGTCCCTGCAGCAGTTGGGCAGCCTCGTCGACGCTCATTCCACCGAGCGAACGGCCGCCCACGCCCACCAGATGATCGCCGGCCCGGATGCCTGCGCGCTCCGCCGGGCTGAACGGAATCACATGGACCACCAACAGGCCATCTTCGGCACTCTTAAGTTCCACACCGAGGCCCACGAAGTTGCCTTCGATCTGGGCATAGAGATCATCGAGTTGGCCATTGGTCAGGAAGGCGGAATATTCGTCGAGACCTCCCACGGCGGCGGCGGTCATCTCCATCAGCGTCACTGCCGGAGGAATGCCGAGCGTGGCGTGACCGGCCCGCGCCACCCAGGCAGCCAGCGTCTCAGCCTCGACCGGCGAGGAAATCGTACGGCCAGCGGTGATCCGCGTCACCTGATCACGATAGAGGGCCCGCCGCTCAGGCGTGGCCTCGGGAGCATAGAGCGACACGAACGTCGGGTCGTCAATCGCCACATCCATCGTCAGGCAGCCCCGCGAGACAAGCCGGGCGAACTGAGGTGCATCGACATGATGGGAGCCGATGCGTCCGAGCACCTCTGCATAGAGCCGGCGGGCATCCGTCTCGGCAAGTTTGCCCACCTGTGAGCGGAAAGCCTGCTCGCAGTGTCGTCGGGCCAGATCGCAATGGATCTTGGCCAGGTCATACCGCTGCTGGAGTTCGGGGGAGAGTGTGCCCTTACGAGCCGCCGTCTCACAGGCGGCCACCACGTCGGACCACCGCTGCTCCCGCTCGAGCATCGAGGACCGGGCCTTAAGATCGTCCTGTCCAGCGGCGATCTCCGGCGGCCGCACAGGCGCCGAAACCACCTGGGCGGCAGTCTCCGCTGCCAGCGCCCCGCCAGCCAGAAGACAGCCTGCGACCGACAGTCCGATGGCAACCAGCCGACTTGCCAGCCAGCCCGTCAGGACAAGGCCGGAACGGACCGGGCGAACCCGGTTGTGGCCACTCGTCGGGAGTAGAACGACGCTCACTGACGGCAATCCATTCGCAAGGCCGCGCCCAAACGCGGCAGGCATGCGGTCTCTCCGTTGACCGCTCGCGATTATGGATCACGTTCGCACGGCGGTCAAAAAATCGCGGCCTGTCGCTTCACGAATTTCGCCTACCACCCAAACGGCCACCGAAAGCCGGTGGCAATCGTCACCACCGATCTCCGCGACACGGTGGGGCGACACCTTGGTACGATGAGGAGTGGCTTGAGAAATACTCGGTCTCTCGACAGTATCCGCATGGCCATCCCAATCCGCACATCTGCTTCCTTCGGCACAGTCACAGGGTCCGTGTCCGCGCCGGCGGCCGCCTCGGCCGGCAGCGGATCAGCCGCAGAACCAGCGCCAACGCTGGTGCTCTTGGACCGCGTGCGGCAGGGTGACGGCTCGGCCATCAATGGTCTGCTCGAACGGCATCGGGCGACGATCCGCAGGATGATCGATCAGCGGATGGATCGGGGGGTGCAACGGCGGGTCGATGCCAGCGACATCGTGCAAGACGTGATGATCGAGGCCAACCGTCGTCTCGGTGACTATCTCGCCAACCCGACCATGCCGTTCCAACTCTGGCTGCGTCACATGGCCCGGGATCGCCTCATCGACGCCCATCGCCGACATCGGGTCGCCGCCAATCGCAGCGTCGATCGCGAGGTGTCGCTGACGGTTGCCGAGGGGCAAGATCATTCGCAGGCCGATCTCATCGGCCAACTGGCCGACCGCGAACTGACGCCGGCCGCGGCCGCCACCTGGCATGAATTGGAACGCCGGTTTGCCGCGGCGGTGGAACTCCTTGACGAGGACGATCGGAAGATTGTCTTGCTGCGACACTTCGAACACCTCTCCACCGCGGAGGCGGCTGAGGTTCTCGGACTGGCGAAGCCGGCCGCCGGGATGCGGTATCTAAGGGCAATGCGGCGGCTGAGGGTCCTGCTCGACGGCGGCTTCGATTCGCTGGACAGTGGTCCATCGAGGCCGGCTACCGCCGGGTAGGTGGGGGCATCGTCCGCCTCCCCTTCCGCCCCGGACGTCTATCATGACAAAGCGTTTGTCCTCGAGGTCCCGGCATGACACCCATCACCGCATCCCGCACCCGCGCCGTTGATGCGCTGCTGACTCCCGGCGACGAGGAATTGCTGGCGACACTCGTCGAAGAACTCTCGGAATTACGGGGGCCGGCAGCCCAGGCGGCACTCGAGCAGATGGCGGCCGCCCAGCCTGCCCTGGCCGGACAACTCCGCGAACTCTTCGCGGCCATGATGGTGACCGACGCAGTCGCCGAGCATTCGACGATTCTCTACGCCGGCAGCGGCAGCACCTCCGATCAATCGGCACCGTCCACGTTTTCATCAAACGCGGCCAGCGGCCTTCTGCCGGGCGTCACCACGCTGCCGGCGACATTCGGCGATTACGAACTGCTCGAGGAAATCGGCCGGGGTGGCATGGGAGTGGTCTACCGGGCGTTCCAAAACAGCCTGGGCCGCACGGTAGCGATCAAGATGCTCCTCCGCCGCGACTTGGCCACCCCCGGTGATCTGGCGCGGTTTCGCAGCGAGGCGGAAGCTGCCGCACAACTCGACCATCCTGGGATCGTGTCGATCTTCGAGGTTGGCGAATGTGATGGGCACCCCTTCTACAGCATGCAACTCGTGGAAGGGACGACGCTTGCCAAGCGGCTCCTTCAGGGCCCGCTGCCGGCCCGTGAAGCGGCGGCCCTGTTGGCAAAGGTGGCCGACGCCGTGCACATGGCCCATGCCCGGGGCGTTCTTCATCGTGATCTGAAGCCTTCGAACATCCTCATCGACGCGGTCGGCGAGCCACATGTCTCCGACTTCGGCTTGGCGAAGCGGCTGGAGGCTGATGCATCGGTCACCCACACCGGCGCCATTCTGGGCACGCCCTGCTACATGTCGCCCGAGCAGGCCGCCGGGAGCCGTGGCGATGTCGGACCGACGAGCGATGTCTGGAGTCTGGGTGCCATCCTCTACCAGATGCTCATCGGTCGGCCGCCATTCCAGGCATCGAGTCCGATGGACACGCTCTTGGCAGTGCTTGAATCGGATCCGCCGGTGCCACGGTCGATCGACCGGCAGGTGGATCGTGATCTTGAGATGATCGCGCTGAAGACCTTGCAAAAGCCGCAGGAACTTCGCTACGCCTCGGCAGCCGATCTGGCGGCCGATCTGCGGGCTTTCCTCGCGGGCGAGCCCGTTGCTGCCCGGCACGGCGGCTTTGCCGACATCGTCGCCCGACTGTTCCGGGAGACCCACCACGCCGTGGTGCTCGAGAACTGGGGACTGCTTTGGATGTGGCACTCGGTCGTGATCCTCGCGCTCTGCGTGACGACCGATCTGCTGGCCTGGCGGGGCGTGACGACCCGCTGGCCCTATCTCATTCTCTGGGCTGGGGGGCTCGCGCTCTGGGCGCCGATCTTTTGGGCGCTGCGGCATCGCACGGGCCCGGTGACGGCGGTCGAACGCCAGATCGCACACATCTGGGGCGGCAGCGTGATCGCCAGCGTGATGCTCTTCTGGGTCGAGGCACTGCTCGACCTGCCGGTGCTCAAGCTCTCCCCCGTGCTTCCGCTCCTCGCCGGCCTCGTGTTCTTTGCCAAGGCCGGGATCCTGTCTGGGGCCTTCTATATCCAGGCGGCGGTGCTCTTCGCGACGGCACTGGTGATGTGCGTGTCGGGACCGTTTGCGCACATCATCTTCGGCGTCGTGAGCGGAGTCTGCTTCTTCGTCCCGGGGCTCAAGTATTTCCGTCAACGCGGCCGCGGGTGAGCTGGCACGGTTCGGGGCTGCCCATGCCCCGTCGCCGGACGTTCGCTGCGGGTAAAACAGAGACGGGGCAACATTTACCCGCTTTGGTTCGCCGGCTGCGGCATGCTCGTCGCCGGCGGACTTTGCCGTTGCATG
>CANFQO010000084.1 GCA_947449135.1 Planctomycetaceae bacterium | reverse complement strand
GAGCACTTCATCGCCAGCGACGCCAACCCGCTGGCCGGCCATGCCGACCGGATCGTCTATCTCGCCGACCACGAAGTGGCCGTGATCACATCCGACACGCTCCGCGTGCTCCACCGCGACACCGGCCGGATCGAGCCCGCCGTGCGGCCGCTCGAACTGTCGGCGGAGGATGTGGGCATGGGCAGCTACGCCCACTTCATGCTCAAGGAGATCCACGAGCAGCCCGAGACGATCCGGGCGGCGATGCGGGGCCGCCTCTCGCGGGACGACGCCACCGCGGTCTTCGGCGGCCTCAACCTCACGCCGCGGCAACTGCAGCGGATCAACCGCATCGTCCTCACCGGCTGCGGCACGAGCTGGCATGCGGCGCTCGTCGGCGAATACCTGATCGAGGAGTTTGCCCGGCTGCCGGTCGAAGTGGAATACGCCAGCGAGCTCCGCTACCGCAATCCGCCCCTCGACGAGGGCACGCTCCTCTTTGCGATCACGCAGTCGGGGGAGACCGCCGACACGCTCGCCGCTCTCCGCGAAATCAAGCGCAAGGGTCATCCAACGCTGGCCATCTGCAACGTTGTGGGGAGCACGATCGCCACCGAGGCCGACGGCGGCATCTATCTGCATGCCGGCCCGGAGATCGGTGTGGCGAGCACGAAGGCCTTCACGAGCCAGTGCGTGGTGCTGTCGCTGTTGGCACTCTACTTCGGTCGACTGCGGCACATGAGCTACGAGCGGGGCCTGGAATTCATTGACGGCCTGGAGCGGCTGCCCGATCTTGTCGCCGAAGCGCTCAACGCCGACCAGGCCATCAAGCGGATCGCCGAGCGGTATCAGGACGCGAACACGTTTCTCTATCTCGGCCGGCAATACAACTTCCCGGTCGCGCTCGAAGGCGCGCTCAAGCTCAAGGAAATCTCCTACATCCATGCGGAGGGCTATCCCGCGGCCGAGATGAAGCACGGGCCGATCGCACTGGTCGACGCTGCGACGCCGAGCGTGTTTCTGATTCCGCAGGGGGCCGTGTACGAAAAAGTGCTTCTGAACGTGGAGGAGATCAAGGCACGCAAGGGGCCGGTGATCGCGATCTCAAGCCCGGGTGATGACCGGGTGAGGAATCTGGCCGACGACGTGATTGAGATCCCGGAAGTGCCCGAGTTTCTCCAGCCGATCGTGGCGGCAGTGCCGCTGCAGCTCCTGGCCTATCACATCGCCGTGCTGCGGGGCTGCGACGTGGACAAACCGCGGAATCTGGCCAAAAGCGTGACCGTGGAATAGTCCGGGGAGGGGCCCTCCTACTTGCGTCCCGGACGGTCATTGGTAGCATCAAAGGCCTGCCGCTCACGCGGCCGCACTCGCCCGAGTGGCGGAATTGGCAGACGCGCAAGATTCAGGTTCTTGTCCAGGTAACTGGGTGGAGGTTCAAGTCCTCTCTCGGGCATTTCTTCGGCCGTTTTTCTGACGGCATTCTTTGTTCCTGACTTCGTTTCCGCAGCCTGCGGAACATCGCCCCCGTTGCTCCCGTTTCCGGCTTCGGTAGGATTGTTCCCGAGGCTGTAGCTCAGTCGGTAGAGCATCGGACTTTTAATCCGTTGGTCCTGGGTTCGAGTCCCAGCAGCCTCACTTGGCAGAACTACGCGTCGCCGCTTGGGGTTACGGCGATTGCCAGAGGGCGGCCGGGATGGCCCTGGTGCGGGCGATTGGCCGGGCGAAACGCTGAATTCCGCCCCAGTGAACGCTCCCGGTGCGGGCGACGTATAGTTGGTGGCACGGGCAGTGGGATTCCGTGCCACAAGAGATCGTGTCGGCATGCCGCCCAAAAAGAATTCTTTCCGTCGCCGCTGTGACCTGCGCGTCGAGCCGCTCGAGCCCCGCCGGGTGCTGGCGGTGTCGGTGACCACCGCCCTGCCCGATCTCAACCTGCCTCTGACAGCTCCCACGCAGACGATCGACCTGGCGGGGCACTACGACGATACCGCCGTCACGGGCACGATCGTGCGGTTCGATGTCAACGCCTCCGCACCATACGACAAGGTCTTCGTCGAGCTCTTCGATCAGGTCGGTGAAAATCGGCTACGGACCACGCCCGCCACGGTCACCAACTTCCTCTCGTACGTGGACGGCGGCTCCTACCAGAACACGTTCATTCACCGCTCTGTGCCAGGCTTCGTGGTCCAAGGAGGCGGATTCACCGTCACCAACGGCCAGCCAGGAATCGTGATCGGCAACGTCACCCAGCGCGACCCCGTGGTCAACGAGCCAAAGCCGGTGGGCGCCACCGCCGCTAACAACGTCCGCGGCACGATTGCCATGGCCAAGCTTGGCTCCAACCCCAACAGCGCCACCAACCAGTGGTTCTTTAACCTCGCCGACAACTCTGGCAATCTCGACGCACAAAACGGCGGCTTCACCGTCTTCGGCCGCGTGCTGGGCAGCGGCATGGCCGCCGTCGATGAGATGGCGAAGGTGCCGCGGTTCGGCTACGCCTCGCCGTTCGACACGGTGCCGCTGCGGAACGTGCCGGGGGCCAACTCCAGCACCAATCCGGGGTTCACCAACGCTGCGGTCGATACCACCACGCTCACGGCCGACCAGTTCGTGAAGTTCCCGCAGATCGCCCGCTCAGGCGAAATCGTGTACACGTCGACGAGCAGCAATCCGGCGGCGTTGGCGGCGTCAATCACGCCTCAGGGCAAGCTGCAGTTGGTCGCCAACGCTTCGGCGGCGGCCGGTGTCACGACGATCACGGTACGGGCTTCCTCGGTCTTCGATGCGAGCGACTTCGTGGAGGATTCCTTCACGGTGGACACGACCCAGCCGGTGCTGCAGGGCGTGACGGGCCCAACACCGCGGACGTATGCATCGGGCGAGAAGCTGTCGTTCACGGTGACGTTCAGCGAACCGGTGGCCGTAACGGGCGTGCCATATCTGGACCTAAAGGTGAACGGCGTCGCCCGCAGGGCGTTGTACGACAGCGGGTCCGGGACGAACCTGCTGCGGTTCAGTTACACAGTCGCCGTCAGCGAGACGGCCGCGGCGAGCAAGGTGGTTGCCACGGGCCGCTCGATCCAGCTGCCGGCGGGCGCGGCGGTGACCGATCTCGACAGGAATGCAGCGGTGTCGCTCGCCTACACGCCGCCCGGCACATCGGGCGTGAAGGTGGACGGGGTCGTGCCGGTGGCTGCGAGCGTGACGGCTCCGGCGGCGAAGACGTATCGGGCGGGCCAGGCTCTGGTGTTCAAGGTGAACTACAGCCGGTCGGTGTACGTCAGCGGCACGCCGCAGCTGATGGTCTCGATCGGTACAAGTGTGAGGCCGGCGGCGTACATCGGCGGCACGGGCACGGCGATCCTGTCATTCCGCTACGTGGTGGCGCCGGGCGACCTGAGCGTGCAGGGCGTGGTGCTCGGCAACTCGGTGGGGTTGAATGGCGGCTGGATCCATGACGCGGTCGGCAACGATGCCCGGCTCTCGTTGCCGGCGGTAAACACCCGCGGCGTGCTGGTGGACGCGGTGGCGCCGACGATCACGGGGCTGACGGTCCCTGCGGCGGGGACGTACAAGAAGAATCAGACGCTGTCGTTCACGGTGACGTTCAGTGAGCCGATGACGGTGACGGGCGTGCCGAAGCTGCAAGCGGTGATCGGTTCGACGGTCCGCAACATCCCGTATGTTCTGGGGACAGGCACTCGTTCGCTGGTCTTCAGCTACAAGCTCCAGGCGACCGACCACGATGCCGATGGAATCGCGTTGCTGGGACAGATCGTGCTGGGCATCGGCACGATCCGCGACAAGGCCGGCAATCCGTCGAGCCTCACGCTGCCGGTCGTCAGCACCAGCGGCGTGAATGTGAGCTAGCGCGGCTGGCGTGTGAGGCTATGCGGGGTGCAGAGGTTGCAGTCTCCCCATTCTCATCTCTGGCCTACTGCCAGAGTGGTTCGACCTGTTCCGCATTCCACGCGTCCCAAAGTCGCGCCATCTGCTGCAGCTGCGCGGGCTCCTGTTCAGCACAATCGGCGGTCTCTCCGATGTCGCGGGAGAGGTTGTACAACTCCCACTTCCCGCCATCGCGAATTATTTTCCAGTCGCCGTAACGCAGGGCATGTTTCCTACCCAGCCGCCAAAATAGCGGGCGTTCGGCGGCCGCTGCAGCCCGGCCGGTCAACAGCGGCATGAAGCTGACGCCGTCAAGCGGCGCAGGGCTCGGTTGAGCGCCGGCAATCTCCAACGCTGATGCGGCTGCGTCCATCGAGAGCACCGGTGTATCAATGACGCTGCCGGATGGAATGCCTTGCCCCCGAACGATGAACGGCACGCGGATTCCCCCTTCCAGCAGTTCTCCCTTCCCGCCCCGCAACGGAGCGTTCCTCGACGTGAGTTCCCGGGTGGGGCCGCCGTTGTCGCTGAGGAAAACGACGAGCGTGTTGTCATCGACGCCGCTGCCGCGAAGTTCGGCAATGACCCGCCCCACGCCATCGTCGAGATGCGCCAGCATGGCGGCGAAGATACGGCGGTGGATATCGTCGATGTGGGCAAACCTCGCCAGAAAAGCGTCCGCTCCCTGCAGCGGGCTGTGGACGGCGTTGTAGGCGAGGTGGAGGAAAAACGGCTGCTGCCGATGCCGCCGGATGAAGTCACAGGCTTCGCGGGTGAAGGCATCGGTGAGATGCTCCCGCTCATCTACCGGCTGACTCCTGCGCAGCAGCGGGTTATCGGCGTCGTAGGCGTGTTCGGTCGTGTTCGAATCTGTGCTCCAAACGATACGGCCATCGGGGGACATCCAGCGGCCCTTGCCGCCATCGGGCAGGGTTTTACGGCGGAGCCAGGTGGTGGCACCATTCCAGGGGGGCGGCAGATAGAAGTGGCCCTCGTGTAAAAAGCCAAAGAACTCATCAAAGCCGCGACGCTGCGGGTGAAACGGCGCGGTGCCGCCGAGGTGCCACTTGCCCACCAGGCCCGTCGTGTAGCCAGCGAGACGTAACTGATCGGCAACAGTCTTTTCTGTGACCGGCAAGCCGATTCCAGGAAGGGTGTTTTCGGCCCCGGTGGGATTGAATTCGAAGCCAAAACGGGTCTGGTATCGCCCGGTGAGTAAGGCGACCCGCGAAGCGGCGCAGAGCGGGGATGTCACATACCCGCTGGTCAACCGCGCTCCGGCGGCAGCCAACGCATCGATGTGCGGCGTCGGAATCTCCTTGCCTCCATAGCAGCCAAGTTCGCCGTAGCCGAGGTCATCGACGACGATAAACACAATATTCGGCTTCGCTGCTTCCTGGTCTGCCGCGTGCAGGCACGCATTCGGAGTGAGCCGGAAGGAAGCGGCAAGCGCAATGATCAAAAGAAGGGCGCGAGGCATGGGGATTTCACCGGGGGCAATGCCAGATCTCCGATTCTAGGAAATCTTAACCGGCTTTGGGCGGATTCCGTCGGGGACGTGCCTGGTTGGCCGCGTGTGGTACTCTTTCGTCCCCACAGCCCGCTGAGCAGCGGTGCTGGAACCCGACCGCAGAGAACCAACGGCCAACACACCATGAAAGACCCGACCGTCCGCGGCGTCGTCCACCTGATCGAGGAGACCAAGACCTTCGGACAGAAGGGCTTTCGCAAGCGTCTGGTGGTGCTCGAACAATCCAAGGGCACGTTCACCAACTTCATTCCCGTCGAGTTCGTCAAGGATGGCTGCGACGCGGTGGATGATCTCTCCGTGGGCGAAGAGATCGAGGTGACCTACCGCCTCAGCGGCCGCCGTTGGCAGCGGGATGAGTCCAGCGAGGCCAAATATTTCCTGAGTGCCGAGGGCCTCTCGTTCAAAAGTGTGTCCGGGAGCGGGCGTGCTCATGACGGCCCGAGCGACACCGTCGATCCCAACGACGCGTTTGCCGAGGCCGGTGACGATGACGTGCCGTTTTGAGGCTGACCTGCGCCCGTGAAACGGCACCACTGCCAGAGAGAGTCTCGGGGCTGCGTCTTTCTTAAAAATGCTCGGGACTACTCCTGAGCATCGGTCTCCGGCCCCTCGCCCTCCTGGCTGGCCTTGCCGCGGCGGCGCGGCTTCGATTCGTCGTGCCGTCGGAACACCGCGACCACGTCTTCGATTGGCACCACGTAGAGCAGATTGTTCTGCTCAAAGTCGACCGGGATCGAATTCTTGGGATGGAACAGCACCTTGTCGTACTTCTCAATCGGGAAGTCGGCGTCCCGCTCCACCTGCAGGCTGACCTCGACGACCCGTCCCGTGATCGTGGGGATCTCGGCCTGGTCTGGGAGCACGATGCCGCCCCGCGTCGTGTGACGGCTCTCGTCCTTGCGGATGAGCACCCGCATCCCCAGTGGTTCGACGAATTCATTCACTCGTGTGTCCTCGGCTGACCACCACTCACGAAAAGTCATAGCCGCGAGTGATACCGCGGCCGACCTGTTGTAAGCACCCCATCAGGCGGTGGCCAGCCGTGAGCGGCCTGCTGCCAGAAACGATCGCCCGACGGCGTTTTTCCAGTCAATTTCTCGCTGGCCCCGGTCGCCGTCGAACGTCACAATCCCGCCCCCTCAGCCCGCACCTCCCAACGGCAACCGTACCTGCTCCCTGCCCCGTCACGAGCCACTCATGGACGCACGCCATCGACCCTCCCTCGGCATTTCTGCCATTGCGATCCACCAACCTCCGTGGGAGTTGGAAAACAGCTGGTTTGGCGATGCTATGCCCCGCAAGTTTGCCCATCACACCGGGATCGAGGCCCGTGCGATCTCGCTCGACGATGAGGTGACGATGGGGTTGCACGCCGTCCGTCAGCTCCAGCGGGAGACTCGCTGTAATCTGGCCGACTGCCGCGGCATCGTGTTCGTGTCACCCTCATTCATCCCGGCATCAATAGCCCGGCGACATCTCACACCTGCCCAGGTAGCGAGCGAACGGCCGAGTCTCGCTGCCCGACGCCTGGCCCGCGAACTCGGCATGCGGCGCTGCCGCACCATCGGCCTGAACTGGTTCTGCTGCGGCTACAGTCGGGCGTTCTCTCTTGTCTGCCGCCGCTGGGCTCCTCGGCTCTCGCTGCGACGCGACCAATTCATCCTCGTCGTCGCTGCCACTCGCATCAGCCGCATCACCGACTACAGTAACCCCCAAACCGCCGGCCTCTTCGGCGACATGGCATCGGCCACGCTGCTGGCGTCCACGACGAACCGGAAGCATCCAGTGCATTTCGAGATCGTCCACGCCGACGCCGAAAAGCGACCAGCAGAGCGGCCCGCTTTTGACTTCCATCTCCGGCCTCATGTGCCAGCTCCGGCCCCAGGCGGCGGCATCGTGCACGACAACGAGCGGCTGGTCTATTCTCTCGACGGCATGGCGATCGCCGAGATCGCCCCACGGGCCATGTCGGCCGCTGTTGCCAAGGCGCTCGCCGACGCAGGGCTCTCTGGCGGCGATGTGAACTTCGTGGTGCCGCACCAAGCCGGGTCCGGGATCGTGCGGTTCACCGGTATGAAGCTCGACGAGCACGGCGTCCGTGGCGAACTCGTCAATGGGCTCACGCGACGCACGGGCAATGTCAGTGCCTGTTCGATTCCGCACGCTCTCCAGACGAAGTGGCCGCAACTCACGGGGCTCATCGCCTGCCCCACAGCCGCCGTCGGCAGCCCCGGCAGGCCCGAAGTTTTGCAGGGCTGCATCCTGCTGCGTGCCACGGCCATTCACGAGCGGCTGGCAACCGCTGCTGCCTGACGCAGTCCACCGTTCCGGAACTCCGAATTACGCTGGATGCTACTCGAGTTCGCGTTCGAGGAACGTGTAGCCCAGGGTGTCCATGAAGGCTCTCTGACGGTTGTTCGCCGCCCCGCCGTGGCCCCCTTCGATGTTCTCGTAGTAGAGCACCCGCTTGCCCAGTTCCTGCAGCCGCGCCGCCATCTTGCGGGCATGACCGGGGTGCACGCGGTCGTCCCGCGTGGAAGTGGTGATCAGCACAGGCGGATACGCGGTCTCGCGTTGCAGGTTGTGATACGGCGAAAAGCCACGAATGAATTCCCACTCCTCGGGGTTGTCGGGGTTGCCGTATTCGCCCATCCAGCTCGCCCCGGCCAGCAGCCTGTGAAACCGCCGCATGTCGAGCAACGGCACCTGACAGACGACGCCGCCAAAGAGGTCGGGCCGCATCGTGAGCATGTTGCCCACAAGCAGGCCGCCGTTGCTGCCCCCCTTGATGCCCAGATGCTTTGGCGACGTCACCTTCCGGGCGATCAGATCCTCGGCCACGGCGATGAAGTCTTCGTAGGCCCGCGGACGCTTTGACTTCAGGGCCGCCTGATGCCACTCCGGACCGAATTCGCCGCCGCCACGGATGTTTGCAATCACATACACATGACGGTGCTCCAGCCAGGCGGCGCCGGCAATCGGCTCGTAGCCGGGCAGCAGCGGAATCTCGAAGCCGCCGTAGCCGTAGAGCAATGTGGGCGTGCTGCCATCAGAAGGCAGCGTCTCGGGGCCAATCTGGAAATAGGGCACCCGCGTGCCGTCCTTGGAGACTGCCTCGTGCTGGCTCACCGTCAGTCCAGAGACATCGAAAAACGATGGTGACTGCTTGAGTTTTTCAGGCTGACGCTCGGTGTCAGCGGCACTTGCCAGCGACAGGGTCGATGGCTGGAGCGAACTGGCTGTGATCAGGAAGAAATCGTCCGTCTCGAGGTCATCGACGGGGATGCACGAGGCCGTGCCATATTCGGGCAGACCCTGGAGCGGCCGTTGCTGCCAAGCGCCGTCCCGAAAGGTCAGCACAAGTAGCCGGTTTCGGACGTTGTCGAGCGTGGTGACAAGCAGATGGTTTTGCGTGGACGCAAACGAGATGAGCGAGGTCCGTGGGGCGGGCGTGAAGAGCACGTGCACCTCGCGGTTACCTGCGAGAAACGCCTCCAAGTCCGCCGCCAACAGGCTGCCAGCCGGATGGGTCGTGGCACCGACCGTCCACGGGCTCCGCAGTTCAAACAGCAGCCATTCGCGATGCAGCGCGGCCGTTGCATCGTCCGGCTTCTCGATCTTCACGAGACCGCCTTCGCGACGAAGGAACCACTCGCTCGTGTAGAAGGTTTTCTGCCGCACGACGACATCGCGTTCATAGCCGGGGGTCAGGTCCCTCCAGGCAGTCACGCTCATGTCGTCTGGCTGTCCTTCATAGACGACCGGCGCCGTGGCCAACAGGGTGCCGCGGGTCCACTCGCGGATCGTCCGCGGGTAGCCCGAGGCGGTGAGCGACCCGGGGCCGAAATCGGTGGCAACGAACAAGCTGTCGGCCGTCCTCCACGCCACGCGGCTCTTCGCCTCAGGGAGCGTGAAACCGCCGTCCACAAAAGCCTTTGTCTCCAGATCAAACTCCCGCATCACGTCCGCGTCGGCGCCGCCCCGGGAGAGCGTTACAAGACAGAGGCGATCCTCTGGCTCCAGCACAGAGGCGCCGTGCCAGACCCAGTTTTCCCCTTCCTTCGCCGACAGGGCATCAAGGTCGAGCACGATCTCCCAGGCTGGCTCCGGCTTGCGGTATTCCGCGAGTGTCGTCCGTCGCCACAGCCCCTTGGGATTCGCCGCATCCCGCCAGAGGTTGTAAAAGCGATCACCGATCTTCGTGACCATCGGAATCCGCTCCTTCGAGTCGAGGATTCCAAGGACCCGGGCTTCGAGGGCCTTGAACCGGTCGCTGCCGGCGAGCGCCGCCACGCTCTCGGTGTTCCGTTCGCGAACCCACTCGAGCGGCTTTTCGCCGGTGACTTCCTCAAGCCAGAGGTAGGGATCGGCGGGCTCGTTCGCGAAGGCTGTTTGCGGCATGGCAGACGACAGGCTGGCGAGGACGGGGAGCGAGGCAAGGAGAAGCAGCCGCATCATGACCGGGTCTGCCCGGTGCCGAGCACGACATATTTGTAGGTCGTGAGTTCCCGCGTGCCGCAGGGGCCGCGGGCGTGGAGCTTGTCGGTCGAGATGCCGATCTCGGCGCCGAGCCCCATTTCGCCACCGTCGTTGAAACGGGTGCTGGCGTTGACCATCACCACGGCCGTATCGACCCGGGCGACGAACCGATCCGCCGCGGCCTGGTCGGCCGTGATGATCGAATCGGTATGACGCGAACCGTAGCGGTTGATGTGGTCGATCGCGGCATCGACCGAATCGACCACGGCCACCGAGATCTTGGGGCCGAGATATTCCGTGGCGAAATCAGCCTCCGTGGCAGTGCCGACCGCAGGCACAAGCCGGCGGGTAGCGGCATCACCCACGATCTCGACTGCGTGCTCACCGAGGGCGGCGGAAATGTCGGGAAGAAACCGTTCGGCCACGTCACGGTGCACGAGCAGCGACTCGGCCGCATTGCAGACGCCCATCCGCTGGCACTTCGCGTTGATGGTGATGGCCTTCGCCATCACCAGGTCGGCCGCCCGATCCACATAGACGTGGCAGTTGCCTGTGAAATGCTTGAGCACCGGCATCCGTGCCTCGGCGCACACCCGCCGGATCAGCGTCTCGCCACCCCGGGGGATCACGATGTCGATGAGGTCGTCCATCGTGAGAAACGCACCGACCGCCTCACGGTCGGCCGTATCGACGAGCTGCACGCAGTCGGGCGGCAGGCCGGCGGCCGCGATCGCCCTGCGCATGCTCGCCACGATCCGGGCACTGGAATGAGCCGCCTCCTTGCCGCCGCGGAGGATGATGGCATTGCCGGCCGCGAGGGCTACTGCGGCAGCATCCGCCGTGACGTTGGGCCGCGACTCATAAATGAAAAACACGACGCCCAGCGGCACGCGAACCTTCCGGATCACCAGGCCGCTTGGCTGTGTCGACTCCTCGATCAGCTCGCCCACGGGGTCGGGGAGCAATGCCACCGCCTCGACACCCGCAGCGATGCCTTCCACCCGCTTGGCGTCGAGCGTCAGCCGGTCGACGGCCGCCGCCGTCAGACCGAAGCCGGGGGCGGCGGCGAGGTCGAGCTTGTTGGCCGCGAGGATCTCCGCGACATCAGCCCGGATCGCAGCGGCGGCAGCCCGCAGGCAGGCTGCCTTCTTGTCGCCTGGCACCCCGGCCAGATCAATGGCGGCGGAGCGGGCCCGCTCGGCAATTGCCCGGCAGTGCAACTGGAGATCGGCGACGTTACCGGCGGCTGAAGAAACTGCAGAAATCGTGGCCATGGAAGGAATCCGTGCGGGGAACGTGATTTTCAATTATCTTACCGGACCCGACTGTTTCTTCCCACGTAGGAGATGCCCGAATGTCGCGCACGAATCCCTCCCGTCGCTCGTTCCTCGCCACCGCCGGCACGGCCGCAGCCGCCGGCCTGGCCGCCCTGTCGCCCATGGGCCGCCTGGCCGCGGCAGCGTCGGCCAAAAACCTGAACCTTGGCGTGCAGCTCTTTTCGCTCCGCGGCTACAAGGTGGACGAAGCGCTCAAGCACGCAAGCGACCTGGGCTTCAAGTTCGTCGAGTTCTATTCCGGCATGTATCCGACCAACGCTGATGCCGCCGCGATCGCGGCGATGAACAAAACGCTGACCGACCTGGGCCTGAAGATCTCGGCCCATGGCGTCAACGGCTTTGGGAAGGATGAGGCCGCCAACCGCAAGGTCTTTGAATTTGCCAAGGCTGCCGGCATTCGAACCCTCAGCGCCGACCCCTCCCCCGAGAGCCTGCCAAACCTCAACGACCTTGTGAAGGAATTCGACGTCCGCATCGCCATCCACAACCACGGACCGAAGAGCCGCTACAGCAAGGCGATCGACGTGCTGCAGGCGGTGGAAAAATATGACCCCCGCATCGGCGCCTGCGCCGACCTTGGCCACTACATCCGGTCGGGAGAGCAGCCTGTGGAAGTGATCCGGCTGCTGAAGGGCCGGCTGTATGGCATCCACCTGAAGGACTTCGCCGAGATGCAGGACAAGACAACGGGCGTGATTCTCGGCAAGGGACACCTCAACGTGCCTGCCGTGATGGCGGCGCTCGTGGCGGCTGACTTCCCAGCCGACGGGGCGCTCTCGCTCGAGTACGAGGAGAATGAGCAGAACCCGCTCGCCGACATCAAGGAGTGCGCCAGGATTGCCAACGAGGCAATCGCCGCCCTGTAGCCGTTCGTGCCGGTGCTGACAGAACGCACTGGTTCGCCGGCTGCGGCATGCTCGTCGCCGCCGGATTCTGCTACGGGAGGCTAGTGGATGATGGTGGATCGCTTGTGAGTCGCAGAATTCACCGGCTCCTGCGCGTGCCTCCGTCCGGCTCCTCAGCATCTGGAGTCGTGGCTGTTTAGCGATCGCACTCTGCGCCAGGCCCGGAGGGCCGGGTAAGAAAAAGCCGACGGATGTCGGCCAAGAAAAAACGACACGAAGTCGTGTTTTTCGTGAAGCATCTTCGCCG
>CANFQO010000083.1 GCA_947449135.1 Planctomycetaceae bacterium | reverse complement strand
GCGTCACCTACAGCCTGAAAGCCGGCGATGATGCCGCTGCGTTCAGCATCGACTCCCAGACCGGCGCGGTCACGCTGCTCGGTGATCCCGACTACGAGACCAAGCCGAGCTACACGTTCACGGTCGTGGCGACCGATGCCGCCAGCAACGCGAGTGAACTCGAAGTGACGTTGGCGATCAACAATCTCGACGAAGTGGCGCCCGCGATCATTTCAGGTGCCGTCGCAACCTCGATCGATGAGAACAGCGGCGCCGGCCAGGTGGTCTACACAGTCGTCGCCACTGATTCGAACGACATCTCCGGTGGCGTCACCTACAGCCTGAAAGCCGGCGATGATGCCGCTGCGTTCAGCATCGACTCCCAGACCGGCGCGGTCACGCTGCTGGGCGATCCCGACTTCGAGACCAAGCCGAGCTACACGTTCACGGTCGTGGCGACCGACGCCGCCAACAACGCGAACGAACTCACAGTAACGCTCGCGATCAACAACCTCGACGAGGCAGCGCCGACGATCACGTCAGGCAACGTCGCGACCGCGATCGACGAGAACAGTGGTGCCGGCCAGGTGGTCTACACGGTCATCGCGACCGATTCGGGCGACATCAGCGGCGGCGTCACCTACAGCCTGAAGGCCGAAAGCGACGCTGATGCGTTTAGCATCGACTCGAAGACGGGGGCGGTGACGCTGCTGGGCAACCCCGACTACGAGTCGAAGCCGGGATACACGTTCACGGTGGTGGCGACCGATGCCGCCAACAATGCGAGCGAACTTGAAGTCACCCTCGCGATCAATGACCTCGACGAGGTAGCACCGACGATCATCTCGGGTGGCGTCGCAGCATCGATCAACGAGGGCAGCGGTGCCGGCCAAGTGGTCTACACCGTGGTGGCGACCGATTCGGAGGACATCAGTGGTGGCGTGACCTACAGCCTGAAGACCGTGGATGACGCAGACTTCTTCAGCATCGACCCGCAGACGGGCGAGGTGACGCTGCTGGGCAATCCCAGCTACGAGGCGAAGCCGGGATACACGTTCACGGTGGTGGCGACCGACGCTGCCAACAACGCGAGTGAGCAGCAGGTAACGCTTGCAATCAACAACCTCGACGGGTCGGCACCCACGATCACCTCGGGCGATGTTGCTCCCTCCGTCGATGAGAACATCGGTGCTGGTCAGGTGGTCTACACCGTGGTGGCGATCGACTCGGGCGACGTCAGCGGCGGCGTGACCTACAGCCTGAAGGCCGGGGACGATGCCGGGGCATTCAGCATCGACCCGGTGAACGGCAAGGTGACGCTCATCGGCAACCCCGACTACGAGACGAAGCCGAGCTACACGTTCACGGTGCTGGCGACTGATGACGCCAACAACGCGACCGAGAAGGCGGTGACGCTCGCGATCAACAACCTCGACGAACACGCTCCGGTCATCACGTCGGGCAGCGTGGCGACCCCGATCGATGAGAACAGCGGCGCCGGCCAGGTGATCTACACGGTCGTGGCAACGGATGCCGTGGAAACCAGCGGTGGGCTGCACTACAGCCTGAAGGCCTTTGGCGACGCTGCCGCGTTCAGCATCGACTCGAAGACCGGTGCGGTCACGCTGCTGGGCAACCCCGACTACGAGACGAAGCCGAGCTACGCGTTCACGGTGGTGGCGACCGATGACGCCAACAACGCGACCGAGAAGACGGTGACGCTCGCGATCAACAACCTGGATGAGTTCACGCCGGGGTTCACCAGCGGCGGGACGGTTTCTGTCGCCGAGGGCGCCGCGACGAGCACGGTGATCTACACGGCCGTGGCGACCGACGCCGATGCCACGTCCCCCGAGAACGTCGTCGCCTACAGCATCAAGCCGGGCGTCGGCGACGCGACCGCGGTGACGATCGACCCGACGACGGGGCAGGTGCGGCTGATCAGCTCCGCCAGTCTCAACGTGAAAGCGAGCTACACGTTTGTGGTCGTCGCGACCGACGGCGGATCGCCTGCCCGCTCGACCGAGAAGAGCGTGGCGGTGACGGTCAGTGCAAGGAACCTCTCTACGCCGGTGTTCACCAGCGGCAGTACTGGCATCGTGGCGGAGATGTCCGCGCCGAGCACGGTGGTCTACACGGCCATCGCGACCGACGCCGACAGCACGCCGCCCAACAACGTCGTCGGCTACAGCATCAAGCCGGGCATCGGCGACGCGGCAATGGTCGCGATCAATGCCCAGACGGGTGCGGTAACGCTGATCAACCCGTCCGACTTCGAAACGAAGCCCACCTATTCGTTCACGGTCGTGGCGACCGATGGCGGCAACCCGGCGAATTCGGCCGAGCGGCAGGTGACGGTGACGGTGACGAACGTCGCGGCCGCGGCCACGGCGATCGCGGTCGCCCCGGGCTCCTACAGGGCCGGCGACACGATCATCGTGGGAGTGACCTACAACGAGCCGGTGGTGGTGGCCGGTTCGCCGCAGATCAGCCTGACGGTGGGCTCGACGCTCCGGCATGCTGTCTATTCCGGCGGGTCGGGGACTGCGGTGTTGCAGTTCAGTTACAAGGTCGTCGCCGGGGACAACGATTCCGACGGCGTGGCGGTGGCACAGTCCGTCGAACTGCCCAGCGGGGCCACGATCAAGGACGGCGCGGCGGCCAACGCCTCGACCGCGCTGCCGGCTGCCTCCACGAATGGAGTGCTGGTCGATACGGGTCTACCGACGCTGCAAAGCGTGACGGGGCCGGCCGCGAAGACTTATGCTTCGGGCGAGAAGCTGTCGTTCACCGTCACGTTCAGCGAACCCGTGAAGGTGGCCGGAGCCGGAACGGGGCTGCCGTACCTGAATCTGACGGTCAACAACGTCACCCGTCGGGCCTATTACGACAGCGGTGCGGGCACGAACAAGCTGGTGTTCAGCTACACGGTCGCCGTCGGCGAGACAGCTACGGCCGGCAAGGTGGTGGCGAGCGGAAAGTCGATCCAGCTGCCGACCGGCGCCGCCGTGACCGATCTGGCCGGTAATGCTCTGGCGGCTTTGACCTATACACCGCCGACGACGGCGGGCGTAAAGGTGGACGGGGTCGTGCCGGTCGCTGCAAGCGTCACGGCGCCGGCGGCAAAGACCTACCGGGCAGGGCAGGCGATCGTGTTCAAGGTGAACTACAGCCGGACGGTCTTCGTAGGCGGCACGCCGCAACTGACGGTCTCGATCGGCCAGACCTTCCAACAGGCGAATTATGTCAGCGGTTCGGGCACGAAGGTCGTCTCGTTCAGCTACACGGTGGCGCCGGGCGACCTGAGCACGCAGGGCGTGGCGCTCGGAAGCCAGGTGGCGTCCAATGGCGGCTGGATCCGTGATGCGGTGGGGAATCCGGCCAAGCTCACGGTGCCCGCGGTGAACACCCGCAGCGTGCTCGTGGATACGATTCCGCCGAGCGTGACAGGGCTGACGATTCCCGCAGCGGCGACGTACAAGAAGGGCCAGACGCTCACGTTCACGGTGAGGTTCAACGAGTCGGTGACGGTGACAGGCGGTCCAAAACTGCAGGCGGTGATAGGCACGACGGTGCGCAACCTCGCGTATGTCCGAGGATCGGGCACGAACGCGCTGGTCTTCAGCTACACACTCGTGGCGGCCGACAAGGATGCCGACGGGATCGCGTTGCAGCCGCAGATCGTGCTGGGCAGTGGCACGATCAATGACAATGGCGGCAATCCGACGACCCTCACACTGCCGGGCGTCGATACCAGCGGCATCAAGGTGGGCTGAGCCAGCCACACCGACCGCTGAAGTAGGCTTTCGTGGAGGCGATGGAGACGCCGCGTGCATCTTCCGCATAAAACCGCCATACTGGCTCTAACGCACGAAAACAGCCGATACATTTTCCAGTTAGTTCGGACATGGACGCCCTCACCACCGATATCGGGGATAGCCTCGCACCGCCGCCGTTCGTTGACGCGGCGGCGACCGATGGACACCGCCCCCTCGACGAGCGAATCGCCATCGGCGAAGCCCAGGCGAAGAATCTGCCGCTCGAGCAGATCGGCGACCCACCCTCTCGTGACGGCCGACCAGACATCCTTGAGGTGCTTCGGAACGAGGCCAAGGGTCGCCTATCCGAACTGCTGCCGCTGCGACATGCCCGGATAGCCGGCAATCCGTTCGCCACGCTCCGCGGAACAGCAGCGATCATGGCCGCGGATCTGGCTTCGCGACCGAGCACGAATTTGATCGTGCAGCTCTGCGGAGACGCACACCTCGTCAATTTCGGCATGTACGGATCGCCCGAGCGGACGCTTGTATTTGACGTCAACGACTTCGACGAGACACATCCGGGCCCATTTGAATGGGACGTGCTCCGATTGGCGACATCGTTCGTGTCGTGCGTTCAGGGGCAGGGTGATCCCGAGAAGGCGGCTGCCCTCGCACGCAAGGTGGCGACGGTCTATCAGAAATCGATGGCTGACCTGGCCAGCCGCTCGACCCTCGACGTGCTCTACGAACGGATGACGGCCGAAGACATCAAGGCCTTGGCGGAGGAGTCTGACTCGTCCGCGACGGTGAAAGACACCGAGGCAGCCCTCAAAAAAGCTCGGCATCGGACGCACGAGAGGGCAATCTCGCGGCTGACGGAAGTGGTCAACGGGGCCAGACGTTTCAAGACGACGCCACCGGTGCTGGTCCGCTGCGAAGACGAGGCCGCACGCGCAAGCTTTCAGGCCGAATACGCCGCCTACATCGAGACGCTGCCCCCGGAAAATCAGGTGATCGCGCGTCGCTACGGCGTGGTCGACTTCGCAATGAAGGTCGTTGGCGTGGGGAGCGTTGGCACCCATTGCTGGGTGGCGCTGCTCGAGGGCCGTGACGCAGACGACCAGATCATCCTGCAGATGAAGGAGGCGACTCCGTCGGTCCTCGCGCCTCACGTGAAGGACATCGGCGTGTTCTCACGATTCGACCATGAGGGCGAGCGGATCGTGCGGGGCCAGAAGATGATGCAGGCGGTGTCCGATCTGTTTCTCGGCTGGATGGGCGGCGTCACGGCCAAGGGCCGGCATTATTACGCTCGGCAACTGAACGACATGAAGGGCGGCTTCGACGTCGAAAGCGCAAAACTGCCCACGATCGAAACCTACGCCGACCTCTGCGCACGCACGCTTGCTCGCGCACATGCCCGCAGCGGTGATGCGGTCGCGATTTCGGCCTATCTCGGTGAAACGGAGAAGTTTGCCGATGCCGCGGAGGTGTTCGCGGTAGCCGAAGCGCATTTCATCGACGGCGATCACAAGCGACTGAGCGAGGCCATCGCGGCCGGCGAGATCGAGGCGATCGATTCGGAAGAACCGTAGACACCCCTGGGAAATCGCGTTCCCGACGTGGTCGCGATGGGGTCATTGCAGTCAGGCTCCGAGCCGCCTGTCACTCTGGCTTGCTCTTACTCAATCTCTTGAAGATGTAGAGATCCTGCGCGAATTGGCCGTACTTCTTGACGATTCCCACGTTGTGGTAGTGGTCATCAAGAAGGCTCTTGAGTGCCTTTGCCGCTTCTGGATTACCGCCGGCCATGATTCCGAAATCCCGGTCGGTGATCGTCACGATGGGTGCCTTCTCTTCGCGCATGGCGGCATACAACCGCGGGGCGTTCAACACCCTCCGCTTCTCGGCAACCTCTTCCGGCACCCCTGCGAAATAACTCCACTCGCCCAGTTCGCACCCTGGAAACACCGAATACTTCCCGTCGACCGCCAACTCCAGATTAAAAGACAGCAATTCTTCACCGGGCTCAGCGTGACGTCGCAGGATTGTCGCCGCCTGATTCAACCAGTCGGGCTTACTCTCGCGATCAACAAGTGGCGCAATCCCGCACTCGGAAAACGGCGAAGACATCGCGACGAAGCACGCAAACGTGAGCAGACCGGGAGTGCGATACCGCTCGGCAATCGCATTGACCGCAGGAGCCAACAAGAGCGCGATGAACATGACCGCAAAACTCGTGAGCACCGTTTGATGGGTCGGATAGCTTTGCACCTGCGACCAATGCGCGCATGTCACCGCTACGTACGACGCTAGGCAATAGGCCGGGAAGAGCAACTCCTGCCACCTCGCACGATCGGTCAACATCGTACAAAACCGCACAACGGCAAGCAGCAGAAGCGTTGCGATCACGAACTGGTTTCCCAGCGAATACTTCACTGTCCAACCCAGGCGGCCCCAGGTCCAAGGGGCGGCACCGTAGAAGTCATGGTGCGTGACATAGATCCCAAACCACATATTTCCATCCGCCCAGAAGAACGCAAACGCCAGGGCGATCAGCAGGATGTTCGCCGCCAAGACCAGCAGATATCCCGCGAACTCCCGACGGAACTCCCAGGCCAGATACAGCCAGAGCAGGACCAGCGGAATGACGAGGGTGAGCCTGGTGAAGAAGGCCAGGCTCATCAACCCCATCGCCAACGCTGCCCGGGCGAGCCGCCTGCTGGCTTCGGGCGCGGGAATGGCGCACAGTGCGGCAGCAATCAGAACGTTGCAGAGCGACTGCGTCTTGACCAAGGACAGGTCCCAGGCGGTGTAGATCGACGTTGACCAAAGAAGGCCGGCAAGCACCGCCGGCCAAAGCCCCGCCCGACGACGGCATGACATCATGACACACGCTATCGCACAGGCGGTCATGAAGACTGACAACGCTCGCCCACTTGTGATGGAAACACCAAAGATGCTGAACCATGTGCCATAGGCATATGCCAACAGCGGCATCTGAATGAACAGAAAATCCCGGTATGGCTTGATGCCAGACGCCACATTCCGGGCTGCCAAACAAAAGAAGCCTTCGTCACCGCAGTACCCCTGAATGGGAAACGCCAACGGGAGCGCAAGCAGAAGATAGAGTCCGACGCAGGCCACAATTGCAACGGTGAGGGGAGATATCCGTGACAACACCGTGCGTGGGTCCGACGCCGATTGCATGACTTTTCCCTATGCTTTATTTCCGTGCCAATGAAAACCACGACAGCCTTGCGCCGAGCGACTACTCCCGCCGTTCTCGATTGTGGTCAGAAGCCGAGAGTGCCTCGACTCGCACACCGACCGACATCACGGGGCAGGGGATACGCGGAGAACATCATACCCACCGGCCGTCATGGCGGTGGCGGCTGACCGTTCGTGCCGCCTGACAGCGTCAGCCCAGCCCCGGTTCTCTTGCGTGCCGGACCGGTCAATGTCAGCATGGCAACAGTGACGCAAACGTTTTCGTGGCGGTGACGCCGGAGTGCATGGCCGATGTCGGAACATGGTGTAAGCAGCAGCCGCTCGTCCAGCCCCCATGAGCCACCGGCGGACACCAGCGTGGCAGGACAAGGTTCGACCGAGCCGCTCACGCTGCTCTCGGTGGTGATCCCGGCCCGCGACGAGGCCGGCTGCATCGAACGAACCATCGAGCACCTGCATCTGGAACTCACGCTCAACGGGATCCCGCACGAGATCATCGTCGTGGACGACGGGAGCACCGATGCCACCTGGGCGATTCTCGCGACGGCAGCGGGTCGAACTCCATCGCTCGTGCCGGTGCAAAACCCTGCGCCACACGGCTTCGGAAGGGCGATTCAGAAGGGACTCGCCACGGCCAGGGGCGATGCCCTCGTGATCATGATGGCAGACGAGAGCGACGACTGCCGCGACGTGGTCCGTTACTGGAACGTCCTCAACGAGGGCTACGACTGCGTTTTCGGCAGTCGGTTCATGAGGGGAGGAGGCACGATCGACTACCCATGGATCAAGTGGCTGCTCAACCGCTGGGCCAACCTGTTCATCCGGCTGCTCTTCGGCATCCGCCTCAACGACACGACCAACGCCTTCAAGGCCTACCGACGGCAGGTCATCGAAGGCTGCATGCCGATCCTTTCGCCGCACTTCAACATCACCGTGGAGCTGCCGCTCAAGGCGATCGTCCGCGGCTATTCGTGGAAGGTGATCCCGATCACCTGGCGGAACCGCCGAACGGGTGTTGCCAAGCTGAAAATCCGTGAAATGGGCAGCCGGTATTTCTTCATCGTGGCGTACGTCTGGCTGGAGAAGTATTTCAGCAGGGGCGACTACCGCCGCAACTCGCCCTAACCGCGCCCCTGAAGCTCCCCGTGTTCGCGTCCTGCCCGTCATGCCGCGACAGCCGCCAGTTCATCCACGTGATCGCCATTTGCAGCATCGTGGCGTCCGATACCACTCCATCCACGACGCGTCTGAACTCCTCACACCCGCCCCATGCCCTGCACACGCCGCCACGCTGAAAGCTGGCCCAAATGCATGTTCTCGTGGGCGGCCATCACGAAGACAAAGCAGTCGCCGAGCGTCGGCAGGAATCCACGGACCTCTTCAACGGGCGTGGTTTCTGTCCAGCGGGTTTCAGGAACGGTGGGCAGGGCGGCAGCGACTGCAGCGTGGGCGTCTTCGAGGGCCTTCAGCAGCACGGCCTTGCTGGGATACCGGCTGGCATCGCTGGCCGGACTCGAATTCCAATCGAACAAACCGGTCCACTCGGGCGGGCATACGGGCTTCACGCCGATCATCGCCCCCAGATAGTCGGCCGTGCATGCCAGATGGCCAAGCACCCATGCGGGGTGGTTCATGTGGGCAGCCGGCTGGAATGCCATCTGGTCGTCGGGGATCTCGGCCACCAGGCGCTTCGCGTAGCCAAGGTTGAGGTTCCAGGCGTGGAGCAGGGGGGAGAGCATAAAGGCCTTCTTTTTGTTCGAGAGCGTCTGACTTCCCAAAAAGAATAGCGTTGGCGGGTCAGGAGGGCCCAGTTGGGAATCCTTGGCCGGCCGGCCGCTCCACGGTGAACGTGAGAAAGTGCGTGGCGCAACTGATGCAGGGATCGTAGCTGCGGATGAGGTGTTCGCAGCGTTTCGTGGCCAGGTCATCGTTGAGGTCGAGCACAGAGGGGAGCAGGCCGCGGAGATCTTCCTCGATCTGCGCCTGGTTTTGTGAGGTGGGTGGAATGATCGTGGCGGCACTGATCAACCCGTCGGCGCCGATGGAGTAGCGATGGTAGAGGAGCCCACGGGGCGCCTCGGTGGCATGGCAGCCGGTGCCAGCGCGGGGAACGACTTCCACCCGGCAGGGATTGATCTCGGCCACAGCGGACCGTGCAATGGCCACGGCGGTTTCAAACGCCCCAACCACTTCGATGGCCCGGGCGACGATGCTCTGGAACGGGTTCTGGAGTGGCCAGTCGATGCCACAGGTGTCGGCGAGCCTGCGGGCAGCCGGGGGCAGCCGGTCGCGGCAGAGGTTGAGCCGGGCCACCGGCCCCACCAGGTAGGGCGTATGGTCGGGTAGTTGCAGGCTGTGGAGCGCGGTGCTGTGCGGCACCTGAGTCTCCACAAAGTGTTGTTCGAAGTCGCCGATGGCGATGTCGAGCCCGCCGGAGGAGACGATCCGGCCTGTCTCGGGCGGGTATCCGTCGTCGGCACGCAATGCCACGCATGTGGCGGGGAACCGAACGGATGGAAATTCAAACCGCGACACCTCCCGCACGAGTTCGTGCGCGGCGGCAAGGCCCCACTCCAGGTCGGGTAGCAGACCGCGGATCGCCGTGGCGCTGGGCGCCTTGTAAAACCCTCCCACGGCGACGTTGACAGGGTGGACTGCCCGGCCGCCGACGACCTCCATGATCCGGCTACCGATCGCCTTGAAACGCAGACCGCGTTCGACGAAGTCCGGCCGGTCGGCGGCCAGCGTGATGCCGCTCTCGTAGCCGAGAAAATCGGGGGCATGGAGCAGGTGGATGTGGAGGGCATGGCTCTGAATCCATTCGCCGCAGTAGAGCAGTCGGCGCAGCGAGATGATGGCGGGGGTGATCTCCACACCGAATGCCTGCTCCAGAGCCTGACAGGCGGTCAGCTGGTAGGCGACCGGACAGATGCCGCAGATTCGTGCGGTGATGTCGGGCACCTCGGCGAATCCCCGGCCACGGAGGAGCCGTTCGAAGAATCGGGGCGGTTCGTAGATGTTGAATTCGGCAATCTCGATGCTGCCCTCATTCACGCGAATCCGCAGCGCGCCCTCTCCTTCGACACGCGTGAGCGCCTTCACGTTGAAGCTGCGGATCTCACTCATGGCGGGAGCCCTCCAGCCTGTCGCTCTCGGCCCGGAAGGCCGGCGCCTCGGCGTTGAACGACCGGATCAATCGGGTGAGTTGTTCGTGGGGAACCCCCTGCCGCTCGTACTGACCGGTAAGGCTCACCAGATTGGCTGGCTCACTTGGCCCGAAGCAGCCGAAACATTCCCGGCCATGGGCCGGACAGATCGCCCCGCAGCCGGCCTGCGTGACCGGTCCGAGACAGGGGATGCCGCGGGCCACCGCCACACAGACGGTACCACTGGCCTTGCACTCGACACACACGCTCGAGGACGGGATCCGCGGCTTCCGCCCAAGGACGAACGATGTGATCAGCTCCACCAACTGCCGCACATCGATCGGGCAGCCCCGCAGCTCATAATCGACCGGCACATGGTCGGCGATCGGGGTGCTGGTGGCCAGCGCGCTGATCGTGGCTGGCGTGGCATAGACGGCCGCTACAAACTCATCGATATGGCCCCAATTGCGCAGCGCCTGGATGCCCCCGGAAGTGGCGCAGGCCCCGATTGTCACGAGATAACGACACTTCTGGCGGATCTCCCGGATCCGCTCGGCGTCCGCGGCCGTTGTGATCGAGCCCTCCACCAGCGCGATGTCGTAGAGGCCCTCCTCCACCACCTGCGAACGGGCTTCGAGAAAGTGGTCAATGTCGAGCCGCCGGGCAATCTCCAGGAGCTTTCCCTGCGCGTCGAGCAGCTGCAATTGGCAGCCGTCGCAGGAGGCGAATTTAAAGACGGCAAGGCGAAGTTTTTCAGCCATCGTGGTATCGACGAGAGTTGGGACCGGGTTCACTCTAGAGCTGCGGTACAGCGAGAAACTGTGCGATTGTGTCGTGGCGAAACACCGGGCCGTCTCGGCAGACGAACAGCGGGCCAAATTGGCAGAGGCCACAGTGCGCCACCGCGCAGCTCATGTTTCGTTCCAGCGACAGATACACCTCCTCCACCGGGATGAGTCGTTCCAGTGCTTTCTCAGCCACTGCCGTCATCATCCGGTCGGGACCACAGCAGAGAAGCGTGATGCGCTGTGGATCCAGTGGCATTGCGTCAAGAAGATCGGTGACGAGGCCCACAGGCCCAGTCCAGCCGGTGTCGCCTGTATCGACGATGCATTTCACGTCGATTCCGGCAGCCCTCCACGCGACGTGCTCAGGCTGAAAGAGCAGATCGGCCGGACGTTTGGCGCCATGAATGACAGTGGCACTGCGGCACGCCGTGGCTTGGCGTGCCAGTGAATCGATCAGCGCCCGCTGCGATGCCAGACCGAGGCCTCCGCCCACGACTACCACGTCCCGATCGGCAAGCCGATCCACTGGCCAGGGGGTGCCGAACGGACCCCTGATGAGCACTGGATCGCCCACCTTTGCCAGGGCCAGCGCATCGGTCACATTGCCCACGGCCCGCACCGTGTGCGTGAGCAGATCGGGCGTGGCGGCAGAGGAACTGATCGAAATAGCCGCCTCGCCAACCCCCGGCAGATAGAGCATGTTGAACTGGCCGGGGACGAACCGATAAGCGGCACGGGCCGCCGCGTCGCCAAGCACCAGATCGTAGCTGCGAACACCGGCGATCTCCTCGGCAATGCGGACAATCCGCGCCGGGTGCGATCGCCAAGGATCGGCCACCGGGGTCGTGGAGGCTGGTTCAACGGCAGCGGAGGGAGCGGAAGAATGGATCATGGCGAACCGCTTTCGCGCAGGGCCGCCACCTCTTCGGTGAGATCGATCCCAACGGGGCACCAGGTGATGCAGCGGCCGCAGCCTGTGCATCCCGAGGAATCAAACTGGTCGATCCAGCCAGCGAGCTTGTGCGTGAGCCACTGGCGGTAGCGCGACGCCGTGGAATTGCGAACGCTGCCGCCGTGCATCCGCGCATGATCGAGCGTGAAGCAGCTGGCCCACTGGCGTTCCCGCTCGACATGATCACCAGCGAGGTCGGCCACCTCGGTGACGGAAGAGCAGAAGCAGGTGGGGCAGACGAGCGTACAGTTGGTGCAGGAGAGGCAGCGTGTCGCCACCTCCTCCCAGCGCGGATGATCAAGCTTTTCGTACAGCAGGTCGCGAATGCCGGTCGTGTCGAGACTGCGCGGGCGGGGAGTGCCGGCCTCCGGCTGGCGGGCGTGCATGCTGGCCTCAAGGTCGATCGACACCTGCCGGGCAGTGTCAACTTCTGCTGCGGTGCAGGACATGATGTCGGTGCCGGCAGCAGCCACCCTGTCGATCATCGCGAGCCCCGCCTCTGAGCCGATCTGGCAGGCAAACCAGCCGTCGCGTTCTGTCAGCGCGAGATCAAAGCCGGGCTCCACGGCTGG
>CANFQO010000082.1 GCA_947449135.1 Planctomycetaceae bacterium | reverse complement strand
GATGCCGGCGGCGAGCCGGATGCATCGTCCCGGCTTCTCGACAGCCTGATCGAGCGGTGGCAGCAGGAGTCGGCGGCAGGCCGTGATCGCAGTGGCCGCCCGGCCGCGTTCGATCCTTCCAACGACGTGACGATCGTGCTCGACATCAAGGATCGGCAGATCGCCATGAGGGCGCCGTGGGGGCTCGAGGTGTCGAGTGGGCTCGATCCGCAGACCATCAAGACGGAACTGATCAACAAAGTGTTTGTGCCCCGCGCCAAGGATGATCAGTACGACGAGGGATTGGCCGACCTGGTCGGCGCGACCGAAGGGTGGGTGAAGAGCAGGGCCGATCTCAAGCGGTCCAAGGCCGAAGCTGCCCGCGTATTTCGCACCCGCACGCTTCCGTTGGGACTGGCGTCGCTCGCCGCCCTGGGAGCGGTCACCACATTCTTCGTGCAGCGGGGCCGGCACGAGCGCCGGCTCGCCGCCGCCAAGCAGAAGCTCGCGGCCTTCAAGAGCGAGGTTGTGGCGCTCTCCGATCTCCTCGACAGCCAGCAGGAACGGCATCGGATGCTGCCCCACAGCGATCCCGACTTCAAGACGCCCATGGAGGGTCTCACGCGGTCGGCCTACGACAATGTGCAGTCGGCACTCCGCCGCTATCGCGAGCGATGGCTGGCGCTGATGGATGTGTGGGAACAAGCAGAGGAGCGGATTGGTAAGGAGACATTCCTCGGCACCGCCGAAGCCGAGAAGGCAATCGAGCTGCTCGATTCGGCCCAGGCCCGTCCGCCGCTGGCCGACGTGGCGGGGGAGTGCAGCGCGCCGTTGGACGCCCTCGAGCAGGCGCACGAGAAGGCCCGCGAACTGGCCGCGACGCTCGACACAAGCGTTGCCACTACTACCCAGCGGCTCGACACGCTGGCGACGCGTGGCCGGTCGAACGCCGCCTTTCAGGCATCGATGGCGGAAGTGTCCCGCGGACTGGTACTGGCGAAACAGGATGTGGAGTCTGACCCCGTCGCCGCCCGTGGCCGGCTCGAGGAGCATGCTGCCGCCCTCGCCCGGACGACGGCTCGGATTGAGGAACTGGAGGCGGTGGACGACCGTCGGATCAAGGCCGCCACGCTCGCCCAGGAGATCGCGCAGAAAGTGCGGGCCAAACGGGCCGAGGGCTGGCTGCTGGCGGAACCGGGAGCAAATCCCGACGAACTGGTCGCCGCGAGTGAGCACGATGCGACCCTGGCCTCGCAGTTGCTCGATGCGGGTGAAACCGCCGGTGCGCAGTCGCATGTGGAGCGGGCCGAGAAGGCCAACGCCGAGGCGCTGGCATTGCTCGAGAGCATCGTGGCAGCCAAGACCAAGGTCGACGATCTGCTGCCCGCGTGTGTGGCACGCCTCGAGGCGCTGGCCTCCCGCCGCGGTCAGGCGGTGCGTGCCGTCGAGCAGGTAGCGGGCATGTACGCCGAGAGTTCGTGGGCCGATGTGGGAGACAACGTGGCCAAGGCCGACGAGGGTCTGGCCCGCGTCCGTACCCTGCTGGCGGAGACCCAGGCCGCTGCCGATCATTCCCGGCAACACTATTTCCGGGCGCTTGCGCTCGTGGAGGAGGCGGTGCGACAGGAGGACTGGATCGAGGGGCTCTATGCGGCCATCACCGACCGGCGGGCCGAACTCGATGGTCTGCGGGCCAGTCTGCCCGATCGTCACGACACGGTTCGCTCTCGGATAGGCAACCTCGTACAGGGTCTCGAGCGGCAGAGAACCGACCGCGCTCGGGCCAATGAGCGAGCCCGCGAGGCGGGTCGGCTGCTCGAGGTGGCCGAACGGGGATTCCAGGTCCAGCGGCCTGACCTGCGGCAGGTGGGGCAGGTGCTGGAGGCGGCCGACACGGCCGCGGCGCGGGGCGAGGAGTTGGCGGCAGAGGACGATCGTCTCGCGCGACAGGCGTTCGAGGATCTCGAGGAGA
Organism: Planctomycetaceae bacterium; assembly: GCA_947449135.1. Lineage (GTDB taxonomy): Bacteria > Planctomycetota > Planctomycetia > Pirellulales > UBA1268 > CAMCQY01. The sequence continues at coordinate 10,781 of CANFQO010000082.1, read as the reverse complement.
CCGATGGCCTCGTCCGGCGGGTGGCTGCCTGGTATGGCGAGGGCGTGTCGCCCGACGTGCAACCAGCAACGGCGGCGCTGGAGTCAGCGAAGTCGCTGCTCTCGCGGCAGCGGTACGAGGATTCCCTGAAGAGTTCGGCTGAAGCGGCACGGCTGGCGCGGGAGTCGTATGCCGAAGCGACGGCTGAGGCGGAGCAGCGGCGACGACGCCGGATGGCCCAGATCCAGCAGCGGCAGATGGAGGATTCGTTCGCGCGGATGTCACGGGGCTTCGGCCCGTGGGTGATCCAGTTGCCGGGGGGCACGTTCAGCGGCCCCGATCCGTGGCGCACGATGCAGGGGCCGACGATCTCGCACAGCCCGTCACGTTCCGCCGATTCCGGCTGGTCGAGCAATACGGTCCAAGGCGGTTGGTAGGGGACGCCTACCGGACTTCAACCGGGGTAACGTCGAGGCTACCGATCTCGGCGGCTGGTCGCTTCGTGGGCGGTTCCAAGGACCGCTCCATGTCCTCGACCCGCTGTCGGACGGCTTCAGGTACGAGGCTGCGGTGTTCCGGCGTGTCGATCTCATCGTTGAAGATGATGCGGCCTTCCGGATCGAGAACGACGAGGCGTGTTTCGTTGCCGCGGGACAGTTTGATTTGGAAGTCGGGATCGTGCCGGAGCAGGGTCTCATCGGCGATGACCGCGTTCCGGCCGGCTGTCACGATGGGTGAGCCGGCAGAACCTGCTGGAGTCGATGCTGAAGCCTGCACTGCCGTCGGTGTCGGCTGGCCCGACCGGTCAGCCAGCGTGGGTTGCACGAGCGCGAGCGTTGAGGCTGCTGGCCGCAGACGGTTGTTCGTGGCCGGCTTTGCCGCAAGCTGACGGCGGGCCATCGGCGTCGAGGTTGCCGGAGTGATGGCCGCCGTTTGGGTGCCTGATCTCGGTGCTGCTGACAGCGACGGTTGTTCTGCGCGGCCCGTCTCCCCAAGGTGGAGCGTGACCTTCGCGCCGCCCCGCAGGAGCGTGCACTCAGGAACAGCGTTGCCCCTCGAGGCCTCGAGCAAGGCCGCGAGTTGTTCTGGAAGGAGCAGCATCTGGTCGTCAAGCAGCACGAGGACATCGTGCTGTTTGAAGCCGGCTTTCTCAGCCACTGAATCGGGAGTCACGTCCTCGACGACGAGGCCGGCTCCCCGCGCCAGACTGAGTTGCTGTCGCAGCACATCCGACGCCCGCGTCAGACGTAGGCCGAGGGTATCGGGGTTCCGCGAAGCGACGACGATTTCACCGACAGGCTGAATGTGCGACCGGCGCGGAGCCGGTGTCGGGTCAGCTGAAACCGTGGCTGGCGTCTGGGCCTCAGGCTCAGCCGCGCGGCCCACCGCCATCGGGAGGCAGGCAAACGGCAGCGAAGCAAACACACAACGCAACAGAACCAGTGGTGCGGGCCGTGTGGCGATCATGATTTTCATAGGGACTTTGGCTACTGAGGGGAGAACTCGCCCGGGTATGTGACGATTTCCCCGGTTTCATGCCAGATGACATTTCTGAAGACCGCGATGTTCCGACAGGCACGCGGAAGCTGGGCGGACTGCGAGAGGTGCGGCCTTCGCCATGAGTCGGGAAAACAGAGGGGCTCGGTAGAGCAGACCCGTCGGCACGGTCGTGCGGGATGGATCTGGTTGCGCTGCCAGCGTCCCGACGATATCCCGGAAACAGAAGCGTTTCAGGTCCTCATTGAGGGGGAAGATCATGTCGACTCGTTTTTCATCTTTGGCTCTGGCAGGTGTCCTCGTGTGCATCGGGGGCGTGGGCTCGTATCCGCGGGTGATGGCCGAGGACGACCAGCCAGTCGACGTGACAACGGCCGCCACGGAGCAGTCGGATGATTCCGAACTGGATCTGCCTGCGTTGAATGCCGCTGACGAGTCGGCTTCAGACCCAGAACTGGTAGCCACAGAACAGGCAGACCCAGAACAGGCGGCCACGGAACAGGTAGCCACCGAACATGTAGCCGTAGAGGAGCCAGCGCAGCCCAAGAAGACCGAGCAGGCCGCCGCCCCGACGACGACCCCGCCATCCACCGTGGCGAAGAAGGCCGCGCCGGTAGCTCCTGCCCCGGCGGTAGCGAAGCCGCCAAAGAAGCCGGTGCTCCTGCCGGGCACGGGCTCGATCGTGAAGGGCGTGGGCGACGACTTCGAGGACGAGAAATGGAAGTGGAACTACAACCATCCCAAGAGCTCGGAGGAGCAGGACAAGCGGATGCGTGGGCCGATGGGCCGCAGCGTCAACGGCCGCTGGTTCGAGGGCCCCAAGCGTGGCACTCCCGACGTCGTCAAGCGGATCGAACTCCCGGCTCCGGGCCTCGAGGGCAGCACCCACGGCATGCTGATCGCCTCGCTCCATGCGGGCATCCCCGGGCGAACCACCTACGAGATGCAACAGGATGACCTGATCTACAACATGCAGAAGGTGACGGGCCGCGGAATCTCCGTGGTTGATAGTCCGAGCGTGGTGACTCGGGTCTACATGCCGCCGTTCGAGCAATGGGAAAAACGCAATGGCCCCACGTTCGGCTTCCGGGCCGGCTGCTACACCCACGCGATCATCACGGGCGAAGATCATCCCGATAAGGGTCGATTCGGCCTCGAGGAATATTGGCCGGGCATGTTCGTCTGCTTCGAGCCGGCGAATGCCAAGCGGAAGACCGAAGATTCGGCCTATCTCCGCATCCGTGGTGGTCGCAACGGCGGCGAGATCCGCGGCCCGAAGATCGACCAGGCAGGGTGGTGGACGCTTGGCCTGTCGTTCTCTCCCGACGGCATGGTGCACTACTTCGCCAGCCACGGCGTTGACGACCTGACGATGGACGACCACATCACGTCGCAATTTCCGTACGGCTATCGCACCGAACTGCTGAAAACCTTCTTCTACAACGTCTGCACGAGGGACGACGGCAAGACCTGGAGCACCCCGTGGGTGGTGGACGACCCGAAGGTCTACTTCATCAAACGGCAGGTGGCGGCCACGCCAAAGGGCCCCACGCGTCGCTGATCGCCGACCCCGGCCTGATCAAGGCTTCACGTTCCGCGTGGAGCTTCTTCAGGCCGGGCAGGTTCGGACGGCGGTCGCTTAGCGACGTTCCGAGGACGATGGGGCGTCGACGGCACGGGCTGTTCGGACGAAATCACAGGCTGGTGGCATCATGTCGGCACACTCGCCCGAAAGGCAGAGGCAGGCCATCTCGTCAGGTCCCATTCGGGTGAGGGTGGAGACGCATTCGCTGGCTGCCGGCCCTGCCATCCGCACCGTCCAGACAGTTCCGTCCAGCGACGGCGACCACGAGCCCTCTGCTGTTTGCCCGTCGGACGTGAAGAGCCACGAGCGAATCTGGCCGCGATCCTGATCCCAGCCGATGATTTCGGTGATCTCGCGGCTGCCTGCGGGGCCGGCCGGAAGCAGCCCCGGGATCCGGCCATCGCCAGGCAGGGGGCGTTGCTCCGGAACGGCATCTGCACTGATGAGATGGCTGCGGATCAGAAACGCTTTGTTCGTGGACCAGAAGCAGTGCGTGCTGGCCGTCACGCCCTCGCTGACGTCCTCCCAGGAACCGACGAGCCACGCCAACGCATCGAGTGGTCGCGCCGGTGCAGCCTCAGCCGATTCTGTTTCGGCGTGCGGTGATGACGCGGTCGACTCCCGTACGCTCTCGAGCATCCAACGGCCATTCTGGCTGACGAGCACGGCTGAGAAGCGGCTGCTCGACGGCGGCGCATCCGAAAATGAAATCCTCGATATGCCGTCGACGACAGCGACGTCGTCACGGAGCGGACGGATCGAGGCGATGTCGATGTCGATCGTGGCCCCGGAATCCTGCTCGAAGAGGGCAGCGAACACTTCGCGGACGGCTTCACGACCGGCGGTGGTCTCTCCGGAGTCGAGGTCGATGTTTTCACCGGCGGTGCTCCAGTGGGCCGCAAGGGCTGCCGAATCATGGCGATTAAAGGCTTTCAGATAACTCTGCATCATGCTGGTGATGCCAGACACATTTGGGCCGGTGGCTGACCGTGGCTGTGCCTGTGGCGGCATGACAGCACTGACAGTTTCAATAGCGGACGAGATGGCGGTGCGTGTCGGCCGGGCATCGGCACCGTTCATGTTCATCTGCGACATACGGAACGGTTTCGCCTTGGCGATCACTTCCGGAATCGGACGAACGGGACGATGCCTGCGAGCGGATCGAGCAGCGGCATCGTGACCGGTGGCATCTGGGCCAGCAGGATCTGGACGGGCAGCGTGCGTCGCGTCGGCGGCAACGGTCGTCTCCGCGGCACGACTGGACATTCCAGTCTCGATCGGACGCGAGGAACAGCCGGCAATCAGAAAGGCTCCAACGCAGGCTGAAGCAAAAGCCAGCCAGCGGGCAGATCGCAGGGGGGCGGCATGACGCTTCACGAGTGTCCTCCATGAACGTGGGCATGAAACTGGTCCGGGCCGGATGCGGGCCCGTGCGGCGGACGTGACGTCATGACCGTCCCCGCGGAGGGAAAGATTATCCGCTGCCCCGGCAGGCGCACAGACGAACATGACACTGCCCCGACAGGCGTCGAAGCCTGCCGGGGCAGATTCGGAAGGTGAGGTCCGGCGCGGCTTAGTAGGCGTTGGCCGTGACGCCCGAGAAATCATCAGTTCGGAACGGTGTCAGCGGCAGGCCGGTCTGCGAGTACATGTTGCAGACCGGATTGTCGGCCCATGCATAGCGGACGGCGACAGGGTCCGTAACGGCGTCGCTGGAGATCTCGATCCGGCCGTCGGGCAGGATCGAGGCCTTGGCCATCACGAACTTCTTGTCCGCACCTGCGATGGTGAAGCCACGGGGTTCGGCGACGTCAAATGGTCGCCAGCCGCCGGCATTGTCGGCAACGTTCTCGAACGACAGCACGATCTTTGCGCCCTGTTTTTCCATCGACTTGTAGAGCGGGTTCCGGCAGGCGATCCCAGGTACCTTGTAGGTCTCGGCCAGCGCCCAACGGGCCAGCCTCTTGGCGACGTCCTGCTTGTTTTTCGGGTGGATGTCCTTCCCCTCGCCGATGTCGATGATCACCGCTTCGCCCGTGTTGGGGAGTGCCTTCATCGTCATTGTCTGGGCCTCCCGCAATTCGGCCCACTCGCTGTCGGCAGGCTCCGGTTTTTCGTTCATGAAGTCGGCCAACTGCACCCAGTAGAACGGGAAGTCGCCCAGGCCCCACTCTTCCCGCCAGGATTTGATCATGAAGGGAAAGAGCTCACGGTATTGATAGGCCCTGCTGGCATTCGACTCGCCCTGATACCAGATCGCACCGCGCAGCCCATAGCCGATGCTCGGCTTCAGTACGCCGCAGTAGATGTTTCCGGGACGCGCGTTGCCCTTGAGCAGGCCGTCCGGATTGCCTGGCTGCTTCGGCTGCTCGGGCTCCGGCTTGCCGTCGGCCTTGGCCTTCTCGGCGGCGGTCTTCCACTCGGCCAACTGCTTCTCGTATTCGGTCTGGGCGGCCTTCAATGCCTCCTCCGTCTTGACCCACCGCTCATGGAGCGGCTTCAGCTTCTCGTTGGCGGCAAGCTTGTCGCGATTCACCCAGGCCTCGGCGGCGCTGCCGCCCCAGGCGTTGTTGATCAGGCCCACCGGCACGCCAAGCGTCTCGTGCAGTTGACGGCCGAAGAGATAGCCAACAGCGGAGAAGCCGCCCACCGTCTCCGGCGAGCAGACGGCCCACTGGCCATTGAAGTTTGCCTGCGGTTCCTGCGTGCCCACCTGCGGTACGGAGATCAGACGGATGTTGGGAAACTTCGCCGCCGCCTTCTCCAGATCGGGGTCGTTCGACTGGTTGATGCTCCACTGCATGTTCGACTGGCCGGCGCAGACCCAGACTTCACCGATGAGGACGTCGTTGAACGTGATCGTGTTCTTGCCCTTGACCGTGAGCGTATGCGGGCCGCCATAGGCCCGGACGGGGTCGAGGAACACGTGCCACATACCATCGGCACCGGCCGTGGCGGAATGAGTCTGGCTGCCGAGCGTCACCGTGACGGCCTCCCCAGGATCGGCCTTCCCCCAGACTTTGTTCTTGATGCCCTGCTGCAGCACCATGTGGTCGCCGAACATGTTGTTGAGTGACACGTCGGCCCGGGCGGGTGTCGCGATGGCTGTCAGCACGAGGCAGGCGATCACGCCAGCGGCGTGCGGCATGGGGATGAGGCCGAAGACGGCACGGGCCATGGCAGCCGGGTGAGCAAGGCGCATGGGAAACCTTCTGTAAGGGGTGCGAGAGGTTCAGGGGATGATGTGCTCCCGTCGAGCGGGGGCCGGAAGAGGGGAGCAGTATATCGGCCCAGGGTGTGGAGGGCGAAGTTGCGGCGGGAATCACGATCGAGAGGGCTGCTTGCGGACGGCCTTTGCAGAGAACAGGATGATGGCCTGCGACAGTTCGGCAGCACCAGCGAGCAAGAGAAAACCCCATGACGATCCATTCTGAGCACGATACCCATCGGCATGACGCCCCGCACGAGGCCTCGGATGCCCGCGAGTCGCGGCGCCAATCATCCGATTCTGCTACGAGCATCGCCCTGCCAGTGGCGGCGTTGGCCGCGCTGACGGCAGCCGTGCTCTGGTTTGGGCTGTCGCCGGCGCCGCCCGCCAGACCGGCGGCTCTCGCCCGGTCGGCCCAGGCACAGTCGCAAGCCGCGTCACAAGCCGGCGGCTCGCCGCGGGAGGCTGGAGCCCCCGTTGTCGCGGGGCTGGGCGAGGCAGCCGTGGTCAGTGTCGACCCGCTGCCGAGTTGGAATGACCAGCCCGCGAAGCGGAATATTCTCGAATTCGTCGAAAAAGTCACACGGGAGGGGAGCGACACCTTCGTGCCCGTGCCAGAGCGGGTGGCCGTGTTCGACCACGATGGCACCCTCGTCTGCGAGAAACCGATCGCGCACGGCATGTTTCTGATCGACTGGGTTCGGACGCTTGCTGAGCAGCAGCCGGATCTTGCTCACGAGGAACCGTTTGCCACGCTCCTCACGGGTGACATCGATTTCATCCGCCGCCTCGGCAAGAAGTATTTCCTCGACCTGACGTTCAACACGTTCGCCGGCGTGCCCGAGGAGAATCTCGAGGCCGATGCGCGGGAATTCCTTGCGACGGCCCGGCACCCGGTGTTTGACGTCCCCTATGCGGATGTCACCTTCCAGCCGATGAAGGAGCTGATCGCGCTGCTGCGGAGTCGAAATTTCTCGGTCTGGATCTGTTCGGGGAGCGGTGTCCATTTCATGCGACCGGCGGCGGAGGCCTGGTATGGAATTGGCCCCGAGCACGTCATCGCCTCACGGCCGGTCTCGGAGTTGCGTGAGATCGACGGCGCAGGTGACGGCGACGATGCGGACGGGGCCGCGGCCAAACGCCGGCTGGAACTTGTGGTGACGCCGCATCTCCAAGTGCTCAACGACGAGGAAGGGAAGCCGGTCAGTATTGGTGATCGCATCGGCCGGCGGCCGATCTTCGCCGCGGGCAACGTCGGCACGACCGGCGACATCGAGATGCTGCGGTGGTCACAGTCGAGCCGGCATCCCAGCCTGCAGGTGCTCGTGTTGCACGATGACGCCGATCGGGAGATGGCCTACGGCGAGGCGTCGAACGATTCGCTGGAGGCCGCCGAGAAGTACGGATGGAATGTGGTGCGGATGGCGACGGACTGGAATCGAATCTTCGCCCGGCCGCTTGAGAAGAAGGCGGTGACGGTTCCGAATCCAGGAACGTCGGCAGCGGCAGTTCCGGCTCCAGCCGATTCGACGGCAGTGACCGCTCCGCAACCAGCCGCTTTGGCCGAACCACGCTGGGAGAAGGAGATCGCGGCCTTTGAGGCGGTGGATCGTGAGCAGCCCCCGGTGCCGGGTGGCGTGGTGTTTCTCGGCTCATCGAACATCAGGCTGTGGACGACCATGACGGAGGATTTTGCCGGCATGAATCCGATCAACCGTGGTGTAGGGGGCTCGCGGCTCGCGGAGTTGGCATCGGTCGCGTCGCGGCTGGCGACATCGGCCAAGCCGGCTGCCGTGGTCGTATCGGCGGGCGGGAATGACATCGCCGCCGGGGCGACCCCGGCGGAGGTTCGCGATGCCTTCGCGAAACTCGTGACGCACCTGCGGCCAGAACTGCCCGATGCGCGGATCGTGTTTCTCGCGATCAATCCGAGCATCGAACGCTGGGGACAGCGGGATCGCCAGAACGAAGCAAATACCGCTATTTCTGAGTTCATTGCGTCGCAGGGGCCAGATGCGGGCCTCGCCTACATCGATGCCAACGCCGCATTGCTCGGGACGGATGGCGCACCGGCCGTGGAGTGTTTCCTCGACGACCAGCTGCATCCGAGCACGATCGGCAACGCCCGGCGGGCGGCGATCATCCGGCCGTTGCTTCACGATCTGCTGCCATGAGACTGTGCTCTCCGGAGCACATGTCGCTAGGCATTTTCAAGGGCTCTACTGCCCCCCGGCCAGGGGCTCGATTCGGCCATTTCTAGAAGATTTCGTAGCGATTATTCGCGGTGTGTCTCACCGGAGACCGCGAAGGAGTGGCCCCCTTATTCTCGGGGAAGCTGGTTTTTCCCGAGAAAAAAGCGAGCTTTCCCCGACGGCTCAAAAAACGCTGTTTTTCTTGAGCCCGGACACTTGCAAGGCCGTTTTGTCAACGTAATCTATCCATCTTATCAGGCGGCCGAGTTGTTTCGGTCGTTGCAAGAGAAAGGTCTCTTCGACCGACCGGAACCCGGGCGCGTTCGAGAACAACCTGCTCGAGTCTTCTCCCTGTTCCTTCCCCTAGTTCTTTCTGGAGGTCTGCGTGATTCGCAAAGTTCTGTCGATCCTCCTCCCGGCGTTCGCCGTCGTCGCGATGTGCACGAGCACGTTCGCGGCCGACTGCGCCAGCTGCGGTGGTGGTTGTGAAGGTGGCTGCGGCGCTGCCGTTGCCGCTGGTGATTGTGGTGCGACGGCCTGCGGCCCAAGCACCAAGACGGTGTATCAGCGTCAGTACGTGACCGAGATGAAGACGGTCACGTCGACCGAGTACACCACGGAAACCCGTGAGAAGACCTACACGGTCAACAAGCGCGTTCCGCGGACCGAGGAGCGGACCCGCACGGTCACCGTGCAGGTTCCCGAGACTCGGACCAAGACCGTGAACTACACGGTCAACAAGAACGTGACTGAGACGAAGACGTCTGAGTACACGGTCCAGGTCCCCTACACCGAGTCGGTCGAGCAGACCTACACGGTGAACGTGCCGGTGTCGGAGGAGAAGACCTCCACCTACACCGTCATGGTTCCGAAGCAGGAGGAGAAGACCTCCACCTACACGGTTCAGGTTCCCTACACCGAGCAGGTCGAGCAGACCTACACGGTGAACGTGCCGGTTTCGGAGGAGAAGACCTCCACCTACACGGTTCAGGTTCCCTACACCGAGCAGGTCGCTCAGAACTACACCGTGATGAAGAACGTGTCGGAGGAGAAGACCTCGACCTACACCGTTCAGGTTCCCTACACCGAGCAGGTCGAGCAGACCTACACGGTGAACGTGCCGGTTTCGGAGGAGAAGACCTCCACCTACACGGTCCAGGTTCCCTACACCGAGTCGGTCGAGCAGACCTACACGGTGAACGTGCCGGTCAAGGAAGAGAAGACCTCGACCTACACGGTGATGGTTCCCTACACCGAAGAGAAGGTCTCGACCTACACGGTCCAGGTTCCGTACACCGAGCAGGTCGAGCAGACCTACATGGTGAACGTGCCCTACACCGAAGAGATGACCGGCACTCGGACCGTGCAGAAGCGCGTTCCGGTCCAGTCGATGAAGACGGTGCAGGTCAAGGGTGGTCGTTGGGAGTCGCAGCAGGTTGAGGTCGCTTCGAGCGGCACCGACGCCTGCGGCTGCCCGTGCCCCCCGAAGATGTGCTGCAAGCGTGTCTGGGTTCCGACGTGCGAAACGAAGGAAGTCCCGGTCACGACCTACCAGTGCACGACCGAGGAAGTTCCCTACTCCTACACGGTCAGCAAGTGCCGTCAGGAGCAGCGGAGCCGGATGGTGACGGTGAACAAGTGCCGCAGCGAAGAGCGCACCCGCACCTACACGGTGTCGAAGTGCCGCCCTGAAGAGCGGACTCGCACCTACACCGTGACGAAGATGGTTCCGGAGACCAAGACCCGTTCGGTGAACGTGACGAAGTGCCGCTCGGAAGAGCGGACTCGCACCTACACCGTGACGAAGATGGTTCCGGAGACCAAGACTCGTTCGGTCAGCGTCACCAAGTACCGTCCCGAAGAGCGGACTCGGACCTACACGGTCACCAAGTGCGTTCCCGAGACCCAGACCCGCATGGTCGACGTGACGAAGTACCGCTCGGAAGAGCGGACTCGGAACTACACCGTGACGAAGATGGTGCCCGAGACGAAGACCCGTATGGTCAGCGTTTCGAAGTGCCGTTCGGAAGAGCGGACCCGCACCTACACCGTCACGACCTGCGTGCCGGAAGAGCGGACCCGCACCTACACCGTCACGAAGATGGTGCCGGAGCAGAAGACCCGCACGGTCAATGTCACGAAGTACCGCGCCGAGACGAAGACTCGGGAGTACCAGGTGACCAAGTGCGTGCCCGAGACCATGACCAAGGAAGTTTCCTACACGGTCATGGTTCCGCAGCAGAAGACCGAGAGCTACTCGGTCACGGTGTACGACTGCGTGCCTGAGACGAAGACGTCGACCTACACGGTCCGCGTCCCG
>CANFQO010000081.1 GCA_947449135.1 Planctomycetaceae bacterium | reverse complement strand
GGACATGATGTCGGTGCCGGCAGCAGCCACCCTGTCGATCATCGCGAGCCCCGCCTCTGAGCCGATCTGGCAGGCAAACCAGCCGTCGCGTTCTGTCAGCGCGAGATCAAAGCCGGGCTCCACGGCTGGGCCACATGCCATCGAGTGACAGAAGCAGGTGGCGGCAGCCCGCCGGCAGTTGACCGCCACAGTGAACAAACGCTGTCGCCGCGCCTGGTAGCCGGGATCGACATGGCCGCTCCCCAGGAAGACTTTGTCCTGGATCCGCAAGGCCGCCATGTCACAGGCCCGCACACCGATCACCGCCAGCGGCCGATCCACTGGGGCCCGCGGCTGCTGAACCCATTCGCCGTCGGTACGGACAAAGCTGGCTACGGTCTCACGCGAGGGAAACAGGAAGTTCTTGAGCGAATGCGGGCCGACGACGTGATCGAAACTGCCGGCCGTGGCGTCCTGCCGCAGGCGATAGCTTCCGCCATCCTGGTCGTCGAGCCAGCCAGTCGGGAGGCTGGCAACGTCTGCCAGATCGCGATAGACGACCGCCCCGTCGGCGACCTGCGGGCCGACGACCCGGTGGTCTCCGGCGAGCGTCTCAATCAGCCGCTGCAGACCTGCCAAGGGGAGCCGCAGCCAGTCGCCGATCTGTCGGTCACCGATCGAGGAGGGTGGCAATACCATCAGGGCGTCTCCAGGAGGGCACCGGCCAAGAAGGACCCACCGACCATTCTACCGAGGGGGGAGTGAGGGAGGGCCTTGGACGCCTGCTTCGCCCACACCGCGAGTGTCAAACAAACCGCTTCAGTCGCCTGAGGCGGTCGGTCAGTTCAGCCCGAAAATCGGGATGGGCGATCGAAATCAGCATCTCCCCCCGTTCGGAGAGCGTCCGGCCATGGAGATTCACCGCACCATATTCTGTGACCACCCAGTGCACGTGCCCCCTCGTGGTAACAACACCGGCGCCGGCATTGAGTTCCGGGACAATGCGTGAAATCGTGCCGTCGGCTGCGGTAGAGGGGAGGGCGATGATCGGCTTGCCTCCCCGGCTCATCGCCGCACCACGCATGAAATCCATCTGGCCACCGATTCCCGAATGGATGGCATGGCCGATCGAATCGGCGCAGACCTGACCGGTGAGATCGATCTGGATCGCTGAGTTGATCGCCGTCGTGCGGTCGTTTTTACGAATGGCGAGCGTGTCGTTGGTGCGGTCGCAGGGATGAAACTCGACGAGCGGGTTGTCGTTGACGAAATCGAACAACCGTGGCGAGCCGGCGACGAAACTGGTGACGCTCCGTCCCGGGTGGATCGTCTTCAGGCGGTTGGTGATCACGCCCCCCTCCATCAGTGGCACGACATTGTCGGAAAACATCTCGGTGTGGATGCCGAGGTCGCAGCGGTTCTTCAGCCGGCTGAGGACCGCGTCGGGAATGGCGCCGATCCCCAACTGCAGGCAGGCGCCGTCTTCGACGAGAGCCGCCACATGCTCGCCAATCGCGGTGGTCACAGGGCAGGATGGCTGAACGGCCCGAGTGGGCAGCGGCCGCTCGGTCGCGCAAAGCGCAGTCACGTTGGCCAGCGGGATTGCCGAGTAGCCGTGAGTGCGGGGCATGGAGCCGTTGATCTCGGCGAGGACCATTTCCGCCGTGTCGACTGCTGCACGTGCCGCATCGATCGAAGTGCCAAGTGTGCACAGGCCGTGACGATCGGGAGGCGAGAGTTGGACCAGTGCCGCGTCGAGACGCACCTGTCCGCTGGTAAAGAGGCCTGGAATGTCGGACAGGAAGATGGGAACGAAATCGGCCAGACCGTCGTTGACCATCCCCCGCAGACTCGGGCCGGTGAACAGCGACACGGAACGCAGGTGGCCCACCTGTCTGGGAGTGGCAAACGGCACCGGCCCTTCCAAGTGGAGATGCCAGAGCCGCACGTTCTCCAGGTCGGTACGCCGTGAAAGCGCCTCAAGCAGCGGCGTGGGCGTGGCTGCCGCGCCGTGGATGAACAGGTTCATGCCGCTACGGATGCCGGCGACGACCTCCTCCGGCGATTGAGCCCGCGACTGCCAGGCGGATGTCTGTGGTGAGGGCATGGCGAGAAGGCAAGGATCGGGAGCGAGCCGACGATTGAGCCGGGTGTCCCTGCGACAGAAGTATGACCATCGTCACACGGCCCGCCCAAAGGTCCAGCGGAAACAATCTACATCAGCAGGGCGTCAACGGGACAGGCAAGGCCAATCGATGGAATGGAGGCTTTGTCGTCACCGCCAGACCCCGCCTCAGTTGCCCCGGCGATCGCGCAAGGCATACGATTCAACCGGATTGGAGACGCGGCGAGGTAGGCACGCCTTGCCATCCGAGTCAGGACGAATCATCACACTCACACACTTCACGTACCAACCGCACTCACCAACACAGAGGAGAACGCCGTGGAATTCGTCTGGTTCATCTTGATTGGCTTGGTGGCGGGCGCGCTCGCCGGAATGATCATGAACGGTGGCGGCTACGGGATCGTGGGGGATATCGTGGTCGGCGTGCTCGGAGCCTTGATTGGCGGCTACTTGTTCCAGCAACTCGGCGTCTCCGCCGGTGGCGGACTGCCTGGTGCCATCATCGTCGCCACCGTTGGAGCAATCGTGCTGATTGCGATCCTCCGTCTCATCAACCGGGCAGGCGGCCGTGGACTGGGCTTGTAATCGACACGCTGCGGCCGATCTGCATTCAGCTCAGGGCTAAGCCGATGGCGACACTGCCGAGATTCACCGCAGTTGCAACTCAGGGGGCGGCGGACAGGCGGGGTTCACCCATTGAATGACGGCAGCCCAGTTTCCACTCTCGATGTCGTGTTGTAGATAGCCATGGATCGGCTTCACGACCTGCCAGCCATCCTTGAGGTGGGCTGAGAGCACCGGATCGGTCCGGGAGCCTTCCACGACCTCGCGAACATACTCGTCTGCGGGCAACACGCCGGCGACGGCGGCATACCCGGGCAACCGACTGCCGCCCACCATTCGCCAGAGTTGCTCCTCGACGACGAGGCCACGGGTGGCGTCGGTCAGCGCATGCGCGAGCCCGTGGTGCTGATGGTGCGGACTGACGAACACATCGGCCCCATACAGCGTGTGGCCGCTCGCATCATGGTCTGCGAAGGTGCCATGCGCAGTGAGCACGTCCCAGGCGTCGTCAATATGAAAGTCGGCCATCCGCAGACGGAGAGTGAAGTGCACACCCACCGGCTGCCTCGAGGGCACGTGCTCGGCCACGAACTGCCCCTGCGGATAGACGGCCTGGTGCTCAGCCAATTCGGCCGCTGTATAGGGCGTGTCGTGCGGATAGACCTCCCGACAGATTTCGCTGATGGCGGCGTAGTCCGTCGGCTGCATGAGCCTGATTCGATAGTCGGTCGGCAGTGCCATGGCAGACCCTTTCTGGACCTCCACGATGGCAACAACGGCGGCCGGATTCAAGGCGGCTTGCCACAGGGCTGAACAAACACTCCGGCTTCGGGACGCGGTGGTGTCGCCGCGATCGGAAACTGCTACGCTTTCCGCCATGGCATCTCCGCTGGCGAGCACCAGAGTCCCGTTCCAAAACATTCTGGGAGAGAGACAATGACCAATCGAAACGTGTGGGCTGTGCTGACTTTGGTCGTCGTGTCGTTGATGAGCTTCAGCCCAACGCGGGCCGCAGACGAAGACGCGCAGGCGGTCACAGCCACCCTCGGCAAGTTCCACGATGCACTCAATGTGCTCTTCACGGGTGACGCTGCCCCCATGAAGGCCGTCTGGTCGCATGCCGACGACGTCACCTACATGGGCCCCTCGGGAGCCATGCAGGTTGGCTGGGCACAGATCGAGCCCTACTGGGACAAGCAGGCTGCCAGAAAACTGGGCGGCAAGGTTGTCGCTGCTGATGTGCATATCACGGCCAGCCCGCAGCTTGCCGTCGCCCAGTACCACGAGAAGGGCGAGAACATCATCGACGGCAAGCCGCAGCCCGTGCTGATCCGCACGACGACCATATTCCGAAAGGAAAATGGCCAGTGGAAGGTGATTGGCCACCACACCGATACGCTGGCGTATCTGCAAAAGTAGCGGCCTGATTGAGCGGCCTGATTGAGCGACCTGATTGAGCGACCTGATTGAGCGACCTGGCCCATCGGCCGCGGCGAGGCGGGGCTTTGCACCAAAAGCAGGGCAGGGCAGGCAGGCTGGGCAGGGGACTGCGGTGCCTGAAAGCCTAGGAAGCCTACAGCGACTCGTTCGGTTACGCCGATAATAACGACCGGTGACATGATGCCGCGGGCCTGGGCGACCAGCCCAGGAAATGGCATCGATCTGGTCGGAGTATGGATCCGTGATGGGCGTCCGAATGAACAGCACCCGCCTGCCGGCGAAGTGGTGCTGCTGGGTGGGCATCGTGCTATGGTGCACAGCTGCGGTGCCCGTCTGCGCCCAAGACGATTCGACCACGCCCCAGCGGCAGGCGATCATCGAATTTCCCAACCTGGGGCCGGTTCCAGGCACGACCGAGCCGACGCTCGGGCCCGGGCCTGGCGCGCTCGTCCCCAGCATGGACACTCCGTCTGGAGGCGGTGGCATCGGCGTGATTGGCGGACGACGGAGAACAAGCAGGTTACCCCGCGGAGGGAAGGGCCTCGCCGGCGCATCCTCGATGATGGCAAGCCGCGGCATGGCGTTGCCCGAGACACTCCCCACGCCCGTAGCAGCGGCCTCCGTTCCGGGCCCAGCAACCGCGATCGATGACACGATCCTCGACGACGAGGGGCCCGCCGACGGCATCACGCTCGACGCGGCCATCGATCGAATCATGACAGGTAACCTCGACATCCGCGCCCTGCGACACGAACTCACACAGGCCGATGCCGACATCCTGACCGCGGGCCTCCGCACTAATCCGCTCATCTATATGGACACGCAATTCATCCCCTATGGACAATTCACCGACCAACGGCCGGGCGGGCCGACGCAATACGATCTCAACATCACCTATCCGCTCGACGTCTCACAGAAGCGGCAGGCCCGCACGGTGGTGGCCCGGATGGCAAAGTCCACGCTTGAAGCACAGTTCCAGGACGTCGTTCGGCGGCATATCGACAACGTCTACCGGGGCTTCGTCAACCTGCAGGCCGCCCGGATCGACCGACTGATGGCCCGCTCGTCCGTCCAGCGTCAGCAGCAATTCCTCGACAACCTCAAACGCAATGCCAGGCCAGGGGACGACGCCGCAGCCGACACGATCGATCACCTGTCGCTCGTGCTGGAACGGGCCCGCAACAGCCTCGGCGATGCGGAAGAGGCCTTTGCAGACGCCCAGGAAGGCCTGGCGGTACTGCTCAACATTCCGGTCGAGCAGACCGCTTCTCTGGAGCCGAGGGGCCGGCTGCACGATGCCTTCCCGACGCCACCTTCGGCGGAAGAACTCGCGACAATCGCGCTCCGCTGCCGTCCCGACCTCCACGCGGCCAGGCTCGGAGTGACCCGCGCGGGCGCTGAGGTGAATCTCCAACGTGCCAACCGGTTTGACGACGTCTACCTCTTCTACGACCCGATCACCTACCAGGACAATCGTCCGATCAATGCCCTCAGTTCCCACTCCTGGGCCGTGGGCCTCACGTTCGCGCTGCCCGTGTTCAACCGGAATCAGGGCAACATCGCCCGTGCCCAGAGCAATGTGGTGCAGACAAAGCTCGAACTCTCATCACTTGAGCGCCGTGTGGTGTCCGAGGCCCGCCTCGCAGAACGGGAATGCCAGCGGTCGCGCGAAGCACTTGAGCAGATCGAGAAATCGATCCTGCCGCGGGTGGCGGCCACCCTCCGCCGCAAGACAGAGCAACTCTCCGCCGGCACGATCTCCGCGGACGACTATCAGGGGCACCTCGACGACGCGGCCGAAGTGACACAGGCCCACCGCGACGCGATCGTTCGCCATCGCCGCGCGATGCTCGACCTCAACACCGCCGTCGGCCTACGGATTCTGCCCTGAGAGTGCGGCCAGGACCCTCGCGTGCTGGCACATCCGACGACCTCACTGACCAGAAGTCATCGTCCGCTTCACGCCTTCCTGGTACTTCTGCAGGAGGACGACCACGACATCGTCGTCCACGTAGACAGAGTCAGCCGCAGGCCAGGGACTCCGGCCCTCTGTCGATGCCGTGGCCCGCTCGACCTGCGCTGCAGTCGGCAACTGCAGAACATCCTGGCCGAACAAAAAGTTGAGCATTTCGACCTGCCGGAAAAACGGGAACGCAGTGAATCGCGAGTGTGGCTGCATTTTCAGATTTCTGTACCGCACGTACCGTTGGTATGGAAAGTCCGGCAACTCGCCGATCACGACGATCGCGCGTTTTTCTTCGTAAAGTCCGGCTGTCTGTTCCTCGATGCGGGCAGCGATGCGGTTGACCATGTTCGTCTCATAGATGGTTTTCATCGCGGCCGCATTCGTCTCCTGCGTACCCACCACCGCCATCACGTAGAACAGCAGCAGCAGCATCCCCATGGCGCACCACTTCAGCAAAGGGCGATGGAGGGCGGCCGCCAGAAAAAACACGAGGGCGTAGCCGTTGACATAGGTGATCCGTCCGTTGTTCTCGTAGGTATTGCTGTTGATGATGTACGACGCCCTCAGCACGAGGGGAATCAGCGCGAGAAGCATGGCGAGGATCGCGATGGCCGTGGCGCCCTTTCGGCGGGCGCTGAGCAGGAGCGACACAGCCCCCAGGGCGACTGCCATGGCCGGCAGCGCCCGCAACGACACCGGCAGGTAGTCGGATTCGACCGTGCAGTAGCGCAGGAATTTGGAGTAGGCCTGCACGGCAGCCTGGCCCATCTGCTCCGCCGAGTTCAGCTGCACCCGCATCCCGGCATCCTGCGTCAGAACGAGCTTGGACGAGGCATAAAAGCAGACGCACGCTGCCGCAGAGACCGCGAACACGTAGCCGAGTCTCAGCAGCGTTGCTCTGGGATCGCCACTCCGAGGGCCTGTGGCGTCGCTGTCGGTAGCGTCGTTGTCGGTGGCGATAAAGATCGCCAAATGGCAGAGGCAGAGCAGGCCGATGAAGGCGATCTTCGGCCCGTATGCGGCCAACGACAGCATGAAACACAGGCCAGAGACGATGGCGTTTGTCGGGGTTAGTCGGTTGGTCGCCAGGCAGAGGATGCCCGCGAGGGCCAGCGTGTCGCCGATCGCGAAGGTCAGGTGGTCACTGGCGAAGCTGTAGGTGTCGAGGATCGCGGGATACAGGCAGACGACTGCTGCGGCGAGAAAGACTTCGAAACGCTTCGTGAGGCCCAGCAAACGTGCGAAGAGGATGCCATTGATGCCCTGGAGCGTCACCGCCGCGAACATCTGGAACGGCTGCACCCCCGCTCCACCCTGGAAGCAGATGATGAGATCCTGGAGCCACCGGCCTTCCTCCCGGGTCCTGTGCGATGGATACGGCTGCACCCAGGTGTTGGGGAAGGTGTGGTCCGTGAGGATCACCGTCGTGAAGAAATAGCCATAGACGACGATCTGCATCGCCACGAGCGCCGCCAGCACCCCGCCATACTGCCGGCATGCCGCCTGCCACTTCTGCAGGAGGGTGTCGGTCAGTGCGCTGATCCGCGGCTGAATGGAATGCGGCGAAATGGAATACTGCAGGCTCATGGCCCCCGTCCTCTTTGTGCCGTCTTCGTGGTTGTGCGGCCGTGCTCGCCGAATGTCATGGGCCGAGTGAGAAGAGAATAGTTGGCGTCTGGCGACTTGGAAAGCAGCGTCGTGGCCCGCAGCCGGCGTTTACGGCGACGGGCTCGACCAGGAGATCGACCAAGAGTTGGTGTTTATCACGGGATTCACATACAGTGCTTGGGTGCCGATTGTCGGCTGCCGCGGATCGCGTTGCCGCATCGCGGCCGAGCCCTCCACTCCGAGTTCCTGCCACGGCATGCACGCCCACGTTCCCAATGCCGATGCTCCACAGGTAAGCATCGTCATCCCGGCCCGCAACGAGGCCGCCCGCCTGCCGCCGTCGATTCGGCAGATCCGCAGCACGTTTCCCGACGAGCCTTGGGAATTCATCGTCGTCGTCGAACTGAGCACGGACGGAACGCTCGAGGCCGTCCACGAGGCGGTGGAGGGTGATCCTCGGTTCATCATCGTGGCCAACCCGGTGGCGCGAGGAAAAGGCTATGCGGTCAAGACCGGCATGCTGCGGGCCCGGGGCGAGCAGGTCTTTTTCATGGACGCCGATCTCAGTGTTCCCCTGCGGTACGTCCCTGAATTTTTGCACCACGCGACGTCTGCCGACGTCCTGATCGGCAGCCGGCGGCACCCGGAAAGCATCATTCGCCTGCATCAGCCGTTGCTCCGCGAGGCAGCTGGCCGATTTTTCAACCATGCCCTTCGGCTGCTCAGGATCACCCGGCTGACCGACACCCAGTGCGGCTTTAAGGCCTTCAGCCGAGCGGCTGCGCAGGCGATCTTTTCCCGCGTGCAACAGGATGGGTTTGGGTTCGACGTGGAGGCGATTCTCATCGCCCAGACGATGGGACTCACTCTCCTTGAACTGCCCGTTGAGTGGGCCGATGTCAAAGGCTCGAAGGTATCGCCGTTGAATGGCCTGGCCGCCCTGCGGGATGCCATCCTCGCCGCCCGGCGGGTGCGGCGCGACCAGCCGTAGCGTCGAATGGACGGCGCCATGGCCCCGCCCATTCCCCCCAGTCTCCATGGGCCGTCAACCAGCGGGTGGCTTGCCACCCCCACTCCCCAAAAACGGGCCAAAACAGCTTATTTCGTACGGAATTAAGATGCTGCTCTCCTTGTTTTCTTGGTATAAGTTGGGGTTCTCTTGGATAGCTGTTGGACGAAGCACGGTCTCCATATCGGGCGATATTCAATGACATGGCAGTGGCCGCTGCGACGATTTCGTGACGCGATCCGTGGCCGCCGGGGGTATTCCGGACGTGCCCGCCGGGGGCTTCGGGGGCTTGTCGCCGGCGTCGAGGCTCTGGAGCGGCGAGACCTCCTGGCTACGAACGTCCTCACGTTCCACAACGACCTCGCGGGCAACGGCGTCAATGCCGCCGAACAGCAGCTCACGCCTACCAATGTCAAGGTTGGCTCATTCGGAAAGATCTATGCCACGACGGTTGACGGCCAGGTCTATGCCCAGCCACTGGTGCAGACGGGGATCACGATCGCCGCGGGCCCCAACACGACCACCGGATCGACCGGCCTTCATGACGTCGTCTTCGTCGCCACCGAGAACGACACCCTCTACGCCATAGACGCCAGCGTCGCCGGCGGTGCCGTGCTCTGGAAGCGGAGTTTCACCGACATCACGGCGGGTAATGTCGGCACGGCTCCCGGCACCAACATCAACAACACGCTCTCCGCCACCGCCATCACGACGGTGCCGTACGCCGATCTGGGCACCGCGGACATCAGCCCGATCATCGGCATCACGGGCACGCCCGTCATCGATGCCACCACCGGCACGCTCTACGTCAACGCGAAGACCAAGGAGACCGTCGGCGGCGTGGCCCACTACGTCAGCCGCCTGCATGCGATCAGTGTCGCCGATGGAACCGATAAGGCAGTGCCATACCTCGTCGGCGACACGAGCGGCACCAACACCAACAACACCCAGATTTACGTCTATGGTTCCGGCGACGGGGCCGTCGCGGACCCCTACAACAGCACCGGCAAGCAGGTCGTGCAGTTCAATGCCCGTCGCGAAAACCAGCGATCCGCACTCAGCCTTGTCGGGCAGACGCTTTACATCCCGTGGGCGTCGCACGGCGACAACGGCCCCTATCACGGCTGGGTGACCGCCTGGGATGTTGGCAATCTTGCCACGACCGGATTCAGGCTCTCCGGAGTGCTCAACACCTGTCCCAACGGCGGCCTCGCCGGGATCTGGCAGGGGGGCGGTAAACTCAGCTTCGAGGCCGACGGCAGCGCGTTCTATTTCGAGACCGGCAATGGGCCGTCGAATGCCGGTGCACCCGTCCTCGACGCCTCCGGCTTCCCCGCCGACGCCAGTTACTACGAGGCCCTCGTCAAGGCCGTGCCCGACGCCACCACATCCCCGACGAGCCAGAATGCCAACGGTTGGGGCTTCAAGGTGGCCGACTACTTCATTCCCTACAACCAGACGGCCCTCGATACCACAGACCAGGACTTCGGCTCCGGTTCGCCGCTGATCCTTCCCGACTCCGCAGGCATCGCCGGGCATCCGCACCTGCTCGTCGCTTCGGGAAAGCAGGGCAAGATCTATCTTGTTGACCGCGACAATATGGGGCATTTCGACGCCGTCAACGACAACGTGATCAACGCGGTGCCTGATGGGACAGGGCACAACACTCCGCCGATCCAACTCGGCGGCTCCGTCAGCACCCCGACGTATTACAACGGCAAGCTCTACTGGGTCAGCGGCTTCAACAGCAGGGCGTGCACCTACACCATCGGGGCGACCGGAACGTTGACGATCACGTCTTCGACGGGCTCCACGTTCTTCGGGTATCTGCCGGGCTCCGTCTCCGTATCCTCGAACGGAACGAAAAACGGCATCGTCTGGATCCCCGACCGCAACGCCAATCAAATTCACGCCTACGATGCGGCCACCCTGTCGACCGAACTGTGGAACAGCGGCCAGCAGGTATCCGGCGTCGACAACGTGGGGGCCGTCGTCAAGTTTGCCGTGCCGACCGTCGCCAATGGTCAGGTGTTCGTCGGCACCGCCAGCGGCCTCGTCGTCTACGGCCTCACCCCGCCGGCAGTCAGCGTGCCCACCGCACCGGTGCTCGCAGCCAGCACGTTGTCGGGAACCTCGGTGAGTCTCTCGTGGACTGATCCCTCAGTCTCCCCCAATCTTGCCACCGGCTACGCGATCGAACAGTTGGTCAACGGTGTCTACCAACTGGTGACGACTGCTGCAGCCGGAGCCACCAACATCTCCGTCGGCGGCCTCTCCAGCCTGACCTCCTACTCGTTCCGCATCCGTGGCTTCAACAGTCTGGGGAACTCCGCCTCCTCCAACGTCGCTACCGTCACGACCAGCGACTTCGTCCCGGTCGTGGATTTCAGCGGCGGCTTCGCCGGTTCGACCACGAAGCTCACCTACAACGGTTCCGCCCTCATCAGCGGCACCAGAGCCCGCTTGACCAGCGGCTCCACGTACCAGGCGGGAAGCGTTTTCACGACCACGCCCGTCGATGTGACGAAGTTCAACTCGTCGTTCCGGTTTCAAACGACCAGTGGGGGTGCGGCAGCCGACGGTCTCACCTTCACGATCCAGGGAATCGGCGCCACGGCGCTCGGGTCGTACGGTGGCGGACTCGGCTACGGACCGGATGGCGCCAACTCCCCGGCCGCGATCGGCAAGAGCGTGGCGATCAAGTTTGATCTCGCGAGCAACGCCGGCGAAGGGGGCAATTCCACCGGACTCTACGTCAACGGCG
Organism: Planctomycetaceae bacterium; assembly: GCA_947449135.1. Taxonomy (GTDB): domain Bacteria; phylum Planctomycetota; class Planctomycetia; order Pirellulales; family UBA1268; genus CAMCQY01. The sequence goes on along the minus strand of CANFQO010000081.1, from coordinate 1,283 downwards.
CCGCGCCCACGGTGACGGGCTCCGTTAATCTCAACGGCAGCGGCATCGATCTGCACAGCGGCGACGTGTTTCAAGTAACACTGGCGTACGACGGCACAAAGCTCTCCGTCACCATCACCGACACCCTCACCGGGGTGTCGGTCTCGCGTAACTACACGATCGACATCGTCGCCGCCGCTGGCGCGACCGCCTACGTCGGATTCACGGCCGGAACCGGCGCCGCCGTCGCCACTCAGGAAATCGTCGACTGGACGTTCTCGCCAAGCGTCCCCCAGGCACCTGCGGCCCCCAGCGGGCTCGGCTCCGCGCCGGCGTCGGCCACTAGCGTCGCCCTCAGTTGGACAAACAACGCCACCAACCAAACCGGCTTCGCGCTCGACCGGGCCTCTGACAGCGGGTTTACGCAGGGGCTCGTCACCCAACCGCTGCCGGCGACGCCCAACGCTTTCACCGACACACTCGCCGGTCTCGCTCCCGGCAGCACGTTTTACTACCGCCTGCGGGCGACAAATTCAGCGGGCAGTTCGGCCAACTCCAACGTCACGTCCGTGACCATTCCGCTGGCGCCGGCCAAGCCAACCGATGCTGCCGTATCGCTGGTGACCCCCGGCCAAATCGATCTCACCTGGACCGACAATGCCGGCCGAACAGCCGACGGCTACCGCATTCTCCGCGCCGTCAATCGCGGCTCCTTCGATCTGTACGCATCGCTACCGGCATTCAACGCCACTCCGCCGACCACCTACTCGTGGTCGGATACCGGAGTTCAGCCGGGAACTTTCTACGAGTATCACGTCCAGGCTTACAACATCTCCGGCTACAACGACTTCACCGGAACAGGGGTCACCACCCTCACGACCGCCCCGACCACTCTGGCCGCTACCGCGGCGGCCAATGCGGTCGCACTGAGCTGGACGGCCCCCGCCGGAGCCGTGGCGTACAACGTCTACCGCGGCACCGCCGCCGGTGCCGAAACACTCCTCACCACCGGCGTCACCACGACGAGCTACATCGACACGGCCACGATCGCCGGCACGAAGTATTACTACGTCGTCACCGCGGCCAACGGGAACATCTCGCCTGTTGCGGCGGAAAGTGCAGTGTCGAACGAGGTGTCCGCTTCCATTGCCAACGGTGTTCCTGCCCTCGATCTCAGCGCTGGCTTTGCCGGGTCCACCACGAAGCTCACCTACAACGGGTCTGCCGCCATCAACGGGACCCGGGCTCGCCTGACCAGCGGCGTCGCCTATCAGGCAGGCAGCTTCTTCTCCTTCAGGCCCGTC